>CAZONM010000312.1:0-7322 GCA_964580865.1 uncultured Myxococcales bacterium | reverse complement strand
CGGCCGCGGCCGCCGCGCCCGCCGCGCCGCCGCCGCCCGCGTCGCCGGCGCCGCCGGCGGCCGTGGACCTCGCGAAGCGGCAAGACGAGCTGCGCAAGCAGGCGAAGAGGGCCAGCGACACCGCCACCGCCATCGAGCTGTACTCCAAGGCCGTCGACGTCGATCCCTATTCGAAGGGCGCGCGCGACGCCATCTTGGATCGCGCGCGGCTCTATCTGGCCGAGGGCGACCTCGAGCACGCCGAGCGCGATCTGTTCGCGCTCAAGCGTCGTCCCGACGTCGACGCGGTGCGGGCCGACCTGGAGCTGATGATGGCCGACCTCGAGACCGCCAAGAAGGCCGCCGAGGCCCCGCCGCCGCCGCCGCCGTGACCGCGCCGGGCGCTACTGCGGCGTGCCCGGGGGCACCTCGACGGCGCAGCGGTCGGCGCACGGGTTGATGATGACGCCATCGTGGAAGAAGGCGCGCAGCTGCGCCAGCGCCTCGGGGCTGCGGCGCACCGCCTCGTGCACGGGGTTGCCGTCGTCGGCCGGGGTCGCGAGCTCGTAAAAGCCCGTGTCGACGCCGTAGTCGTAGGCGAACAGGCCCGAGCCCGCGTGCGGCGCGGCGGCGTCGTGCAGCCCAAAGATGGGCCGCTTGGCGCTGCCCTCGACCACCGGCAGCGCGAGGGTGCGCGCGTGTAGCTCGGTGCCGACGTTCGGCACCTGCGGATCGCCCAGGCCCATCTGCACGAGCGCGCGTCGCCCGCGCGGCTCGTTGCTCGGCCCGATGGGGAGCTCGTCGCCGAGCAGGAAGCGCGCGTAGGTGGCGGGGTCGATGCGGTCGAGCTGGCTCTGCATGTGCGCGTGCAGCTTCTGCTGATCGAGCGCGTCGGGCATCGACACGTCCATCAGGAACAAGAAGCGCGTAAAGGGCCGCGCGCGAAACATCATGGTCGAGAAGGCGGCGCCGCCCACCTGCAGCGCGGTCCGCCGCACCGACGGGTTGAGCGCGGTCATGGTGCCGCCGAGGATGTGGCCCATGCTGATGCCGACGAAGCAGGTCGGCTTGGACAGGTCGACCACCGGCACGCGGTCGTCGTCGCGGTTGGGGCGGCGCGGCGGGCGCGTGAACGCGTCGTGCGCGAAGAACGCGCCGGTCTCGAGGGCGCGCGACAGCGCGTGCCAGTTGACCATCGCCTGCGGGACGCGCTCCGCGAAGTCGATGCTCTTGCTCACCTCGCCGCCTACGGTGGCCACGACGCGCCCGATGTCTTGGTCGCTCATGCCCTGCCAGTCGATGGCGAAGCCCACG
The DNA here is from genome assembly GCA_964580865.1 of uncultured Myxococcales bacterium. Taxonomy (GTDB): domain Bacteria; phylum Myxococcota; class UBA727; order UBA727; family VGSZ01; genus JACOUT01. Next base: position 6,029 of record CAZONM010000312.1, on the reverse strand, counting down.
CCGCCGACCTCGTTCATGATGTTGCGCGCGGCGAAGCCCTCGAGCTCGTCCCTGCTGCCGAAGAAGCCGTGGCCAAACAGCACGGGGATGCCGGCAGCGCCGTCGCGGACGCTGGCGGGCACCGCGGCGATGAAGGGCACGTCGATGGTGCCGTCGGCCATCGGCAGCCCCGCGCCGTCGCGCAACAGCTGCGTGCCCGGGGCGTTGTCGACGACGACACGGGGGGCGGTGAACCACCCGTAGATCATGCGCCAGGTGAGCTCGGGGTGGTCGTCGACCGCCAGGGCGACGTCGGCTCCCTCGAACACCGCCTCGACGGTGACCACCGGCGGCGCGGCGTCGAGCGCCGCCAGCGCGGCCGCGCGCGCGTGCAGCATGTCGTCGACGGTGCGCTCGTCGGAGCCGGTGGTGAAGTCCCACGCGAGCTGCAGCGCGCCGCGCGCGAGGCCCGCGCGCTCGACGACGGGGAAGACGTCGGCGTCGAAGTGCGGCGCCAGCGCGAGCAGCGCGGGGTCATTGCCCGCCTGGCCGTCGCGCACGCGTCGGAAGCCTTCGGGCGCTGACACGGCAGCGCCGTCGGGCGTGCGCAGCCCCGACAGCGCCACGATGTACCGGGTGCGCGGCGACAGTCGGCTCAGCGGGCGCACGGTCACGGCGCGCCGTGCGTCGTCCACCGCCCGGGGATCGACGTCGACGTAGTGGGCGATGCGCGCGCCGGTGTCGGCCTCGATGAGCGCGGTGGCGGCCGCGGGCAGGAGCGTCGCGGCCGGATCGGCTGCGTACCCGGGGACGCTTGCGGGATCGACGGCGACGCCGAAGGCCGCGACCATGGGGGTCACCGGCGAGAAGCCGTCGGGCGCCCAGGCCTCGAACACGTCCCCGGTCAGCCCGCTCTGCGTCCAGAGCTTGGCCGCGCCCGAGGGCGCCACGCGCTTCCCCGTGGGCATGGCGGGGTCGTCGACGAGGAACACGTCGCTCGGGTACGGAACACCACAGTCGATGCCCACGCCGAGCGGCGAGCACCCGTCGGGGATGTCGAGCGGTGGAGGGGCGCACGACGTCAGGACGACGCCGGCGGCGAGCGGGAGCAGCGTGCGCACGCGCCGACGATGGCATAGGGGCGAAGGTCCGCAACCGTCGATCGGCGCCGACGAACGCGACGCGTCAACGCCTCAGGCCTCGGTCTCGCGCGCAAAGCGCGCGGCCTCGTCGCGATGGCGGCGCGCGGCGCTCTCGAGGTCGGCGGCGATGCGCTCGGCCATGTCGCGCGGGCGCAGCACTTGGACCTCGGCGCCCCAGGACTTGACCCACGACTCGAACATGTCGGTCTGGCCCGACAGGCGCAGCGACATGCGCAAGCCGCCGCCGTGTGCTTGCGGCCAGAGCTCCGCCTCGGCGCGCTCGTGCCAGGGGCGGGCCAGCACGTAGGGCGCCGCCGCCGCGCCGAAGTGCAGCGTGATCACCTGTTCGCGGCCGCGCGGCCGCGCCGGTCCCCAGCGCGCGCGCGCCTCGGCGATGGCACGCCTCCGCACGTCGGGCTTGAGGGTGCCGCGCCGATCGACGTGCGGCATGCCCTCGACGCGCTCGAGGGCGCGCCACGTCGCGCCCGTGCCGTCGTCGCCCGGGGGCACCGCGAGCACGTAGAGGCCGCCCTTGTACAGGCCGATGCTCGCGGGGAAGAACTGCTCCTCGGCGCTGGCGCTCCCCTTGGGAGAGCGGTAGCGCACGGTGACGCGGTGCCCCTCGAGCACGGCGTCGACCAAGGCCGCGAACACCTCGGCCTTGCCTTGGTAGTCCTTGGCGTCGTTCTCGAGCACCAGCACCGCGTCCTCGAGGCGGCGCAGCTCGGCGGCGGCCTTCATGCCGCGCAGGCGCAGCGCGGCGCGCACCGTGCGATCGACCGCCTCGCGCACGCCGAGGTGCGCGGGCAAGAGCTGCGACGCCACCATCAACAGCGACAGCGAGCGCGCCGCCGAGGGTGGTACGTCGATGGCCTCGACGTCGAAGCGGGCGCGGCGGCGATCGAGCGAGAAGCGCGCGCTCCGCCCGGCGCGCTCGGTGACGACGGGCAGCCCGCTGGCGCGCAGATCGCGCAGGTAGCGCTCGGCGGTGCGTCGCTCGAGCAGGAACTCGTCGGCCAGGCGCTGGTAGGTGAGCTCGACCCCGCGCGACAGCAGGATGGCGAGCTGCAAGAGCACCACGTCCTTCGGTTGTCGCCGCGCGCGCCTCACGACGCGCTTGTCGCCAACGCGGTGGGTGATGGCAACGCCCGCGATCACCGCGAAAAACGCCGCGCCGGGCGTTGACGGCGCCGAGTGGCGCGCGACGCTCGTCGCCATGTTGCGCCCCGTATTCGTCCTGTCGTGCCTGTTCGCGTCGCTTGGCGGCCTCGCCTGCGACACGCTGTTCCTGACCCGCCCTCCCATCGATCTCGACGACGACGACAGCCCCATCGGTCGCTGCACCGGCGCCACCGTGTCGGCGGGCGATCCCGTCGCCATGGTCACGCCGCGCACCCGCCACGCAGCCGCGCTGCTCGCCGACGGGCGCGTGCTCATCGCCGGCGGCCACGACAACAGCTACCTGGCGATTTCCAGCGCCGAGCTGTTCGACCCGGCGAGCGCGACCTTCGCCAGCACGGGCGCCATGGCGACGCCGCGCCAGGACTTCACGCTCGTGGCGCTGCGCGACGGCCGCGCGCTGGCCATCGGCGGCTTCCAGAACGACGGCGGCAGCGTACGCGGCACCGAGCTGTGGGACGACGGCACCTGGTCGCCGGGCCCCGAGCTGCCGGAGCCGCGCACCGGCGCCAGCGCCTTCGTGGCTGGCGACGGGCGCGTGATCATCTTCGGCGGTCAGAACAACGCCGAGAGCTACCCGCAGCGCGTGCTCATCTTCGATCCGAGCGACGACACGCTGGCGTCCACCAGCAGCGACGTGGTGCCCGCGCGTGGCGCCGCCACCGCGCACACGCTGGCCGACGGCCGCGCGCTCATGATCGGCGGCTACTACACGAGCGCCTTGGCCGACGTTGACGTCATCTTCGCCGACGGACGCGCCACCTCGGGCCCCGCTATCCCGGGCGCCCGTCGCTCGGCCTGCGCCGCCAACGACGACGTGGGCGACGCGCTGGTGTTCGGCGGCTACGCGGGCGGCGCGCTCACCGACGTGCAGCGCTTCGACGCCGCCGGCAGCCAATGGAGCGCGGCCGCACCGCTGCCCACGGCGCGGTACGCGTGCGAGGCGGTGACGCTGTCGTGCGCCGCGCTCGTGTGCGGCGGCGTCGACACGCCCACCTGCGACGCCTACGACTTCGCCACCGGCGCGTTCGACGGCGGTGTGGCCGACATCGGCACGGAATTCGACTTCACCATGACCGCGCTGGGCGACGATCGCGTGCTCATCGCCGGCGGCGTCCTCGGCGACGACCTCGAGAACGTGCAGGCCGCCGCGCGCGTGCTCACGCTGCAGTGACGTAGCACCGCACCATGATCTCGCTCGACAACGTCAGCAAAGCGTACGGCAAGCAGCTCCTGTTCATGGAGACCTCCGCCACGGTGAACCGTGGCGAGAAGGTCGGCCTGGTGGGACCGAACGGCGCCGGCAAGTCCACCATCTTTCGCATGATCACGGGCGAGGAAGAGCCCGACGGCGGCAACGTGGTGGTCGAGCGCGGCGTCACCATCGGCTACTTCTCGCAAGACACGGGCGAGATGAAGGGCAAGTCCGTGCTGGCGGCCACGCTCGACGGCGCGGGGCAGGTGAGCGACCTCATGGCCGAGCTCAAGGCGCTCGAGCAGGCGCTCGCCGATCCCGAGCGCGCCGACGAGATGGAGCAGCTCGTCGAGCGCTTCGGCGACGTGCAGGGGCGCTTCGACGCGCTCGGCGGCTACGCGCTCGAGGGACGTGCACGCGAGATCCTCGCGGGTCTCGGCTTCGATCCCGACGTGGTCGACGACGACGTGGGCAAGCTGTCGGGCGGCTGGAAGATGCGCGTGGCGCTGGCGCGCATCCTGGTCATGCGCCCCGACCTGTTGCTGCTCGATGAGCCCTCGAACCACCTCGACATCGAGAGCATCATCTGGCTCGAGGAGTTCCTGAAGGCCTACGAGGGTGCGCTGGTCATGACCACGCACGACCGCGAGCTGATGAACCGCATCGTCAAGAAGATCATCGAGATCGACGGCGGCGAGCTCACCACCTTCTCGGGGAACTACGACTTCTACGAGGAGCAGCGCCGCATCCGCGACCGCGAGGCGCAGGCGCAGTTCGAGCGCCAGCAGGCGATGCTCAAGAAGGAGCACGAGTTCATCGCGCGCTTCAAGGCGCGCGCGTCGCACGCCGCGCAGGTGCAGAGCCGCATCAAGAAGCTCGACAAGATCGAGAAGCTCGAGCCGCCGCGCCGCCGCAAGGCGCAGACGTTCGACTTCAAGCCGCCCCCCCGCGCCGGCGACGAGATCGTCAAGCTCACCGACGTGACCAAGGGCTGGGGCAAGAAGCGCGTCTACGACCACTTCGACCTGCTGGTGCGCCGGCGCGAGCGCTGGTGCGTCATGGGCGAGAACGGCGCCGGCAAGTCGACGCTCTTGAAGCTCGTGGCGGGCGCCGCCGAGCCCGACGTCGGCACGGTGACCCTCGGGCCCAGCGTCAAGATGGGCTACTTCGCGCAGCACGCCATGGACGTGCTCGACGCCTCGCGCACCGTGTATCAGACGCTCGAGGCGTCGTTCCCGCTCGCCACCGTGGGCACGCTGCGCGCGCTGGCGGGCTGCTTTGGCTTCTCTGGTGACGACGTGGAGAAGCCGTGCGCGGTGCTGTCGGGCGGCGAGAAGGCGCGCCTGGTGCTGGCGCTCATGCTCTTCGATCCGCCGAACTTCCTGGTGCTCGACGAGCCCACCAACCACCTCGACATGGCCACCAAGGAGATGCTGGTGACCGCGCTGGCCCAGTTCGACGGCGCCATGCTGTTCGTCTCGCACGACCGCAGCTTCTTGGCCGCGCTGTCCAACCGCGTCCTCGAGCTCAACCCCACGGACAAGGGTGGACCGCGCGTGTACGGCGGCGGCTACCTCGAGTACGTGGCCGCGTCGGGCCACGAGGCGCCTGGCTTGCGGGCCCTCACCCGCACGGCGTGAGCGCCCACGATGCTCACGTGGCCAGGGCCTCGAGCTTCCGCGAGAGGTGCCGAGCTGGCGTAGTCGAGCGGGCGGAGCGGGGAGCGGCGGTCGCCGTCGCGCCGCTGTGCTCGGCCCCTTTGCGTCTCTGCTCGCTCGCGCGGCCGCCGCCAGCCGTTTGCGCTCGTGCCCTTCGCTGGCCGGCTGCTCGCGCGAGCCGCGCTCGTGCCTCATGGGGATCGGCGAGCCGTTGGTGTCGTCACGCGGGGCGTGGCGATGCACGCGTCGCGCGGGCCTCCGGGCGCTGCGCGTCGGCGACCGCCGCTCCCCGCTCCTCGGTGCTTGATCGCGGCGGCGTTGCGGTGGGCAGGTGCGCGCGGGCGTGCCGATCGGCGCGGGCGCGGATCTGTCGGCGCAAGTGGGGCCGTGCGGCTCCGGACCTGGTGTGCGGAGAGCGGCGGCACAGACCGGGTGTTGGCGTTGGCGTTGGTGGTCGACGACGGACACGCGTGGCAGCGGTGGGTCGGCGCGGCGTCAATGCCGCTTGGCGCCGGCTACCGGCCGCGCTCGCCGGAGGGCACGGTGCTGCACCGGGTGGTGCGCGAGCACCTGGCGACCTTCCTCGACGAGGCGCGCGCGGCGAGCGCGCACGGCTTTGGGCTGCCCGCCTTCGTCGAGCGCGAGTTTCGCGAGTACCTCGGCTGCGGGGTCTTGGCGCATGGTTTCATGCGCGTCCGGTGCGGCTCGTGCGGCGACGAGCACCTGGTGGGGTTCTCGTGCAAACGACGCGGCGTGTGCCCCTCGTGCACGTCGCGGCGGGCGGTGGACGCGGCGGCGCACCTCGTCGACGCGGTTCTCCCCGTGACGCCCATGCGGCAGTGGGTGCTGTCGTTGCCCATCAAGGTGCGCTGGGTG
>CAZONM010000311.1:0-7344 GCA_964580865.1 uncultured Myxococcales bacterium | reverse complement strand
GGGGGCGGGGCGGGCGCCGCCGCCGGCGGCGCCGCCCCCGCCCCCCCCCGCGGGGGCGCCCCCCCCCCCCCCCCCCCCCCCCCCCCCTGGCGGGCGGCGGCCCACTGCTGGCGCCGCTCGCGCACGTTGGCCAGGGCGCGCCAGCCGCGCCACGAGGTGGCGTCGTGGGCCACGGCCGCCTCGAGCGCCTCGGCCGCCAGGGCCAGCGCGTGCTCGCGCTCGCCGAGGTCGAGCGTGGGCGCATCGCGGTTGAAGAGGTCGAGGCGACACAGCCCCGCGTCGAGGTGGGCCACCGCCAACCCCGGATCGGCCTTGCGCGCGGCGTCGTAGCGGTGGAGCGCGTCGTCGAGGCGCCCCTCCTTGAAGTGGACGTAGCCCTCGGTGACCAGGCGCTCGGCCTTCTGGCGATCGGGGCGGTGGGCGCGGGAGAAGAGCGACATCGCGGGCACGATACTGCGAAGTCGCGCCGGCGGCGGAGGGGGCCCACGCGCCCCCCTTCACACTTCTTCACGATCCCGTGCGGCTGACCTTCACACGGGGCCCCTACTCCTGAGGCACGGAGGAACGAACATGCTTGGCTTCGTCATCGGCACTGCCTGCCTCATCGGTCTCATCAAGGTCTTGCGCGGTCACCGCCGGTGCCACGGGTGGCATCACCGCGCCTGGCGCCACCACCACGGCGGAGCATGCGGCGATGCATGGGACGGCGGCCCCACGCGTGGCTCGTGGCGCGGCCGCTTCGACGACGGCGCCGACGGCTTCCCCGGCGACTGGGGTGACGACGGCCCGCCGATGATGCTGCGCGGGTTGTTCGCTCGGCTGCAGACCACGGCGGGACAGGAGCGCACCATCCTCGAGGCCCTGCGGGAGCTGAAGGCCGCCGCGCGCCGCGCCGCCGACGAGCGGGCCAAGAGCGCGCGTCAGGTGGCCGAGGCCCTGCGCGGAGACGAGTTCCGCACCGAGAACATGGGTGAGGCCTTCAGCCACCTCGACGCCGGCGCCGAGGCGCTGCGCGACGCGGCCTTCGGCGCGCTCGCCAAGATCCACGCGGTGCTCGACGAGCGGCAACGGCGCGTCGTGGCCGACCTCGTGGGCCGCGGCGCCGGCGTGCTCGAGCACCTGGCGGCGCAAGCCTGACCGCCGCACGCACACCGCGCACACCACGCACACCACCCACACCACGCACACGAAGGAGCACGTCATGAGAAAGACCATCCTCGCTACCCTGCTCGGCCTCGGCGTCATCGCGGGCTTCGGCCACGGCATCTGGAGCGTTCGGCACGGCCACCGGTCGTGCCAGCGCGAGAGCTGCGAGCGCTCGTGGTCGCGCGCCGACTGCCACCGCCCGCCGCCCCGGACGAGCGCACCCCGGTGACCCCTGCGCCGTGAGCATGCGGTAGCGTGGCGGCGATGACGCGCCTGTTGCTCATCGACGACGACGCGCGGCTCGGGGAGCTCCTGCGGGGCTACCTCGAGCCGCACGGCTTCGCGCTCACCCACGCGCCCGACGGCGGCCGCGGCCTGGCGCTGCTCGAGCACGACGCGTTCGACGCCGTGCTGCTCGACGTCATGATGCCGGGCATGGACGGGCTCGATGTCTTGCGCCGCATCCGCGACAAGCAGCTGCGCGTGCCCGTGGTGATGCTGACTGCTCGCGGCGACGAGGCCGATCGCATCGTGGGCCTCGAGCTCGGCGCCGACGACTACCTCGGCAAGCCGTTCTCGCCGCGCGAGCTGTTGGCGCGGCTGCGCGCCGTGTTGCGCCGCGCCGCGCCCGACGCGTTCGGCGAGCGGCTGCGCGTGGGCGACGTGGTGGTCGACGCGGGCGCGCGCACCGCCGAGCGCGCCGGCAAGGCGCTCGAGCTGACCGCGCTCGAGCTCGACCTCTTGGTGGCGCTCATGCGCCGCGCGGGCCGCCCGGTGGCGCGCGACGCGCTGCTCGAAGAGGCCGGCCGCGGCGACGTGGTGGTGGGCGAGCGCACCGTCGACGTGCACGTGTCGCGCCTGCGCCACAAGCTCGGCGAGCCCTGCCCGGTCAAGACCGTGCGCGGCGTGGGCTACCTGTTCGCCAAGGACGGCGCATGACGAGGCCGTGGCACCACCACCACCACCACGACCTGCGCCGACGTCATCGGCCGCTGCGCCGGCACTTGTTCGTGGGCGCGTTCGCGTCGATCGCCGCCACCGCCGCCACCGTGTGGATCGTGGGCTCGGCGCTGTGGGCGGGCGAGCACGCCGAGCACCGCACGGTGGTGCGCGACGACGGCACCACCGAGCACTGCTACGCGAGCACGAGCCCGCCGCGCCCGTGGCGCGCGCCGCTGGTGGTGGGCGCCGTGGTGGCCGTGGTGTGGGGCGTCACGGGCGCGTTCGCGCGCCGCGCGACGCGGCCGTTGGCGGAGCTGGCCGACGTGGCGCGCCGCATCGGCGGGGGCGATCTGCGCGCGCGCCCGCGGCCCCGGCGTCACCGCATCGCCGAGGTGGCCGACCTCGCCGACGCCCTGGCCGACATGGCCGAGCGCATCGAGCGCCAGCTCGCCGACCAGCGCGCCCTCTTGGCCGGCGCGTCGCACGAGCTGCGCACGCCGCTCGGGCACCTGCGCATCCTGGTGGAGACGCTGCGCGAACGGCCATCGCCCGAGACCCTTGCCGAGATCGAGCGCGAAGTGCTCGACATGGACGCGCTCGTGGGCCGGCTGTTGGCGCAGGCGCGCCTCGACTTCGCCGTGGCCGAGCGCCTCGACACCGACCTGGTGGAGCTGGCGCGGCGCGCGCTCGCCCGCGCCGGTCTCGACGAGCGCGTGCTGCGTGCGCCGCCATCGCTGCGCGCGACCGTGGACCCCACGCTGATCCTCGGCGCCATGACCAACCTCCTCGACAACGCGGCCGGGCACGGCGGCGGCGCCGTGGCGCTGGCGATCGAGCACCAGGGCGACACGGTGCGCGTGTCCGTGGACGACCAGGGCCCGGGCATCGACGAAGCCGATCGCGCGCGCGTGTTCGAGCCCTTCTTCCACAAGGGGGCCAAGGGCTCGCTCGGGCTCGGCCTGCACCTCGTGCGCCGCATCGCGGAGGCGCACGGTGGCCGCGCGTTCGCCGAGGCGCGGCCCGAGGGCGGCGCGCGCGTAGGCTTCACGGTGCGGTAGCGCGCCGCGCGTCACCGCAGGCGCGGCGAGCCCTTGCTCCCAGGCGTAGCCCGCGCCTGCGCCACCCGCGCGACCAGCGAGAGCGGCAGCCGCTTCGCGAGCGCGAACGCGGCCGTGTAGGCGAATGGGAAGCGCACGCGCGCGGCGCCACGGTCGACCCCGCGCACGATGAGGGCCGCGGCGGCGTCGGTGTCGAGGATGAACGGCATGGGGAACCGGTTCTTGGCCGTCATCTCGCTCTTGACGAAGCCCGGGTGCACCAACGTGACGCGTACGCCGCGCGGCGCGAGGTCGAGGCGCATGGCCTCGGTGAAGTACGACAGGCCCGCCTTGGCGGCGCCGTAGTCGAGGGCGATGGGCAGCGCCAGCTCGGCGGCCAAGCTCGACACCACCGCCAGGTTGCCCCGGCCGCGCGCGAGCATCGGCTGCTGCGCCGCGAGCAGCGTGGCCACGGCGCCGGTGAAATTGACGGCCAAGACGCGCTTGACGTCGCCGAAGCGGAGGCGGGAGGCGGTGGTTCCGCGCCCGCCCACGCCGGCGTTGGCGATGACGACGTCGAAGCCGCCCGCGTCGGCGTCGAGCTTGTGCAGCGCCGGCTCCAGCGCCTCGGCGTCCTCCACGTCGAGCGGCACGGCCTGCGCGGTGCCGCCGGCGCTGCGGATGGCGTCCACCTCGGCGCCGAGGCGGTCGACGCGGCGCGCGGCGAGCCAGACCCGATCGCCGCGCCCGGCGTAGCGCCGCGCCAGCGCCGCGCCGATGCCGCTCGACGCGCCGGTAATGAGGACGTTCTTCACAGGCACCTCCCGCGCGGCCCCGGCGCCGCGCGCTGGCTCGCGTTTTTGGGGCCGCGTGCGTCCCCCGGCAACGGCGTGCCTGCGGGCACCGATGGGGGGCGCTGCGGGAGCCGCGGCGCGAGCATCGCGCCATGACGGCGCCATGACCAAGCGCGCCGTGACGCGGCGCGTCCGCACGTGATCTCGCCTTGCGAGCACGCCGCCAAAGGGCTACCCGTGGGGTCCGTTTTGCGCGAAAACCGAGTTTCTTCACTTTTTGCTGAAACTCGCCTTCCTCGTCGAGAAACCACGCGAATTCTCCCGTGAAAGCCGCTGAAAACCGCCTGCTGCCCGCGCTGTCGTCGTGGACCCCCGGGGATGGGCCCGCCGCCTTCGACGCCGAGGGCCTGGCGCAGGCCGCACGCCGCGTGCGCGAGCCCTGCGTGGTGGTGCAGGACCGTGACAGCGGCCGCGTGGGCGCGGGCAGCGGCGGCAGCGCGACGACCAGCGGGCCGTACGCGCTGGTGGCGGCGCTGCCCGCGCTGTGGCCCGAGCACCTGGGCAGCCGCGCCTTCCTCGAGGCGCACGCGTGCCGCTTCCCCTACGTCGTCGGCGAGATGGCGCAGGGCCTCACCACGGCGCGCATGGTCGTCGAGGCGCACGCCGCGGGCCTGCTCGGCTTCTTCGGCGCCGCGGGCCTGCCGCCCGCCAAGGTCGAGGCCGCCATCGACGAGATCGAGGCCGGCGTGGCGCGCCACGCGGGCCGGGATCCGCACGCGTGGGGCAGCAACCTCATCCACTCGCCGAGCGAGCCCGACCTCGAGGACGCCGTCGTCGACCTCTACCTCCGGCGCGGCGTGCGGCGCGTGTCGGCCTCGGCGTACATGGCGCTCACGCCCATGCTGGTGCGCTTCGCGGCCAGCGGGCTGTGGCAAGACGGCGCCGGGCGCGTCCACCGGCGGAGCTTCGTGTTCGGCAAGATCTCGCGGCCCGAAACGGCGCGCGCCTTCTTGCTGCCGCCGCCCGCCGCCATGCTCGAGGCGCTGGTGCGCGAGGGCAAGCTCACCGCCGACGAGGCGCGCCTCGCGGCGCGCCTCCCCGTCGCCACCGACCTCACCGTCGAGGCCGACAGCGGCGGTCACACCGACAACCAGGCGCTGCCCGCGGTCTTTCCCACGGTGAAGCAGCTGGCGCTCGCGTGCGCGCGCGAGCTCGGGCTCGAGACGCCGGTGCGCGTGGGCGCGGCCGGCGGGCTCGGCACGCCCGACGCCGTGGCCGCGGCGTTCGCCATGGGCGCCGCCTACGTGCTCACGGGCAGCGTGAACCAGAGCGCCGTCGAGAGCGGGCTGTCGCTGCGCGGCCGGCAGCTGTTGGCGGCCGCGCGCCTGGGCGACACCACCATGGCGCCCGCCGCCGACATGTTCGAGATGGGCGTCAAGGTGCAGGTGCTCAAGCGCGGCACGCTGTTCGCGCAGCGCGCGCACAAGCTCTACGAGCTGTACCGCGCGCACCCGTCCCTCGAGGCCATCCCCGCCGTCGAGCGCGGCAAGCTCGAGCGCGAGGTCCTCGGCGGCACCGTCGAGGAGATGTGGGCCTCCACGCGCGCCTTCTTCGAGCGGCGCGACCCGCGGCAGATCGCGCGCGCCGAGGCCGACCCCAAGCACAAGATGGCGCTGGTGTTCCGCGCGTACCTCGGCCAGGCATCGAAGTGGGCCATGAGCGGCGACGAGGGGCGCGCGCTCGATTTCCAGATCTGGAGCGGGCCCGCGCTCGGCGCCTTCAACGCCTGGGCGCAGGGGAGCTTCCTCGAGCCCCTCGAGGCGCGCACCGTGGCGCAGATCGCGTGGAACCTGCTCGAGGGCGCCGCCGTGGTCACGCGCGCCCAGCAGCTGCGCGCCGCCGGCTGCCCCGTGCCCGACGACGCGTTCGTGTTCACCCCGCGCCCCCTCGTCCTCGTCGACGACGACGAGGTGAGCGCCACCGCGGCGCGCCCCCCGCGCGGGCCCGCCGCCGCCGGTGGCCGCGCCGCGCCTTCCTTGGAGCTGCAATGACGGGTCGTCGCCAGGAGCCCATCGCCATCGTCGGCATCGGCGGGCTGTTCCCCGGCAGCCTCGACGTGGCCGAGCTGTGGAACCACATCCTGGCGCGTAGCGACCTCGTCACCGACCTCCCCGACACGCACTGGCGCGCCAGCGACTACTTCGACGCGGACCCGAAGGCCCCCGACAAGACCTACGCCAAGCGCGGCGCCTTCCTGCCGAAGGTCCCCTTCGACCCGCTCAAGGAGGGCATGCCGCCGAGCCTCCTGTCGTCGACCGACACGTCGCAGCTCTTGGCGCTCCTGGTGGCGCGCACCACCCTCGAGGAGGCCATGGGCCCGCTCGAGCGCGCCGACAAGACGCGCGTCTCGTGCCTGCTCGGCGTCACCTCGGGGCAAGAGCTGTTCGGGCAGATGGCCTCGCGCCTGCGCCAGCCCGAGTGGCGCGCCGGCATGCGCGCCGCCGGCATCGACGAGGCAGCGGTGGAGCGCGCCGTCACGCTCATCGGCGACGCCATGGTGCCGTGGACCGAGGCGACGTTCCCGGGCTTGCTCGGCAACGTGGTGGCCGGGCGCATCGCCAACCGCCTCGACCTCGGCGGCACCAACGCCGTCACCGACGCCGCGTGCGCGTCGTCGTTCGCGGCCATCGCCATGGCCGTCGACGAGCTGGTGCTGCGCCGCGCCGACGTGGTGCTCACCGGCGGCGTCGACACGCTCAACGACATCTTCATGCACATGTGCTTCTCGAAGACGCCGGCCCTGTCGCCCACGGGCGACTGCCGGCCCTTCGACGCGGCGGCCGACGGCACGCTGCTCGGCGAGGGCCTGGGCATGGTGGCGCTCAAGCGCCTGGCCGACGCCGAGCGCGACGACGACGCCATCTACGCCGTGCTGCGCGGCGTGGGCACCTCGAGCGACGGGCGCAGCAAGAGCGTGTACGCGCCGGTGCCCGAGGGCCAGGCGGCGGCGCTGCGGCGCGCCTACGCGTCCGCCGGCTACCGTCCCGACACGGTGGAGCTGGTCGAGGCGCACGGCACGGGCACCCGCGCCGGCGACGTCGCCGAGCTGCAGGGCCTGGCCATCGCGTTCACCGAGACCGGCCGCGTCGATCGCCAGTGGTGCGCGGTGGGCTCGGTGAAGAGCCAGATCGGCCACACCAAGGCCGCCGCGGGCGCCGCCGGGCTCCTCAAGGCCGCGCTGGCGCTGCACGAGCGCGTGCTGCCGCCGACCTGCAAGGTGACCACGCCGAACCCGGCCGCGCGCTTCTCGGAGAGCCCGTTCTATGTGAACAGCGAGGCGCGCCCGTGGATCCGCGGCGGCGACCACCCGCGGCGCGCCGGCGTGTCGTCGTTCGGCTTCAGATCGGAAGAGCACACGTCTGAAC
>CAZONM010000310.1:0-7396 GCA_964580865.1 uncultured Myxococcales bacterium | reverse complement strand
ACCCTGGAGGTGGCCGGCGCCGCCGGCACCGAGGTGCTGCCCCGCGCCGCCGAGGCGTGCGCGCGCGGCCTCGAGGCCGAGCTCAAGGCCGCCGTGGCGCTCGCCAAGGGCGGCCGCTGACCGCGCGCTACCGCGGCGACGTCACTGCTGCGCGAACAGGTCCATGATGTCACCGACGCGCGCGGCCCACGCGGGCTCGTTGTGCTCGGCGCCCTCGTCGAGCACGTAGAACAGGTCGGCGCCCTCCACCTGCCCCTCGTCGAGCAGGAGCTGATACATCTGCTCGGTCTCGCACGAGTTGTCGCCGCCGTCGCGGTCGTCGCGGATGCCGTCGCCGTCGTCGTCGCCGCAGGGGGAGGCGTAGCCCCCGGAGTCGAGGTACACCGTGAACGGGCGCCGCCCGTCGCCGCGCCAGAGATCGATGATCGTGTCATCGCCGTCGTCGCTGCCGGCGGCGAACGACCCCCAGCCGAGGGTCCCCGACAGGCTCGCCACGAAGTCCCAGCCGCCCGGGTTGCGGTCCGCGATGAACAACGACACGAGGCCGCCCAGGGATGAGCCCATGACGCCCACGGGCCCGGGCTCGCCGTACCAGCGGCGCACGAGCGGGCGCACCACCTCCTCCACGAGGCGCGCGTAGTCGCCAGCCCTGCCTCCCACGTGCTCGGGGATGTCGTCGGCCACGTGCGTGTACTCATCCATGCGCGCGCTGGTGTTGTCGATGCCGATCACGAGCACGCCGGCGGGCGCGCTGGCCTCGATGTGCCACGAGCCGAACGCGGTCTCGTCGTCGGGGTGAAACAGGTTCTGGCCGTCGTGCGCGTACAGGACGTGCGTGACCGCGCCCGCCGGCACCAGGGCGCGCACCACGCGCGGCGTCAGGCCGAAGCCGCCGACGTCGAAGTGGCGCTCGAGCCCCGCGCCGACGCGCGACACCAAGCTCATCTCGCCGTAGCTGTCGAAGGTGTAGGCGCGCGCCCATGGGTCGGCGCGCCAGCTCGCGCCGTCCGTGAGCTTGTAGCCGGCGCCGGCGGCGGCCGTGCGCGCGAGCCACGCGAAGGCGCCCTCGTCGACCATGGGCTCGGGCGTCCACGCGTTCATGGCGCCGGCGAGCTGGCGCTCGTTGGTGAGCGTGCTGACGAACAAGCGCCGCCCGTCGTCGAGCGCGAGGGGGAGCCCGTGGCTCTTCGAGAGGGCGAGCAGCGCGCCGCCCGCGTCAGCGCGCAACAACGCCAGAGCCTCCTCGAGGGAGAGCGCCTCGCCCTCGCCTTCACCCTCGCCCTCGCCCTCGCCCTCGCCCTCACCCTCGCCTTCACCTTCGCCCTCGCCCTCGCCCTCGCCCTCGCCCTCGCCCTCGCCTTCACCCTCGCCTTCACCCTCGCCTTCACCCTCGCCTTCACCCTCGCCCTCACCCTCGCCCTCGCCCTCGCCTTCACCCTCACCCTCGCCCTCGCCTTCACCCTCACCCTCGCCTTCGCCCTCGCGGCCGTGCCACTCGATCCCGGGGCACGCGCACAGCGCCGTCAACAACATCACGGAGGTGGCGCGACGCATGAGCTTCCTCCAGCCGCCGACGACGGCGGAACCGCCGATCATGACCGTGCGCGCGCTGCTGTAAAGGCGTTCCGATCGGGCGCTTGTCACGAGGGCGATTCGTGGTACGCGCCATCCCCATGACCTTCCTCGATCGCGCCGTGAAGCTGCTCCTTCCCCGCGAGGTGCAGTTCTTCGATCTGCTCGAACGTGGAGCGGCCTGCGCACGTGACTCGGGCGCCGCCATGCTGGCCCTGTGCGAGGCCAAGAGCGGCCCCGAGCGCGAGGGTCGGCTCAAGGTCCTGCGCGACGTCGAGCACGCCGCCGACGCCGTCATCCACGAGACGTACGACGCGCTCAACCGCACCTTCGTCACGCCGCTCGACCGCTCCGACATCTACGCGCTCGCCACCGAGCTCGAGGAGATCGTCGACCTCAACCACGCCACCGCCATGCAGCTCATCGTGCACGCCATGGAAGACGTCCCCGAGGGCGCCGTCCCGTTGGCGAGGCTCATCGCCGAGTCCACCGGCGAGGTCGCCAAGGCCGTGGTGCTGCTGCGCACCCTCAAGCGCCTCGACGAGGTGCAGCAGCACACGCGCGAGCTGAGCCGGCTCGAGCACGAGGGCGACGAGATCTTCCGCAACCGCGTAGGCGCGCTGTTTCGCACCGAGAAGAACGCCGTGCTGCTCATCCAGCACAAGGAGTTCCTCGAGGGCCTCGAGCGCACCCTCGACGCCTGCGATCACGTCGGCACCGCGCTCAAGACCATCGTCATCAAGAACGCCTGATGTCGCTCTTCGCGCTCATCGTCTTGGTCGTCATCGCCGCCGTGGTGTTCGACTACATCAACGGCTTCCACGACGCCGCCAACGCCGTGGCGACGGTGGTCAGCACCGGCGTGCTCCCCATGCGCACGGCGGTGATCCTCGCCGGCGTGCTCAACGTGGGCGGCGCGCTCATGGGCACGGCGGTGGCGAAGACCATCGGCGGCGACCTCATCGACGGCGCGCAGGTCACGCAGACCCTGGTGCTCGCGGCCCTGATCGGCGCCATCGCCTGGAACCTGATCACCTGGTACTTCGGTATCCCCTCGTCGTCGTCGCACGCGCTCATCGGCGGGCTCCTCGGCGCCGGCGTGGCCAAGGCGGGCATCGGCGCCATCAAGGCCGAGGGCGTCATCAAGGTGGTCAAGGCGCTGGTGCTGTCGCCCATCATCGGCTTCGTCGTGGGGTTCGCGGTCATGATCCTGGTCTTGTGGATCGTGCGCCGGGGGCGCGTGAGCGTGATCAACCGCGTGTTCCGGCGCCTGCAGCTCCTCTCCGCCGGGTTCATGGCGGTGTCCCACGGCAGCAACGACGCGCAGAAATCGATGGGCGTCATCACCATGGCGTTGGTGGCCTACGGCAGCGTGGCCAAGAACGGCGAGGGGAAGTTCGATGTCCCGCTGTGGGTGGTGCTGGTGTGCGCCACCGCCATGGGCCTCGGCACCGCCGCCGGCGGCGTGCGCATCATCAAGACCATGGGCGCCAAGATCATCGACCTCAAGCCCATCCACGGCTTCTGCGCCGAGACGAGCGCGGCCGCCACCATCCTCGGCGCCTCGTTCCTCGGCGTGCCCGTGTCCACCACGCACGTGATCTCGAGCTGCATCATGGGCGTGGGCTCGTCGCAGCGCGTGAGCGCCGTGCGCTGGGGCGTCACGGCCAAGATCCTGTGGGCTTGGGTGCTCACCATCCCCTTGAGCGGCGCGGTGGCCGCCGGCACCTACCTGGCCACAGCAGCGTTCTTCGGCGGGTGAGCACGCCAGGTCCCGACACACCATCACGAGCGCACCTTGTCGCACACCTCGCGACGAGCCGCCCCGAGGCGCGACACAGGCGCGACCCGATCGCGACTGCTACGATTCGGATCATGAGCGCGCCCCTCATCGATCTCGTCAACCGCACGGTCCTCTGCCTCGCCATCGCGGCCGCGGTCACCAGCGTCACCGCCACCATCGATGCACCCCCGCCCGCCGAGCGGCCCGCGCTCGCCACGTTCGAGTTTGGCCTGCTCGACCAGGCGGGCACGTTCGTGCAGAGCGACGTGGTGCCGCTGGCCATCGGTCAGGAGTTCGGCTGGCGGCTGCACGTCGCCGACGGCGACGCTCACACCTGGCGCGAGGTCCTGATCGCGCCGGCCGCGCCGCGCGAGTGGATCGGCGACGACCTGCTGGTGGCCGGCGACGGCACCACCGGCATCACCGAGCGCACGGAGCTCGCGCGCGGCGGCCTCCTGTCGCACGGCTGGACCATCACGGAGGGCGATCCCGCGGGGCCGTACCTCATGCAGGTGTTCCTCGACGGCGAGCTGGTCGAGACCGTGACCTTCGTGCTGCGCTGATCAGCGGCCAATCAGCGGCCGAGCCGCGCCCACAGCTCATGCGGCACCGCGTTGTCACGTGCGATGCGGCGATAGACCTCCACCGAGGCACGCGCCGTGCGGCGCGCCCCCGCGGCGTAATCGACGGCGTAGAGGCCGAAGCGCGGCGCGAACCCCTCGGCCCACTCGAAGTTGTCGATGAGGGACCAGTGGAAGTAGCCGCGCACGTCGGCGCCCCGCCGCGCGGCGCGCGCCATGGCCTGCGCATGGCGCACGAGCTGACGCTGACGCCGCACGTCGTCGAGCGCGGCCTCGGCCGTGCCGTTCTCGAGCACGAAGATGGGCTTGGCGTAGCGGCGCGCCAGCGCCACCAAGCGCTCCTCGAAGGCCTGCTCGTCGGGGGCCCAGCCGAGCTCGCTCGGATCGTCGTCGGGGTCGGCGGGATCCGCATGACGCAGGCGGTAGGCGAGCGGCCGCCGCACGTCGGTCTCGAGATAGGCGCGGCCGTACTCGTTGACACCGACGTAGTCGCACGTGGGCATCGCGCGATCGAGGAAGCGGCGCACGAACAGGTGCTCGACCGCGGCCGCCATGGCGCGGTCGAGCGGCGCATGGTTGCGCCACGGCAGGAACGTGCGCACGTGTTGCGCGACGCCGACCTGCACGGGGAACCCGCGCCGCGCCGCGCCTTCGCGGAGCGCTCTCGCCGCTGCGTGGTGCATGCGCAAGAGCGCGTCGAGCACGCCGTTGGCCGCCAGCGGACCGCCGCGCCGCTCGTGGGGCGGGAACACGCCCTCGAGGTAGCCGAGGTAGGCGAGCACCACGGGCTCGTTGATGGTGCACCAATGCCGCACGCGGTCGCCAAAGGCATCCACCAGGCACGCCGCTAGGCGCGCCAGGTGCTCGGGGGCATCAGCGCGCTCGACGCCGCGGCGCACGTGCTTGCCGGTGGCGCGCCACAGCCACTGTGGGCTCGCGAAGTGAAAGAGCGTCACGTGCGGCGCCAACCGATGGCGCGCGAGCTCATCGAGCACGCGACCGTAGAAGTCGAGCGCGGCGGGCTCGGGCGCGCGCATGTCCTCGCGCGGGAACAGGCGCGCCCACGACATCGAGAAGCGGTGCGCGGTGTGCCCCATGTCGGCGGCGCGCGCGATGTCGTCGGCGTAGTGGCGATCGAAGTCGGCTTTGTGCGCGAGCCACGCTCCGCCGACGTCGAGGCCCGCGATGCCGCGCCCCTCCCGCACCGCCCGCTCCTCGAACGCGGTCCAGTCGCTCGGCTGCTGCCGCTCGATCTGCTGATCGGCGGTCGCCGCGCCCCACGCGAAGCCCGTCGGCAGCTGCACGAGCTGCTCGTCGGCGCCGAGGTGCCGGTGCGGGCCGCGCCGCGGCAGGCGCCGCGCACCGAGCATCAGCTGCGCTCCAGGCGATAGCCGACGCCGCGCACGCTCCGAAACGAGAACGTCGACTCGGGCGTCCAGCGCAGCTTCTTCTTCAGGCTCGAGACGAAGTTGTCGACGGTGCGCTCGTCGACGACCACGTTGGTGCCCCACACGCGGTCGAGGATCTCGTTGCGCGTCAGAGCCTTGCCCGCGTGCTCGAGGAAGAGCACCAGCAGATCGAGCTCGGTGCGCGTGAGCGGGATCTCGACGCCGTCGCCGTCGAGCACGCGGCGCGCCTCCTTGTCGACGCGCAGCGCGCCGAGCGTGAGGCCCGACCGCGCGGGCGCGGCGCCGTCGCCGCGGCGCACCAGCGCCTTGACGCGCGCCAACAGCTCGCGCAGTCGATAGGGCTTGCGCAGGTAGTCGTCGGCGCCGGCCTCGAAGCCGCGCTCCAGGTCGCCGTCGAGCGTCCGCGCGGTCAGCATCAACACGCGCGCCGTCTTGCCCTCGCGCCGGATGCGCTCGCACAGGGCGTAGCCGTCACCATCGGGGAGCATGATGTCGAGGATGACCAGATCGAAGCTGGCCGCCGCCAACAGCGCGCTCGCAGACGCCACGCTGTCGGCAGTCGCCACCGACAGGCCCTCGTCGCGCAGCACCTCGTCGAGCGTGGTGCGCAGGTTGGCGTCGTCTTCCACCAAGAGGATGCGGCCGGGTTCGCTCACGCGGGTAGCTCCAGCACGAAGGTTGACCCTTGCGGGCCGCTCTCGGCAAGGCGCACGTCGCCGCCGTGGAGCGCCGCGATCTCGCGGCTGAGCGTGAGGCCCAGGCCCGAGCCGCGCGCCAACGTGAGCGCGCGCTCGAAGGGGCGGAAGATGCGCGCGCGCTCGGTGTCGTCGACGCCCGGGCCATTGTCGCTCACCAACACCTGCGCGTCGTCGCCCTGGCGCGTCACGGCGACGCGCACCCAGCGGTCGGGCCGCGGGTTGTGGCGCCAGGCGTTGCGCACGAGGTTGCCGAGCACCAGGCGCACCAGCTCGGCGTCGGCGCGCACGGTCACGGGGCTCCCCTGGACGTCCACCAGCAGGCCCGGGTGCTCGAGCTGCGCCCGCTCGAGCGCCTCGCGGCACAGGTCGAGCAGCGGCACCTCGCTCTCGCGCAGCACCACGCCGCCGCCGCGCGCGATGCGGCCGTAGCACAGGACGTTCTCCACCATCCCCTCGAGCACGTCGACGTCGTGCTGCAGCCGCTCCAACGTGCCGTGCGCGCGTGCGTCGCGCACCCATCGCTCCAACGCGTCGGCCTGCAAGCGCATCGACGCGAGGGGCGTGCGCAGCTCGTGCGCCACCGAGGCGATCAGGTCGCGGCGCAGGCGCGCGGTCTGTCGACGACGAACCCGGTCGATGGCGAAGAACAGCACCGCGCCCGCCGCGAGCGCGCCCGTGGCCAACGATGCTGCCCGCGCCGCGCCGTCCACGCGCGCCCGCGCCGCTCGCACCTCCGACAGGCTCGCAGGATGCAGCTGGACGTCATCGAGCGGCCGCCACTGGGTGTCCGCAGGGAACGCCAGATCGGCGGTCGTGGACGCCGCGGCCACCGCGACGCGCGCAGCGCGCGCCGGCTCATCGGTGCGCACGACCAGCGCGTCGCCGTCGGCGCGCACCTCGGCGACGAGCGCTGGCCCACGCACCCAGGTGCCTGGCGTGCGCGGGGGCGGCTCGCGTGGCAGCGCGCGCCAAGCGCCGAGCGTGGCGAGCAGGCGCGCGTCACTCACGCCGCTCGTCAACATCAGGCGCGCAACTGCCGCGGTGACGTCGTCGTCGCACAGGGACGGCAGCGCCGCCAGCGCCTGGTGCACGAGGGGCGGCACCCGGGTCGTGCCCGCCTCCACGCCCTCCACCAGGAGCGCGCGCACCAGCGCGGGCTCCACCTGCGCGCTCTCGGCCAGCGCTTGCAGGGGTGCCAGGCTTGCCAGCACGTCGACGGCGGCGCCGTGCTGCTGGTACGCGCGGTACGAGAGCCACGCGCGCACGCTCGCCTCCACGGCGACGGCGTCGCCGCGCCGGGCGGCGTCGACGACGCGCTCGCCGAGCGCGGCCAGCTCGGCGGGGATCGGCGGC
>CAZONM010000309.1:0-7411 GCA_964580865.1 uncultured Myxococcales bacterium | reverse complement strand
GCAGCGTGAGGCCGCCGGCATCGCCGAGGGCCCGACGCGGCTGCGCGCGCGGCTGGCGTCGCTGGTGGACGCACGCGCCTGGGACCGCGCGCTCGCGTTGCGCCAGCCGCTCGACGACGCCGGCCTCGGGGCCGACGACGCCGTGCGCTACGCGCTGGCCTACGCCGCGTTCAGCGTGGGCGATGACAACCAGGCGAGCGCGCTCCTCGACGACATCGAGGACCCCTCGATGTTCGAGCGCGCCAGCCGACTGCGCGTCGCGATCGCCGCGTGCGCCGACGAGGGGACGCCGTGCGTTCGGTGAGCTTGGCCCTGGTCGTGTCGATCGTGCTCAACGCCGCCGCGAGTCGCGCCGGCAACACCGACCACGCCAGCGACCTCGCGCGCGAGCACGTCCCCGTCGAGCTCACGGCGCGCGATGCCCGCAGCGACGAGCCGCTCGGGGGCGTCAAGGTGTTCTTGCGCGGCGGCGGCCTGGTCGGCGAGACCGACGAGCACGGCCGCCTGCTGGTGGAGCTGGCAGCGACCCCCGCCACGCTCTCGTTCGTGGTGCCAGGCTACGCTCCGTTCATCGTCACCGTCACGCCCGACGCCGACACGCGGGTCGACGCCGCGCTCGAGCCCGCCGCCGCCGAGCTTGACGAGCTGAGCGTGAAGGCGCCGCACCTCGAGGGCGCGCTGTCGTCGTCGGTCGCCGAGCGCCGCCAGGAGCAGCGCATGGTGGAGGTGCTCGGCGCCGAGGAGATGGGCCGCGCGGGCGACGGCGACGCGGCCGCGGCGCTCAAGCGCGCCACCGGGCTCACGTTGGTGGGCGGCAGGTACATCTACGTGCGCGGCCTGGGCGAGCGCTACTCAAGCACGCAGCTCGACGGCGCTACCCTGCCCTCGCCCGAGCCCGAGCGGCGCGTGGTGCCGCTCGACCTGTTCCCCACGGGCGTGCTGTCGAGCGTGGTGGTGCAGAAGACCTGGTCGCCCGAGCTGCCCGCCGACTTCGGCGGCGGTGCCATCGCGCTGCGCACGCGGCGCATCCCTGACGAGGCGTTCTTGCAGGCCTCTGCGTCGCTCGGCGCCGTGGTCGGCAGCACGCTGACCGAAGCCGGCATGTACCGCGGCGGCGCGCTCGATGTGCTTGGCATCGACGACGGCACACGCGCGCTCCCGTCCGAGCTGCGCGTCGCCTCCGACGCCGAGCCGATCGCCGAGGGCAACGCGCTGACCGGCCGCGGCCACGGCGCGGCCGAGCTCGAGCGCTTCGGCGAGAGCCTGCAGCGGGTGTACACGCCCACGCCCACCGTCCTGCTCCCGACCGGCGGGCTCTCCGTGGCCGGCGGCGAGCGATGGCGGCTCGCGCCGTTCGACGTGGGCGTGGTGGGTGCGGCCGGCTACGGCCACGACCTCGTGCGCACCAGCACCCTGCGCCGACAGCTCCTGGTGGGCGCCGGCGGCGCCCTCGAGATCCTCGACGAGGGCACGCTCGAGAGCGTCGAGCGCAACGTGGTGCTCGGCAGCCTGCTCGGCCTCGCCCTCGACGGCGACGGCTGGGAGCTATCTGCCACCACACTCCTTAGCCGCGTCAGCGACGACGAGACCAAGACGTACCTTGGCCGCGACGGCGACGCGAACACCGACATCCGCGTCACGCGCCTGCGCTGGGTCGAGCGCATGCTGCTCTCGGAGCGGGTGGCGGGCGCGCACGAGCTGCCGTTCCTCGACTCGGTGATCCAGTGGCGCTACGCCTACTCGCTCGCCACGCGGGACGAGCCCGACGAGCGCGAGACCCGCTACGACCTCGACCCGAGCTCGGGCGTGTTCCTGCTCTCCGACCGCCCCGAGGGCAACCAGCGGCTGTTCTCGGACCTCGTCGATCACAACCACGACGCAGGACTCCAGTGGGACGTGCCCCTCGCGCTCACCGACGACCTCACGCTCACCACACGCAGCGGCCTCGGCTTCACCGCCAAGGCACGCGCCGTGGAGACGCGTCGCTACAAGCTCCTGCACAAGGGCGAGCGCACCGGTGACCCGGCGCTGCGCGCCAAGCCAGCCGAAGAGATCTTCACGCCCGAGAACATCGCCGGTGACGGCTTCCAGCTCGGGGAGACAACGCGCAAGACCGACAACTACGCCGGCGAGGCGCTGGTGGCCGCCGCGTTCGTGTCCGCAGACCTCGCGCTCCCGTGGCGGTTGACGCTCACGGGCGGCGCCCGCGTCGAGGCCGCGCACATCGCAGTGCGGACCTTCGAGCTGT
Organism: uncultured Myxococcales bacterium; assembly: GCA_964580865.1. GTDB lineage: Bacteria > Myxococcota > UBA727 > UBA727 > VGSZ01 > JACOUT01. The sequence continues at coordinate 5,163 of CAZONM010000309.1, read as the reverse complement.
TCAACGCCGCCGCCACGCCCGCGCTCGCGAGCGTCGACACGGTGGACGTGCTGCCGGCGCTCGGCGTGACCTGGGGCTTCGTCGACGACATGCAGCTGCGCGCCGCCGCGAGCATGACCGTGGCGCGCCCCGAGCTACGCGAGCTCTCGCCCGCCATCTACACCGACGTCACCGGCGGACGCTCCCGATTCGGCAACCCCGACCTCACGCCGGCGTCCATCGCGCACGTCGACCTGCGCTGGGAGTGGTACCCGTCGGCGGCCTCGGCTACCGACCTCGTGAGCGTCGCCGCCTTCGCCAAGCACTTCGAGCACCCGGTGGAGACCGTCATCACCTCGGGCGCCGACATGGCCATCACCTACGCCAACGCCGAGAGCGCCGATGACGTGGGGCTCGAGGCGGAGGCGCGCCTCGGCTTCGGCGCCCTCCACCCCTGGCTCGCCCCGCTCTCGGTTGGCGGCAACGGCGCGCTCATCTGGTCCGCGGTGCATCTGCCCGCGCAGGGGACCGCCACCTCGCGCGAGCGGGCGCTCGAGGGCCAGTCGCCGTGGGTGGCGAACGCCTCCGTGAGCTGGAACGACGAGGTGCTCGGCGTCTCGGCGACCCTGCTCTCCAACGTGTTCGGTCCACGCATCCGCGAGGTGGGCGCGCTCGGCGCGCCTGACGTCATCGAAGAGCCCTTCCACCAGCTCGACCTGGTGCTTGGCTTCGAGCTGCCCGCCAACGTCAAGCTCTCGCTCAAAGCGCAGAACCTCCTCGACGGGCCCGCGCGCATGACCCAAGGGGGTACGGTGATCGAGGAGCTCACGCGCGGCCGGGCCGTCAGCGCTGGCTGCTCGTGGGAGTACTGAGCGTCGAGCGCAATGCCGATGTGTCCAGCCCAGACGGCGCGCGGCACCCACCTTTCGCGGAGCGCCGGTCGGAGCGGAAACGTCACGCCCCGTCAGCCGCTCAACCCACCGATGCTCGAGCCCGCGCACGACCCCCGCGATGTCGTCATCGACCTCAGAGCGCCGCCGCGATGCGAGACGCCGCCGCGCCGTCGCCATAGAGCGCGGGGCGAGCCCCGCGCGGCTCGAGCTGCTGGCGAACGGAGGCCGCGATCTGGTCCGCATCGGCGCCGGCGAGCGCGTTCCACCCGGTCGCGAGCGTCTCGATCCACTCGGTCTCGTCTCGCAGCGTCACGCAGGGGACGCCCAGGAAGTAGGCCTCCTTCTGTACGCCGCCCGAATCGGTCGCCACACACGCGGCCCCGCCGAGAAGCGCGAGGTTGTCGAGGTAGCCGAGCGGCTCGACGACGCGAATGACGCTCGGCAGCGCGAACGTCGCGTCTGCCTTTGCCATCCGCTCGAAGCGCGCCTTGGTGCGCGGGTGCAGCGGCAGCACCACGGGCAGATCGAGGCGCGCGAGCCCGGAGAGGATCGCGCGCAGGCGGGCCTCGTCATCGGTGTTCTCGGCGCGGTGTACCGTGGCCGCGATGTAGCGACGTGGCTCGACCTGTAGCCGCGCCAGGATCGCGTCGCTCGCCTTCGACCGAAACAGCTCGAGCGCGTCGAGCATGATGTCGCCGACGACGTGGACGCCGCGCGTGATGCCCTCGCGCGCGAGCTGATCCGCCGCGCTCTGCGATGGCGCGAACAGCGTGGTGGAGACGTGGTCCGTCATCACGCGGTTGATCTCTTCGGGCATGGTCCGCCGGAAGCTGCGCAGCCCGGCCTCGATGTGCGCCACAGGGATGCCGAGCTTCACCGCCGCCAGCGCGCCGGCCAGCGTCGAGTTGGTGTCGCCGAAGACCACCACGCGATCGGGCGTGGTGTCGAGCAGCACCTTCTCGATGGCGGCGAGCATCGCGCCGGTCTGCGCGCCGTGGGAGCCCGAGCCGATGCCGAGGAAGTGGTCGGGCGGCCGCACGCCGAGCTCGCGGAAGAACACCGCGGACATGTTGTCGTCGTAGTGCTGACCGGTGTGGACCAAGATCTCGTGATGCGCGCCGGCGAGCGCGCGCGACAGCGGCGCGGCCTTGATGAACTGCGGGCGAGCGCCGACGACGGTGACGATGCGCATCAGGCGTAGAAGGTGGCGAGCGTGTCCACGACGAAGTCGATCTGCTCCGGCATGGTTCCTGGCGCCACCGGGATGGCGAGGGAGTCTGCCGCGGCGGCCTCGGCGACCGGGAAGTCGCCGCGCCGATAGCCGAGCGCGGCGAAGCACTTCTGCAGGTGGAACGGCACCGGGTAATAGACCTCGTTGCCGATGCCCTGGGCCGTCAGGTGCGCCTTGAGCTCGTCGCGGCGTTTCACGCGAACGATGAATTGGTTGTAGCTGTGGCGCGCGTCGTCGGGCGGAAGCACGACGTCGCCACGGGCGACGAAGGGTCGACCTGTCAGGCGCTCCCGGTAACGCTTGGCGTTGGCGCGTCGCTGCCCGGTCCACGCGTCGAGGTGCGGGAGCTTGACGTTGAGCACCGCCGCCTGCAGCGCGTCGATGCGGAAGTTGCCGCCGATCATGTCGTGGTGGTACTTGACGACCGCACCGTGGCCGCGCATGGCCTTGAGGCGCGCCGCCTTGTCCTTGTCCTTGGTCACGACCAAGCCGGCGTCGCCGAAGGCGCCGAGGTTCTTGCTCGGGAAGAACGAGTAGCAGCCGAAGTCGCCGACGGTGCCGGCCCAGGGCGCTGCGGCGGCGCCCAGGGCGCCCTCGGGCTGCGGCAGGCGGACATCGATGGCCTGAGCCGCGTCCTCGATGACGACCAGGCTCCGCGCGCGCGCGATGCGGTTGACGGCCTCCATGTCGGCCGTGAGGCCAAACAGGTGAACCGGGATGATCGCCTTGGTCTTGGGTGTGACGGCCTTCTCGAGCAGCCGGATGTCGAGGTTGAGGGTGGCCGGCTCGACGTCGACGAAGACGGGGCGCGCACCCACCCGTGCCACCGCCCCGCCTGTGGCGAAGAAGGAGTACGTGGACGTGACGACCTCGTCGCCGGGCCCGACGCCGGCCGCCATCAGCGCGAGAAGGAGCGCGTCGGTCCCCGACGAGACTCCGAAGGCGTGCGCGACGCCGAGGCGCTCGGCCATGGACCTTTCGAGCCGCTCGACCTCGGGCCCGAGGATGAATTGCTGGCTCTTCAGCACGCGCGCCATCGCCTCCATGAGCTCCCGCTCGATGGGAGCGTGCTGTGCGGCGAGATCGAGGAGAGGGACCTTCATGTGCGCGCCTCGGAGACCCCGTGGGTGTCGTTGCCGTTCTGACCGGTCGAGCGCTCGGAGCAATGCACCTGCGCTTTCGGGGCGGCATCGACGACCGACGCAGCGCAGCCCTCGCCGATGACGGTGGCCGGCTGTCGGTCGTCGACCATGGTCCCCAATGTAGCGCAGGACCCCGCGAGCGCAAGCGGAGACTGGCTGGCCGAGTGACGACGCCAGCGCTAGCGTACGCGGCGCCGCGCCGTCGGAGCTCGTCTTTCGCATGCGCATCCTCTTCGACATCGTTCACCCTGCGCATGTGCACTTCTTCAAGCACATGATCCCCGCGCTGCGTGCGCGTGGACACGAGCTTGAGATCGTGGCGCGCGAGAAAGACGTGACCTCGGCGCTGCTCGATCAGCTCGGGCTCGCGCACCGAAGTGTCGGGCGCCCGTCGAAGCGTGGCCGTCTCGGGCAGCTCAAGGAGCTCATCGGGCGCGATCTGTTCCTGGCGCGACGCGCCCTCGCCACACGCGCCGACGTGATCGTGACCCGCAACCCGGCCGGCGTGCAGGCCGCGCGGCTCGTGGGCGCGGTGGGGATCTTCGATACCGATGACGGCTCGGCCGCGGGCGTTCACTTTCGCGCCGCGCGCCCCTTCGCGCATTGGATCACGTCGCCCGCTTGCCTCCCGGAGCGGTGGGGACCTCGCCACGTGCCGTACCCGGGTTACAAGCAGTCCGCGTACCTGCACCCCGACGTGTTCACCCCGGACCCGGGCGTGCTCGACGAGCTCGGCCTGTCGCGCGACGAGCCGTTCTTCGTCGCGCGCTTCGTCGCCATGCACGCGAGCCACGACAGCGGCGAGCGCGGGATGCCCTTGGCCGTCAAGCGCGATGTGCTCGAGCGCCTGCAACGACGCGGGCGCGTCTTCCTCAGCTGCGAGGCGGGCGTGCCCAACGAGTGGGCGCACCTCGCGTACCGGCTGCCGCCGCACCGCCTGCACGACCTGCTGGCGTTCGCCTCGGTGTTCGTCGGCGACAGCCAGACCATGGCGGCGGAGGCGGCCTACCTCGGCACGCCGGCGCTGCGCGTCTCCAGCTTCGCCGGGCGACTAAGCCTGCTGGACGAGCTCGAGCATCGCTACGGGCTGACCTGGGCCTACCGCCCACAGGACCGTGACGCGCTGCTCGCCAAGCTCGACATGTTGCTCGACCTCGGCAAGGACGCGCGCTCGACGCTGACCGAGGGGCGCGCGCGGATGTTGCGCGACACCGGGAACGTGGTCACGTGGTTCACCTCGTTCATCGAGACGCACGGGCGATGACGGCCCGATCGGGCCGTGAGCCCGCGCGCTGCCCGCAGTAGCTACGTACCTATCCGAAACAGCACCCACCGCGCCGAACGCCACAGCACGCGTTGCGGGTCGCGCGCCTCAAGCTCTTGGGCGAGCACGCTGCCCGTTGGTGCGACGACGTGCGTCGCGTGATACGGCGCGAGCGCGCTCAGCAGCTCGTCCGCGCGCCGCGCGGCGTATGCCCTTCGGTAGCGCTTGATGAGCGAGACGTCCTCCGCCGCAGGATCGGCGCTGTCGCGCCCGAGCTCGTGCGAGATCGTGAGCGGATCGAGACCCGTGAGCGCGAGCATGCGCTCGCGCCAGGCCGCCAGCTCGGTCGCCCTCACGAGCGGTGCGCACTTGAAGTCCACGACCACCGCGCGGTTGGCGCCGATCTGCACGCCGATGACGCCGGGCGGTGTCGCGATCACGCTGCCCGGCGCAGTGTGTTGCTCGAGCGCGCGAAACAGCGCGCCAGTCTTCTTGTCGGGCCAGCTGCGCAGGAGCCGCGACGGCCGCGGTGCGTCTCGCACGGCACGCACGGCAGCGTCCGCCGATGCCAGCGCGAGCACCACCAGCACCGCGGTCGCACCGACGCGCGCGCGAATCACCGCGGCGCGGCCGCGCCACTCAAGCAGCGCATGC
>CAZONM010000308.1:0-7474 GCA_964580865.1 uncultured Myxococcales bacterium | reverse complement strand
GCGCGCGCAAGCGCTGCTCGATCGCCGCGCCGCCGTCGGTGATGGCGACGTGCACAGGCTCGCCCGCGAGGAAGAACAGGGTGCCCGCGGCGCCGCCGCCGTCGATCCCGAGGCGCCCGGTGCGCCCCTCGGCGAACAGATGCACCAAGAGGCGCGCGCCGCGGCCGGGGCCGAGGTCGCCCGTGAGCGAGGCCACGCCTGGCTCGGCCCGCGCCACGGGCCGCTCGCCGCCCGCCGGCGGGCTGGTCGGCGCGCCCTCCTTCGACGGGGTGGGGCGCCCGCTCAGGCTGACGATGCGAAGAGCCACCGACATCCCTTGTCGCACAACGCCCAGCGGGCCGCACCTGGCGGCCCGCCCCCGCTCCAACCCGAGCCAGGCGGCGTGAGGAGGCGCGTGTTCGCTCCGGACCGCTCCCCTTGACGAAGCAGCCCGCCCACACCATCACGGGCCGCCATGACGACGAGCACGAGCAGCGACAAGCCCGGCGCCAAGGACGCACCGCCCGCGGCCGCGTCGGCCGCGCCGTCGGACGTCGTCACCCTCACCATCGACGGCGTCAAGGTGACGGCCAAGAAGGGCATGTTGCTCGTCGAGGCGGCCAAGCTCGCCGGCATCGACATCCCGGTGTTCTGCTACCACGATCGCCTCAAGCCCGTGGGCGCGTGCCGCATGTGCCTCGTCGAGATCGAGAAGATGCCGCGCCTGCAGACGGCGTGCACCACGCCGGTGGCGCAGGACATGGTGGTGAAGACCGCGAGCGACAACGCCAAGACCGGCCAACGCTCGGTGCTGTCGTTGCTGCTGGCCAACCACCCCCTCGATTGCCCCGTGTGCGACAAGGGCGGCGAGTGCCCGCTGCAAGACAACGCCTTCGGCTACGGGCCGGGCGTGTCCTCGTTCAAGGAAGAGAAGCGGCACAACGACAAGGCCTTCGAGCTGTCCGACGCCATCCTGTTGGATCGTGAGCGCTGCATCCTGTGCTACCGCTGCGTGCGCTTCCATGAAGAGATCCCGGGCGATCGCGCGCTCGGCGTGGTCGACCGCGGCGGCCACGGCGTGATCGGCGCGCCCGACGGGCGCCGCTACGACTCGCCGTTCTCCGGCAACGTCATCGACCTGTGCCCCGTGGGCGCGCTCACCTCGCGCCAGTACCGCTTCCGCTCGCGGCCCTGGGACCTCACCACCACCGCGTCCATCGCGTGCGACGACGCCGTGGGCGCCCCCGTCGACGTCGACACGCGCGACGGTCGCGTGCTGCGCGTGCGTCCGCGCGTGGACTTTCAGAAGAACGACGCGTGGCTCGCCGACCACACGCGCTTCGGCACCGTGCCGGCCGACCGCGGCGAGCGCCTGGCCACGCCGCTCGTGCGCCACGGCAGCGGTGCGCTGGCACCGGCCACCTGGCCCGCGGCGCTGGCGCGCGCGGCGTCGCTCCTGCGCGGGCAGACCACCGGTGTGGTGCTGCACCCCAACGTCACCAACGAGGCCATGGCGCTGGTGGCCGACCTGGCGCTCGGTCCACTGGGCGTGCTGCCGCGCCTGTCGAGCTGGCCGGCCAAGGGCACGCTCTTCTCCATCGCGCGCTCGAAGACCGTGGTGGTGGTCGGCCTCGATCCGTGGCGCGAGCTGCCCCTGGTGGCGCTGTGGGTGCGCCGCGCAGTGGCGCCGAGCGCGTCGTCCATGGGCGTGCCGGCGGGCTTCCCCCTGGCGCCGGGCCAGAGCGGTGCCAACCTCGTGGTCATCCACGACGTCAACGGCCTCGCGCACGACACGCTCCACTGGATCACGGCAGGCGCCGGCGAGCTGCGCGCCCGCGTGGCCGAGCTCCTCGACGGCCTCGAGGGCAAGGGGCCCCTGGTGGCGGTGGCGGCCGCGCTCGACGACGCGCCGGCCACGCTCCTCGTGGGGACCGCCGCCAGCCACGACCCCGAGCTGCGGCCGCTGCTCGATCGGCTGGCCGCGAAGATCGGGGCCACCGGCGAGGGCGGCATGGTGGGCGCGCCCGAGCCCTTCGCCAACGCGCGCGGCGCCCACGAGATCTTCGGCGCCGCCGCCTTCGACGACGTCATGGGCAAGGGCGGCGTGGTGCAGCGCGCGGCCTACGGCGATCTCGAGCGCGTGCTCGTGGTGGGCGACGTCGAGCTCAAGGACCTGGGCAAGGCGCGCGGCGTGTGGCTCAAGGGCGGGCTGCCGGCCGTGGGCGCCGACGTGCCTGCGTTCGTCGACGTGGTGCTGCCGCTGGCGCACCCGTACGAGCAGGCGGGGTCGTTCACCAACCTCGAGGGCGTGGCGCAGCACTTCGACGCCGCGGGTCTGCCGCCAGGTCGCGGTGACGCCGCGGCGCGCGCCGACTGGCGCGCCTTGGCGGAGCTGGCCGTCGAGCTTGGGCGCAGCGCGCCGCACGAGCTGGTGGCGCTGCGCGAGCAGCTCGGGCGCGCGCACCCGCTCTTGACGCGCGTGCCGAGGCCGCGCACCAAGCTGCCCATCGTGTCGGGTCGGGCGTGATGAACGCGAGGATGCTGCGATGAGCTGGCTGTCCCAGACCGAGCTGTTCGGGTTCACCCTCGCCAACTGGCTCTACTTCGTCGTGCTCTGCCTCGGCTTCGTCGCCGTACTGCTCGGCGGCGTCGCCTACACCACCTTGTTCGAGCGGCGCGTCATCTCGCTCATGCAGGTGCGCCGCGGACCCAACCGCGCGGGCCCGCTCGGCGTGCTGCAGCCCATCGCCGACGGCGTCAAGCTCTTCTTCAAGGAAGACACGGTGCCGACCACGGCCGACAAGGTGCTGCACCGACTAGCGCCCGCCATCTCGCTGTTCGCCGCTTTGGCGGCCTTCGCCGTGGTGCCCGTGGGCGACGCCTACCTGATCCCGGGCTTCGGCACCGTGCAGTTGTGGATCGCCGACCTCAACGTCGGCGTGCTGTACCTGCTCGGCATCGCGTCCATCGGCGTGTACGGCATCGTGCTCGGCGGGTGGTCGAGCGGCAACAAGTACTCGCTGTTGGGCGCGCTGCGCGGCGCCGCGCAGCTCATCAGCTACGAGATCGTGCTCGGCATGTCGCTGGTAGGCGTGGTGATGATCACGGGCGAGATGAGCCTGCGCGGCATCGTGCAGTGGCAGTCCGAGCACCACATCCCGCTGGTGCTTCTGCAGCCCGTGGGCTTCGCCCTCTTCGTCGTCGGCATGTTCGCCGAGACCAACCGCGCGCCCTTCGACCTGGTGGAGGCCGACACCGAGCTGGTGGCGGGCTTTCACACCGAGTACAGCGGTTTCCGTTTCGGCATGTACATGATGTCCGAGTACATGGCGATGATCACGGTGTCGGCCGTGGCCACCTCGCTGTTCCTGGGCGGCTGGGGCGGACCCTTCGGCTTCCTGCCGGGCCCCTGGTGGGTGGTGGTGGGCATCGTGTGCTTCCTGTTCCTGTTCGTGTGGGTGCGCGCCACCATCCCGCGCCTCCGCTACGACCAGCTCATGCGCTTCTCGTGGAGCTGGCTCATCCCGTTGGGCCTGGTCAACTTGGCGGTCACGGCGATCCTGGTGGTGTTGCTCGATTCGTGACACCCGCCGGCGCCGACGCGCGCCGGCCGGCGACGGGCTGGTACAGTGCATCGCACGTACGCGGGAGTGATCGATGGCGACCGTCGAGGTGTCACCGTTCGGAGTGCCGCTCGCCGCGTTGGCGGCCGACGCTACCGGCCTGAGCCTGGCCGACTTCACCGCGAAGTACGGCCCGGCGTTCTTCGTGCGCATCGCCTCGAGCGACGTGCGGCCGCGCCGGCCCACCGAGACCAAGATGGCGGGCGACGAGGCGCAGCCCACGGGCGCCACCACCATGTACGTGATGCCGGTGGTCAAGCGCCGCGCCAGCACCTTGGCCTTCATCAGCATCGGCCGGCTCGACGGCAACGACATCGCCGTCGCCGACGACAGCGTGTCGAAGTTCCACGCCTTCGTGAAAGAGAAGGACGGCGCCTACGTGATTCAGGACGCGCGCAGCAGGAACGGCACCACCGTCAACGGCGAGCCGGTGGCGCCGCGCGGCGATGGCCCGCCCACCACGCTGAGCTCGCGCGCGTCGGTGCGCTTCGGCGTGGTGCACACGTCGTTCTTGATCGCGGCCGATCTCGTGGAGCTGGCCAAGCGGATGACGCGGTAGGGCCTGCTAGAGGTACGCCGACAGCGTGCGACCCACGCGCGGCACCGCCTCCTCGACGTGCTTCTTGGCCTGGGGGCGCAGCTTGTCGTAGGCGCTCTTCATCGTCGGGTTCTTGGCGCGCCGGGCGCGGTCGTCGGTGATGCCCAAGAGCGCGTCGGCCACCTCGGGGGCGCGCCGTCGCAGGCTCTCGCCGAACGCCGTCGGCGCCGCGCCGTCGACGTTGTGCGCCTGCCAGAACGGGTCGAGCCGCGCGACGAAGTCGTCGAGCAGGTGATCCATGGCCTCGCGGATCACGCCCGGCTTGATGGCGCACACGATCTTGTAGCCACCCTTGATGGCCAGCCCGGTGAGCCCGCCCTTGCTGCTCACCTCGTCGTCGATCAGGCGCACGCAGTCGTCGAGGATGCGGGGGCGTCGGGCGGGGTCGCTCAGCAGGCGCTTGGTCAGGGTGTCGTCGCTCACTTCGTCTCCTCGGGCTTGGCGGTGCCCTTGCTCTTGGAATCGTCGACCACCAGGTTCAAGGGGAAGCTCTTCTTGATGCCGGTGATGATGTCGCCGAGATCGTCGATGCGGCGGTTGAGGTTGCCGATGGTGTTGCGCAGCTCGGGCGGCAGGCTCTTCGAGTCCTTCGCGAACGTGCGCAGGTCCTTGCCCGCCGCCTTGGCGTCGTCGGCGAAGGCGTCGAGGCCGGCGATGACGCGTTGGATCTCGGGATCGCGCGCGCGCACCGACGCCGTCACTGCCGCGATGTCGGTGCTCGCCTTCTCGAGCTCGGCCAGGGAGCGCTCGAGGCTCGCGAGACCCTCGGCGACGCGCCGCTGCGTGGGCGAGCCGTCGCGCGTGACCTCGCCCACCAGGCCCTTGCCCGAGGCGGCGCGGCCCGTGACCTCCTCGACGTGCGCCAGCGTCAGCTTCACCGGTCCGCTCGGGTCGTTGATGCTGCGCAACAGCTCGTCGATCTGGATGACGATGTCGCGCGCGCTCTGCACGATGCCCTCCTTCTGCAGGCGCGCGAGCAGCTCGCTCAGGCCCTCGGGCTCGTCGGCGGGCACGAAGCCGCCCGGCGGCACCAGCGGGTTGTCGCTGTTGCCCACGGTGATGATGAGGCCCGACGTGGGCAGGAAGGCGCCCAAGCCCGCGGGGATACCCGCGGCCACGCGCGAGCCGCAGCGCTTCTTGGCCGCCTCGGCCGCCTGCTTCTGCTCGTCGCTGTCCATCATCGAGGCGCGGCTCGTCTGTGTGCAGCTGCCGTCGGCCGGGTCTTGCCGCAGGCGGTCGGCGTACTCGTCGAGCACGTCGAACACCACCTCTACCTTGTTGTCGGGCGTGAGCGTCACGGCGCGCACCGACCCCACCTCGATACCGGCGATGCGCACCGGCGACTCGGGCTTGAGGCCGCTGCCGTCGGAGAACACCGTGGTGTAGCGGTGGCGCGACTTGAACAGCCCTTGGCCGCGCACCACCAGGAACACGGCCACCGTGAGCACGGCCAACACCGCGAGCAAGAACCCGGAGACCAGGCGATCGGCGTGGCGGATACGGAACGGCAACGACATGGCTCAGGCCGCGCCCAAGAGAACGCGTCGCGACGCTTCGGGGAAGAGGGCTTCGTGGCGCACGGTGATGAGCGCGGCGGCGCCCGCGTCGATGCGCGCGCGCAGGTACCCGCGCACCGTCGGCGTCACCGGCGGCTCGTCGAGGAGGTAGAGGTCGGCGGGCACCACCAGGGCGCGCGCCAACAGCGCCAGGTCGCGGTGGCGCGGCAGGACGTCGTCGGGGCGACGCGCGGCCACGTCGGCGAGCTCGAGGCGCTCGAGCAGGTCGCCCACCACGTGGGCCACACCGGGCGCGCCGCGCATCCACAGCGGCAGCGCGACGTTGTCGAACAACGACTGGTTGGCCATCAACGGCGCCGCCGACGACGCCAGCGCGCAGCGCCCGCGCAGCGCCATGAGCGCGTCGTGGTCGAGGTCGGCCAGGTCGCGCTCGAACAGCGCCACGCGGCCGGCGCGGGGTGCGGCCAGCCCCAGGCAGCCGCGCAAGAGCACGGTCTTGCCCGAGCCCTCGCCGCCCACGGCCACCACGATCTCGCCCGGCTCCACCAGCACGTCGAGCGGACCGACACTGCCGTGGCCCGACTCGTGGAAGCTCGCTTGGTCGACGGACAAGAGCGCCACGTTCCTCCCGCAGGCCGTCAGCCGATCAGCGCGCCCACGTCGATGGTCAGCGCCGTCACCACCACCTCGACCACCACGCATGCCACCAGCGCCGCCACCACCGCGCGCAGTGTCACGCGCGGCACGTCGGTGGACGAGGCGCCGGCCGACAGGCCGTAGTGCGCGCAGATGGCGGCGATGGCGGTGCCGTAGAGCAGGCTCTTGAGCACGAACACGGCGATGTCGCCCAGCGTGAGCGCGTGAAAGAGCGTGGTAAACAAGCCCGCGAGCGTGAGCGACTCGCGCGACAGCGCAGCGAACGAGAAGCCCGCGAAGAACGCGATGACGTTGAACACCACGGTGAGGCTGGCCACGGCCACGGCCACGCCAACCACACGCGGGAACACCAGGAACGCGAGCGGGTCGACGCCCACGCCAACCAAGCCCTCGATCTCGCCGCGGACCTTCATGGTCGAGAGCTCGGCGGCGATGGCGGCGCCCGAGCGGGCCGCGACCACGAACGCCACCAGCACGGGCCCGAGCTCCTTGCCGATGAGCAGCACCAGCAAGCGCCCCATGAATTCCGCTTGCCCGATGTCGGGCAAGCTCTGCGCCGACTGCACGATGACGAGCACGCCGACCGTGGCGGCCAACAGGCCCACCACGGGGATGGCCTCGATGCCGGTGAACAGGATCTGACGGAATGACGCGCGCCGCAGCACGTCGCGCGCGGCGCCACGGGCGCTCGCGGCCCCACGCACCGACGCGACCAGCAACGACATCATGGCGAGCAGCGTCACCGCGGGCTCCCGGGCCGAGCTCCCGTGATAGGCCGGCGCGCCGGCGAGCGGCAAGGGCGCGGCGCCGTCGAGGTCGCGCTACCGGCAGCTGGTGCCCTCGGCCAAGGTCGCGCCGCCCGGGTTGACGATGCGCCCGGTGACGCACTCGGCAGGCTCGAGGTGGTCGGCCACGGCGCGCGTGAGGGCGCGCGCGCCCTCGAGCGCGTCGGGCGACGCGTCAGGCAGGCGGATGCGCACCACCAGGCGTCCGTCGTCGCGCGCGACGGTCAGTGACAGCGTGGCGCCTGCGCCTGCGCGTCCCGCGCGCGCGAGCGCGTCGCCCTCGCGCAGCGCGTCGTCGCGCGTGGCGCCAGATCG
>CAZONM010000307.1:0-7491 GCA_964580865.1 uncultured Myxococcales bacterium | reverse complement strand
GTTCTCACCGGGCGCCTACGACGACGCCGCGCTCGGCCTCGCCCGCGGCCTCGACGCGCGGCTGCACGTGCGCGCCACCCACGACCTGGTGGAGCTTGCGGGCGCGCGCGCCTGGCGCCCGTTCGCGCGCCTGCGCCTGGCGCTGCGCGAGCGCCTGTGCGCGCAGCTCACGCCGCGCGAGGCCGGGCTGGTTTTGGCGCTGGTGGTGGGCGACACCTCCCTCATCGACGACGAGCAGCGCGCCATCTACCGCGCCGCCGGCGCCGGCCACCTGCTCGCCGTCAGCGGGCTGCAGGTGACGCTGATCGCGCTCCTGCTCGCGCGCGCCGCGCGCAGCTTGGTGCTGCTCACGCCGCTCGGTCGCAAAGGTGGCGGCCGCGCGCTCGCTGGGGTCGCGGCGCTCTTGGGCGTGTGGAGCTTCGTGCTCGTGTGCGGCGCGCCACCGTCGGCGGTGCGCGCCGGCGCCATGGCCAGCGCCGTACTGCTCGCTGGGCTCATGGGACGCCGCGCGTCGGTGCACGACGCCCTCGGCGTCGCCGGCCTCGCCACGGTGCTGCTGGCGCCCGCGTCGGTGCTCGATCCGAGCTTTCTGCTCTCGTACGCGGCCATCATCGGCCTGGTCGCGGCGAGCGGGCCGCGTGCGCCGGCGCTCGCCGATGGCCCGCCCGCGTTGGCGACGCGCATCGCGGGCCCCGCCATGGCCGCCGTGGGGGCCGGCGTCGTGACCGTGCCCGTGAGCGCGTTCCTCTTTGGCCAGCTGGCGCCCGCGGGGCTCGTGGCCAACATCGTGTTGGTGCCGGCGGCGTCGCTCCTGCAGGTGCCGGCGCTGGCAGGTGGCACGCTGGGCGCGGCGCTGCAGTGGCCGCGCATGTCATGGCTCGGCGCGCAGGCCGCGCTCTTCCTCGAGGCGCTCACCGCAGGGCTCGCGCGCCTGCTGCCGGGCATGCGGCTCGTGGAGGCGCCCTCGGGCGCGGCCGCGGTGGCGCTGTTCGCGCTCGCCGTGGTGGCGGTCGCGGGGGTGGCCCGGCGCGCGTGGTCCGTGGCGGGCGTCGCCGCCGCGCTGGCCGTGGGCACGTTGGCGGTCGGCGCCGCGCACGACGAGGGCACGCGCATCACCGTGCTCCCGGTGGGGCAGGGCGACGCCAGCGTGGTGGAGCTGACTGACGGCACCGCCATGATCATCGACGGCGGGCCCGGCGACCGCGTCGATCGGGGCAGCGCGGCCGAGGTGCTGCTGCCCTTCCTCGCGCGGCGCGGCATCGAGCGCGTCGGCGTCATGGTGCTGTCCCATCCGCACCCCGACCACGCCGGCGGCCTGATCGCGGTGGCGCACGCGCTGCCCGTGGACGAGCTGTGGCTCACCGACGCGCGCGGACCCGACGACGGTCTGGTGGCGCGGCTCACCGACGCGCTCGGCGGCGCGCGCGTGCGCACCACGCCCGAGCTCCTCGGCGCCCACCGCTACGGCGCGACCACCGTGGAGGTGCTGGCGCCCGCCCCGGCGGAGCGCACGGCGACCTATCCCGAGCTGTCGGTGAACGACAACAGCTTGGTGCTGCGCATCTGCGATGGTGGCCAGTGCGCGCTGTGGCCCGGCGACATCGAGGCGCTCGGCGAGGACGCGCTGCTCGCCGCCACCGCCGACGTGCGCGCCGCGGTGGTGAAGGCGCCGCACCACGGGTCGCCCACGTCCTCGATCCCGGCGTTCGTGGAGCGGGTCGGGGCGGGCCACGTGGTGTTCTGCACCGGCCCCGGCAACCAGTTCGGCTTCCCCGCGGGCCCCGTGCTGGAGCGATGGCGCGGCGCGGGTGCGCGCTTGTGGGACACCGCGGTTCACGGTCAGATCACCGTCACGCTCGGCCCGCACGGCGTCCACATGCGGGCCTTTCGCGATGGCACGGTGGTGCCCGGCGCCGGTGCCGCTCGCCGTTGACGCACCTTGCCGCTTTCCCCTAGCGTGGCGCGCCCAAGGAGGGCCCCATGGCTGACGCTCCCTGTGTCATCGGTCGCGGCATCACCATCAAGGGCAACCTGTCGGGGGCCGAGCAGCTCGTCATCGAGGGCGCCGTCGAGGGCCACATCTCCCTCAAGAACCACCTGACCATCAAAGAGACCGGTCGCATCACCGCCGACATCACCACGCACTCCTTGATGGTGCACGGCCAGGTGAGCGGCAACATCGAGGCCAACGACCTGGTGTCGCTCTCGTCGGAGGCCAGTGTGGTGGCCGACATCAAGGCCCCGCGCGTGGTCTTGGAAGACGGCGCCCGCTTCAAAGGCCGCATCGAGATGGACGTCGAGCTCCCGCCCGGCGTCTGATTGAGCCCTCATGACTCGCGTACTGAAGGACTGAACTCATGGCCAACACCGTCATCGGCAACACCATCGTCATCGACGGCGAGATCTCGGGCGACGAGGATCTCACCATCCGCGGCACCGTGAAGGGCAAGATCGCACTGTCGGCCAGCCTGATCGTGGAGAACTCCGGCACGGTCGAGGCCGACATCGAGACCAAGAACGTCGAGGTCTCGGGCAACGTCACGGGCAACATCACCTCCACCGAGCGCGTCGAGCTCAAGAGCGACGGCCGCATGGTGGGTGACATCAAGGCCCCGCGCATCCTCATCGCCGACGGCGCCGTGTTCAAGGGCAACGTCGACATGGAGCGGTGATACGTCATGGCAACCGCACGCACTCCCGCAACTTCATCGGACGGCGCCACCATCATCGGCGAGTCCGTGCACATTCGCGGTCAGCTCAACGGCGGCGAGGACCTGCACGTGCTCGGTCGCGTCGAGGGCCGGGTCGATCTCGAGCGCACCTTGGTGGTGGCGCCGAGCGGCATCGTCAAGGCGGAGGTGAGCGTCAAGAACGCCATCATCTCCGGCGTGGTGGTGGGCAACATCCACGCCACCGAGTCGGTGGAGATCACGCGCGAGGGCCGCATGGTGGGCGACATCTACGCGCCCCGCATCATCATCGTCGATGGCGCCAGCTTCCGCGGCAACGTCGACATGGGCGACATCGCCAACATGCCGGCGCGCAAGCCCTCGACGGAGCGCCCGCGACCAGCACCGGTGGCCCGACCCGCGCCGCCGGCGCCGGCGCGCCCGGCGGTCACCGCCAAGCCCGGCGCCAAGCCCGCCGCGGCCCCAGCGCCGGCTGCCAAGGCGCCCGAGAAGGCCCCCGAGAAGCAAGCCGACAAGACGCCCGAGCAGCCACGCGCTGCGACGGTGACACCGCTGGAGCCGCCCGCGGCCAAGGGCTTGCCGCAGAAGGCGCAGAAGACGCGCGTCATCGTCAAGCGGAAGTGACGCGTGGGCGAGCGTGGCGCGGCCCTGCAGGCGACGTCCTACGCATCGGCGCGCGCGTCGCTGCTCGCGATCTTGAAGGAGCTGTCGTACGAACAGCGTGACGTCACGCTCTCGTCCGGCCTGAAGAGCCACTTCTACATCGACTGCAAGCAGACAGCGCTCACGGGTGAGGGCCACGTCCTGGTCGGCATGTGCCTGCACGAGCTGCTCGGACGCGCCGAGGTGCTGCACCCGCACGCCGCGCTCCCGCAGCATGCCGCTTGCGGCGGCCTCACCATGGGCGCCGATCCGCTGTGCTCGGCGCTGGCGCTGTGGTCGACCATGAGCGGGCGCGACCTCAACGCCATCTACGTGCGCAAGGAGCCCAAGGGGCACGGCACGGGCGCGTTCCTCGAAGGTACCCGCGCCGTGCCCCCCGGCTCGCGCGTAGTGGTGCTGGAAGACGTCGTCACCACCGGCAACGCGTCGCTCACGGCCGCGCGGCGGCTGCGGGACGGCGGCTACGTGGTCGACACCGTGCTCGCGCTGGTCGATCGCGAGGCCGGCGGGCGCGAAGCGTTGGCGGGCGAGGGGCTGTGGTTGTCGTCGCTGTTCTCGCTGCAGGACTTCCCGGCGGGCGGAGCGCGCAGCGCATGAGCACGAGCCGACGATCGAAGCTCGCGGTGACGCTGGCGCTCGCCCTGGTGAGCGGGCTCGCGTGCTCGTCGATCCCCAAGAGCGGCCCGGTGCACGCGGCGCCCGCAGCCGACGCCGCGTGGCCCACGGTCCTGGCGGAGCACACCCGGCAAGCGGAGAGCTTCGACTGGCTGGTGCGCCAGGCCGACCTGCGCGCGGTGCTGGTCACACCGCGGCTGCGCAAGGCGTTCCTCGACGCGCGCGGCGAGTTCCACGGCAAGCTCGCGGGCGAGCTGCAGACCGAGCTCGTGGGGCTCGGCGCTCCCGATGAGGGGGTCGATGCGCCCGTGCGCCCGGCGCCTCAAGCCGAGGAGCAGATCGTGGTGCTGGTGGCGCTGTACGTCACCGATCAGAAGAACCGCGACATCAGCGCGGGCTACACGATCTGGGACACCGAGCTGGTCATGGGCGCTCAGCGCGTGCGGCCCACGGCCATGGAGACGTTGCGCAACTCGCCTGCCGCCGCCGACGTCTTTCCGTTCATCGATCGCTTTGACGACCTGTACCTGGTGCGCTTCCCCGGTCCGCTCCCAGGCGGTGGTGGCCCGATCCGGTTCGAGCTGTCGAGCGCGCTGGCCACGACCGTGGTGGAGTGGCAGCTGTCGCCGTGAGCGACGCTCGCGCGGCGGCGCTACGAGCGCGGCTCGCGAAGAACCTGCGCCGACTCGAGCCCTGGGCCAGACGCGAGAACGTCTCGAGCTTTCGCGTCTATGACCGCGACATCCCCGAGGTTCCGCTCACCGTCGACCGGTACGAGACCGACCACGGCGTGTTCCTGCACGTCTCCGTGTTCGAGCCGCGCCACGGCGTGGCGGACGCGGAGGTCGCGCGCTGGGTCGATGCGCTGGGCGACGCGCTGAGCATCGACCGCGCGCACGTGGTGATCAAGCGACGCGAGCGCGGCGGCGCGCGCGAGAAGGTGGCGGAGCAGGGCGCGCGCCTCGAGGCGCGCGAGGGCGGTCTACGCTTCTTGGTGAACCTGACCGACTACGTCGACACCGGGCTGTTCCTCGATCACCGGCGCCTGCGCGCGCGCGTGCGCGCCGAAGCGGCGGGTCGGCGCTTCCTCAACCTGTTCGCGTACACGGGTTCGTTCACGGTCTATGCCGCCGCCGGCGGTGCTTCCTCCACCCGCTCGATCGACCTGTCGCCGACCTATTGCCGCTGGATCCTCGACAACCTGCGCGCGAACGCGCGGTCGGGCGACGATCCCACGGCACGGCATGCGGTGGAGCAGGCCGACGTCTTCGCGTGGCTCGAGCGGTCCGCGCGCGGCGAGACCTACGATCTGGCGGTGCTCGACCCGCCCTCGGTCTCGGTCAGCAAGCGCGCTCAGCGCTCGCTGGACGTGCACGCGGATCACCCGTGGTTGATCGCGCGCACGCTCGAGCGGCTCGACACGGGCGGCACGCTGTACTTCTCCACCAACCTGCAAGGGTTCGCGCTCGCGCCGGTGTCGGCCGCGTCCGTCGTCGAGATCACCGACGAGACGCTGTCACCAGACTTCTCGCGGCGCCCGCCCATCCATCGCTGTTGGCGCATCGTGAAGTGACCTGCGCGGCCGGAGCGGGTGATCTGTCGGCATCGATCACCGCGGCTCGGATCACGCGCTTCGATGCTCCGCGTGCGCTTTGAAGCTCGCTCGCGCGCGCGGTGAGACAGTGCGCGTGAAGTTTTTTTTGGAACGCGCGCGCGAGACATGCGCGCGCGAGCTGCGGCGCGCGAATGCGCGCGCGTTGTGATCGTTTGTCGACGAGAAATCATCATCACGCGCGGCGCGCGTTGTGCGTGCTGCGCGCGTGAGGAGCGCGATGATCGAGCTCGAAAGATGCGCACGAAGCCTTGCGTGAAGGGCCTGCAAGAAAAAAAGACTGGCATTCCTACACGCTGACGGACTAAAAAGTAGGTGAGCGCGCATGCTCACGAGCGGTGAAGACAGATGACCAAGCATCCTCTCCACATTCAAACCCCCCGCGGCATCGCCCGCGACGGTTTGAGTGGTGGTGAGCAGGAAGTTGGTCATCAGTTCTTTCGCCGCTCGCGTGCAGATGGTGAGCTCGTGCGTCCCGCACGGCTCGCTGCGAACGGCGCGTGTCACCAAAGTCTCCGGCGAGTGCGCAACCGCGCAACGAGCCGGATGCTGACCCCCGCGGTCGCCGAGCGGAGAAGCGAAGGTGCTTTTCTCGTCGAGGCTCGCGGGTTCCACGAACAGGAGTAAGCGATGGCTGCCAAGAAGAAGAAGAAGGCTGGCAAGAAGAAGGCGAAGAAGAAGGCGAAGAAGCACTAGTCTTCGCGTCTGCCGAAGCCTCTCTTCGAGAGGGCCTCGCTGACATTGTCAGCACGGGGTTGTCCGAAAAGGATGACTCTGCTGGCCGCCGTCGCAAGACGGCGGCCAGCGAGGCGTATCGCCGCTGTCGTTCTTTTCCGTACAGCGCCGAAGTGCCTCAAAAGGGGTTGCGCACCCCTGAATGACGCGCGCCAAGCTTTCAAGTATCCAGTGAATTAGAGCCGCGCGGCCTTCCGTTGCCGGTGCTCGTGTGGGCGCGAGGCGCTCGACGGCTCCGGTGGTCGGCAACGGCGAAGAAATGGCCGTCGCGGTTCGCGCCGCACAAGATCGGTGCGTGATCGCACCAACCTACGACCTCGAGCATGTGCGGCGCGGGCGCCGCCTCCTCGCGATCCTGGTCGAGCGGTTCGGCGTCGCGCACTTCCTCGACCGCGCGAACGCGCGCGCGAACGCGCGCGCGTGTGACGACGCGGTCGCGCTGGCGTGTACGTGGATCGAGCGCCGCACCGGGCGCGTGGTGAGCGCCAGCGTGATCGAGCTCCTGCGACGCGAGCTGCGCGGCATCTTGCGCCGGCGCGTGGCCGAGGGCGCCGCTTGCGTGAAGGGCTGACCGGCATCACCCCCCTCAGCGCCGCAGCTTTCGCAACTTGCGCGAGTCTTTCGGCGCCTGCGCGTCGAGCAGGCGTTGTTCGGCGTTGGCGCGCGCATGTTGTCCGGTGCGCCGCAGGAAGGCGATCAAGCGCGACCGATGCACCGTTGGGTCCGGCACCTGCGCGATGACGGTGCGCAGGGCCTCTTCGGCGGCCGCCTTGTCGCCAACGCGCTCGGCGGCGTCGGCCTTGCCCACGAGGGCGGGGATGTTGCCCGGATCGACGGCGAGCGCGGCTTCATACGAGGCGAGCGCCCCGGCCGGATCGGCGCTCGCCGACAACAGATCGCCCTTCCTGGTGAGCGCCTCCACGCTCCGCGGGTCCGCGCTCAGGGAGCGATCGAGGGCCTCGAGCGCGCGCGCGTGATCGCCGCGCCGTGCGTGCCATGCGGCGTCGAAGAGCTGGGCGCGCGCGTCGTCGGGAGCGAGGCGCGCGCCGAGCGCGTAGTGGGCCGACACGAGCTCGCTCGGCCGCCCGAGCGCCTCCGCCGCCAGCGCCCACTCGGTGTGCGCCGCGGCGAGCCCGGGGTCGAGATCGAGGGCGCGCTCGGCGACCTGTTCGGCGC
>CAZONM010000306.1:0-7516 GCA_964580865.1 uncultured Myxococcales bacterium | reverse complement strand
CTCGCCCTCGCCCTCGCCTTCGCCCTCGCCCTCGCCCTCGCCCTCGCCCTCGCCCGCGCCCTCGCCCTCGCCCTCGCCTTCCCCCTCCCGTTGCCGGTGCTCGGGCTCGCAGGCGGCGTCGACGCACGGATCCTCCTCGACGCTGAGGGGGCAGGCCGCCAGCAGGAGCAGCGCCACGAGACAGGGGAGCGCGTTGGTGCCCAGGGTCACGCGGCGCAGCGTGCGTCGGCGTAGCCGGATGGCAACGGGGCTCGGCGCGTGCGCCATGCGGAGGTGCGCGCGATCACGACCGCGCGACCGCGCGATGAGTCAGCCCGAACGACCCGAGCCGCGATCCGGCGCGTCGTCGAGCCGCGGCGCCGGGATCGCGCCCGTGATGGTGGGCAGGCGCGCGCGCGTCGATGGCTCCCGGCGCGGTGAGTCGTAGAGGCTGCGCCGGCGCAGCAGCACCGACGTCACGCCGATGGCGAGCATCGACGGCACGAGCAGCGAGTACGAGCCCGCCATCTCGCACGCGAGGATGAGGCTCGCCAGCGGCACGTGCGCGGCGCCGCCGAACAGCGCCGCCATGCCGACGAGCGCGAACGAGGTGGGGTCGATGCCGGCGCCGGGGAAGAGCCACGCGGCGAGGTGACCGACGGCGGCGCCGGCGAGCGCGCCCACCACCAGCGCGGGCGCGAAGTCGCCGGCGCTGCCGCCGCTGCCCACGGTCAGCGACGTGCACAGGATCTTCAAGAGCGAGAGCGCGAGCAACAGCCCGGCGCCGCCGAGACCCACGGGTAGCCAGGGCGCGTGGTCGAACACGGCCTGCACCATGCCGTAGCCGCTGCCCACGAGCCCGAGGCTGCGCGGGGCGCCGAACCAGAGCTGACCGCCGACGAACGCGATCAGCGACGCACACACGCCGAACGCGAGCCCGCCCACCGCCGGCCGCAGCCACGCGGGCAGCGGGAGCCGCGCCGCCAACGCGCGCGTGGTGCGCAGGCCGTCGATGAACAGATCGCCGACGGCGGCGGCCACGATGCCGAGCGCCAGGTAGAGCGGCAGGTGGTAGGGGTGAAAGCCGAGCCCGCGCGGAAACGTGAAGAGCGCATGCTGCCCGAAGACCAGCACTGCCACCGAGTAGCCGAACACGCTCGCGAGCACCGCGGGCACGAGCGCGTCCGACTCGAAGCCGTCGCGATAGAGCACCTCGACCGCGAACAGCGCCGCGCCGAGCGGCGTGCGGAACACCGCGGCCATGCCCGCCGCGACGCCGGCGATGAACAGGAGCCGCCGCTCGCGCTCGTCGAGGTCGAGGACGCGGGCCAGGCCCGCCCCGATGGCGGCGCCGATCTGCATGGTGGGGCCCTCGCGCCCGCCGGAGCCGCCGCCTCCGAGCGTGAGCACGCTGGCCGCGAACTTGATGAACGAGACGCGGCGGCGCAGGTGCGCGTGCTCGTCGTGGTAGGCGTGCAGCGTAGCGTCGACGCCGCCGCCGGCGGCCTCCGGGGCGAAGCGCAAGAGCGCGCCCGCGGCGAGCGCGCCGAGCGCCGGCACGAAGGCCAGCAGGAACGGCACGCCGCCCGCCGTCACCGGCGTTGCGCCCGCGTCGTGCTCGAGCAGCTCGAGTGCGACGATGCGCTGGAGCATCACGCGATCGGTCCAGTCGAGCGCGGCCACGAACCCCACGCCCACGAGGCCGGCGGCCACGCCCACCAGCGCGGCGAGGAACAGCGTGCGCCCGAGGAAGCGCAGCTCGGGCGCCGAGCGCAGGCGCGCCGGGTCGAAGATCGCGAAGAGCCGGTCGCGCACGGCGACGAGCCACGGCGGCATGGGCCACGCATAGCAGACGCCCTCGCGGCCGGACACCGGCGGCCGCGCCCCGGGGCACCGTGCGGTCCCCGGTCTCCGCGACGCCGCGCCCTACCCGCCCGCGGCGTCGCGCGCCACCTCGGCGAGCTGCGACACGTGGTACGTGGCCTTGCCGAACCCGCCGAGGTCGCCGGGCACCGGCGTCCCGTCACGCGCCACCTCCGCGTACTCGCCGCCGCCCGGCTGCGTGAAGTGAGGCCAGAAGCGCAGCGTGTCCTCGAGCGCCTGCCGCCCGCTCACGCCGCCGCCCTGCATGCGGTCGAGCACGCCGAGCTTGTCGGCGAGCATGAGCGCTTGCATGCCCTCGGCCTGCTGCCACCACGCCTTGTTCGTGCCCCACATCCAGCGCTCGCCGGGGCGCGTCTCCTCGCGCTTGGCGGCATTGAAAAAGCCGCCGTGCTCCGCGTCGTAGCCCTTGGCCAGCATGTTGTTCATCAGCGTCACGGCCGTGTCGCGGTAGGCCGCGTCGCCCGTCTGCTCGAACATGCGCAACAGGAACCACGCCGCCTGCGTGTTGTGGCCGACGATGCCGATGCTGAACGTCTCCGGCGCTCCTTGCGCGCTCGGCGCCTGCTGCACCTGCCACTCGCGCCAGGCCGGGCGCCAGTCGGCGTCGAAGTTCTCCACGATGAAGCCGGTCGTCGGATCGGGGAACTTGTCCGTCACGAGGTCGGCCAGCTCGCGCAGCTGCCCGCGGTAGTCGGGCGCGCCGGGCGCCGTGTCGACCGCCGCGAGGTCCGCCAGGTAGCTCATGGCGACGTACACGGTGGAGTTGTAGCTCTTGAGGCCGTCTGCGCCGCTGCCGTCGGCGTGCGCGTGATCGAAGAAGCCCCCGGCGCGGTCGTCGTAGAAGCGCTCGACAAAGGCGTTGTGCAGCGCGCGGATCTCCTTGAGGAGCGCCGGGTCCTTGGTGGCGCCGTACAGCGCGACCAAGCCCGAGAGGCCGTAGGCCTGCTGGTTCACGGTGAGGTTGTCGCCGCCGGCCGCGCTCGCGTGGCTCACGGCGGCGGCTCCGTTCAGCTCCACCTGCTCGTGGAAGTACGGCGGCACGGGCTTGCCGTCGACCTCGCGCCCCACGAATTTCGTGAGCAAGGTGTCGGCCAGCTCGCGCGCTCGCTGCAGATACTGCGGGTTGCCCGTGGTGCCCGCCGCCTGCACCAGCCCGTACAGGTGCCGCGACTGCGTGAGCGCCGAGAGCTTGGTGTCCTTGACCGCGCCGTTGGCGTCGACGTTCTCGGGGATGAAGCGCCCCGCGCTGTTCCAGTTGGCGAGGAAGCGATCGACGGCCGCGGTGGCGTTCCTCCCCAACAGCGGCGCGGCCGCGCGCGCGACGTCGCTGCCGCGGGCCTTCGGCGCGTGCACGCCCAGGCGCAGCGCGTACAGCGAGCTCTTGCCGCCGCCCTCCACGCTGATGCCGCCCTGGCGCGCGTCGACGACGGGGGCGCCCGCGTCGGGGGCCTGCGGCGACGGGCCGGTGTGAAACGATGAGCGCTCCTCGCTTGGCGTCGCCGTCGGCGCGGGCGTGGACGCGGCCACCACCGGGAGCGTGTAGTTGGCGCCCAGGTTCGAGACGAAGCGCTCGCCCTCGATGCCGCGGGTCTCGATCCACACCTGCACCGCCGTGGCGTCGTCGGGGATGCGCACGTCGACGGGGCGGACCTCGTGGCCGAGGTAGTTGCCGGTGCCCCCCATGGTGCTCTGCGCGAACACGTAGGGCAGGGGCTCGCCGCCGTTGACCTGCACCATCAGCCGGCCGAGCCAGGTCTCGCGGCCGTGGTAGGCGGGGCCCGCGACGAACGGCAGGATCTGATCCTTGGGGATGTCAAAGCGCACGGTCTCGCCCGCGCGCACCGTCGGCGGTTGGTCGAAGCCCGCGGGGAAGCGCACCACCGTCGACGGTGTGGTGGATGACGAGGCATCGGCGATGGCGGTGGTGGTGGCGCGCGGAACGGCGCCGCGTTGATTGACCTGCATGGGCGTTCCCTCCGAGGAGGAGCTTCGGGCACCGCGGCGGCGCAGGTTCATCATTTGAATTGATGGTGCCGATAAGGCGAAGCGGCGCGACCGCGGGAACGTGTGCGCGTCCGCCCGTCGCCGCGCCTCCAGGTCCGCGCGCTGCTGCCTCGACGTCGCGCTGGGCACCGGAGCTTGCACTGCCGCCGCGATCCAGTTGGCGTTGCGCTGCGTTCAGGCGCGCGCAGCGCGGGCGCAGACGCGGCACGCGCCGTGCAGTACAGCATCAATGGAGCCCGAGCCATGCGGACACCCAGCCTCGCCTTGTCGACGTGCCTGACCCTGACCCTCGCCGTGGCGGCGGCATGCGCCCCGCCGGAGCCGCCTCCGCCCACGGCTGACGACGTCTATGCGTGCGGGCTGCACGAGGACGTCGAGACCCCCGATAACTTCCTGGTGTTCGAGCACGAGGGCGAGGGTCTGGCGGCCTTGATCGTGCGCCGGTGGGAAGAGCAGGGCGCGGGCCACTCCGCCATCTACTCGCTCGCCGCCTTCGCGCTCACCTACGACGGCACCACCCGCTGCCTCAACGACACGTCGCTGTTCGACTACGAGAGCAGCCACCACAACTGGATCGACCGGGCCACCGCCGTGGTCGACGAGCTGACCTGGTCGCTCGGCATTCGCTTCCAGCCCGAAGACGACGACGTCACGAGCCCGTGGGTGTGGACGTTCCCGCTCGAGGCCAAGGACGGCGCCGGCGCCACGGTGGTGGGCCCGGTGCTGCTCGACCTCGTCGAGGGCAACCCCTGATGACGCCCGGCGCGCGCGGCCTCAGCCGGGCGGCGGCTGCTCGGCGCCGTTCGCGTCGTCCGTGTCGTCGTCCGTGGTGTCATCCGCGTCGTCGGAGTCGGTGCACACCTCGGTGTCGCACGCGGGCTCGTCGTCGTCCGAGGGTTGACACAGCTCGCCCTGGCAGTCGGGCTCGCCGTCGTCGCCGCAGTGGCCGGGGCCGATGGCGCCGTTGTTGAAGTCGTCGAGCAGGGCCGCGAGCTCTACGGCGCGCGCGCGCTCGGCGTCGGCCACGGCGCAGTCCTCGAGCAGGCCCGCGGCCTCGTCGAGCGCGCCGCTCACGTCGGCGGGCGCCGCGGCGCCGGCGGCCACGTTGAGCGAGGCCGCGATGTACTGGTGCGCCAGGATGAAGAACGCGTCGCCGCGCGGCGCCACGTCGAGGGTGGCAAGCCACGTGCGTCCACAGAGATCGGTGTCTTCGTCGATGGGCCACGCGCGGTCGCGGCTCGAGCCGTCGCGCCCGGCGCCGTCGTGGTGGTTCTTCCAGTAGCCCTGCGTGAGGGTGCAGCCGTCGCCCGCCACGGGGTCGAGCTCGTCGACGGCTCGGCCGAGCTCGTCGCCTTCCTCGAGCGCGCCGCTGCCCCGGCCGTCGCCCTGGTCGGGGAAGGCGCATGCGGTGGCGAGCGCGGCGAGGGCGGCGAGAGCGAAGGGAGTGCAGCGCATGAGATCCTCCGAGGCCACAGCGCGAGGTGGGACATCAACCTACAGCCCCCGCCCGCTTCGACGTCGGTTGTTCGTCCGATGCTGGAGCGTGAGGCGGGGCCCTGCGCGCCGCGCGGTGCAACGCCGTGGCAACCGGCGGTGCCGACGTTGGCTACGGATCGCCGCGGCACTGGTGCAGGCAGCGATCGAGCACGTCCTCGGACACGTCCTTGCCTGCTTCGATCTGCTTGCGAATGCCGTGGCACACGCCGGCGCACGCGAGCACCGCCTTGCGCTTGGTCTCGACGCTACCCGGCACGCGCGCGCGTGGCTCCGCCTGCGGCGGCGACACGACGGCCTCTGGCGGTGCAGCTGCGCCTGGCACCCCTGGGTCGGCGGCGGCGCTCTTGGACTTCTCCGCCGAGCGCTCGCGCGCCTTGCGCGGTGCGGCGCGCAGACGGTGCGGATCGGCCGCGGGCTTCTCCGGCGCGATGGCGGTGCCTTCGCCGTCCGCACCGTTGGGCACGGCGCGTGCGTCGACCGCAGCGCCCACCACGTCGGCCGCGCCGTTCACGTCGACACCCTCGGGCGAAGCTGGCTGCTCGGGCGGAAGCGTGGGCGGTGCCGCTTCGGTGAGGTGGGGCGCGTCGGACGGTACGCCCTCACGCGCATCGCTCGTGGCGACGCGCATCCAGGCCGCGACCCCGATGGCCGTGGCCGCAACCGTGGCCACGATGACGCTGCGCATGACGAGGTGGCGCGGCGCGCGAACCGCCGCGCGCGGCCGCTCGCGCTCCGCCACCAGCTCGGTCACCTGCAACGTCGGCGACGAGGTGGGCGACGCAGGCATGCGCAGCGTGAAGCTCTGGGTCGGCTCGGTCTGGAGCTCCGTCGCGCCCGTCGGAACGCTGGGCAGCGCGCGCAGCGCAAGTCGGTGCGCATCGATCAGATCCGCGAGCGCTTCGTGGAGGAATTGCCGCAAGGCGGTCCGCGACATCATCGGGTGATGGCGCGCGAGGATCATGCGCAGCTCGGTGGCCATCTCGCCGCAGGACGCGTAGCGCTCTTCGGGACGCGCGCGCCACGCGCGCAGCAGCACGCGCTGGATCTCAGGTGCGAGCGTGTCGATGTCGTCGGGGACGAAGGTGCCGTGGCCCACGACCTCGAACACCTGATCGCGCGTGCGCGCGCCCCAGAAGCGCGTGCCGCTCAAGATCTCGTACGCCACGACGGCCGCCGAGTATTGATCGGTGGCGCCGTCGAGCCGGTCACCGCGCGCCTGCTCCGGCGACATGTACAGGAGCTTGCCCATGACGCCGCTGCTGGTGGTGACGGCCGACGACCTCGAGCGTGCCAGCCCGAAGTCGATGAGCTTCACCTCACCCTCGAAGCTCACCATGACGTTGTGGGGTGAGACGTCGCGGTGCACGATGTGCAACGCCTCACCGGTCTCGGGGTGACGGTGGTGGTGCGCATAGTCGAGCGCCTCGAGCAGCTCCACGGCGATGAACAGCGCGTGGCTCGGTGGCAACGCGCGGCCATGGCTACCGAGCTGCTCGAGGAGCGCGCTCAGGTTGAGGCCCGCGATGTGCTCCATGGCGAGGTACAGCGTGTCGCCGACGCGGCCGGCGTCGAACACGTGACAGACGCTCGCGTGGTTGAGCGTAACGGCGATGCGCGCTTCGTCGACGAACCGGCGCACGTACTCGTCGTCCGATGCGATGTCGGGGCGGATGGTCTTGAGGACACACAGCCGCTCGGCGCCGGCCAGCGCGCCTGAGCGCGCCAGGTACACCTGCCCCATGCCGCCGCGCAGCAGCGCGCGGAGCAACAGGTACGGGCCGAAGCGCCGGGGCAGCTCGGTCGAGCCTGCGTCGCTCGAGGGCGCGGCTGCGGCCGCCTGGCGAGGTGCGCTCAGTGCCATCGCCGCTACGGTATAGTGCGCGCGTGGCGTTCTCCACTCGCGCGTGGTGCCTGCTGTCGCTTGCGATCACGCTCGCGTGCGCGCCAGCGCCGATCTTCGGCGCACCCTGCAGTAGCGCGTGCTCCGACGGCTACACCTGCTACGAGGGCGTGTGCGTGCCCGACGGCGTGGTGCCTGCTGGCGAGGGCGAGGGGGAAGGTGAGGGGGAAGGTGAGGGGGAAGGTGAGGGCGAAGGTGAGGGAGACGGCGAGGGAGAAGGGGGCGCGGCCCAAGACTGCGACGGAGACAGCG
>CAZONM010000305.1:0-7525 GCA_964580865.1 uncultured Myxococcales bacterium | reverse complement strand
AGCGCGTCGGCGAGCTCGACGCCGCCGCCGCGCTCGCCGAGGTGGCCGTGGCCGAGCGCTGGACCAGGCCCTCGGTGCTGCCGCGCGAGCGGCGCGCCCTCACGCTCGACGACGCGCGCCACCCGGTGGTGGAGGCAGCGGTGCGCGCGCGCGGCGAAGCCTACGTGCCGAGCTCCGTGGCCCTCGACGGCGCCGAGCGGCAGATCCTCGTCGTCACGGGCCCCAACATGGCGGGCAAGTCCACCATGATGCGCCAGGTGGCGCTCATCCAGATCCTGGCGCAGGCGGGCTCGTTCGTGCCCGCGCGTCACGCCGAGCTGTCGGTGTGCGATCGCGTGTTCACGCGCGTGGGCGCGTCCGACGATCTGGCGCAGGGCCGCTCGACCTTCATGGTGGAGATGACCGAGACCGCGCACATCCTGCGCGGCGCCACGCCATGGTCGCTGGTCCTGCTCGACGAGATCGGGCGCGGCACCAGCACCTTCGACGGCCTCTCCATCGCTTGGGCCGTGGCCGAGCACCTCCACGATGTCATCGGCGCGCGCACGCTGTTCGCCACCCACTACCACGAGCTGGCCGCGCTGGCCGCGCGCCACGCGCGCATCAAGAACGTGCACGTGGTGGTGAAGGAGTGGAACGACGAGATCGTGTTCGTGCGCGCGCTCGCCGATGGGGCCTCGGAGCACAGCTACGGCATCCAGGTGGCGCGCCTGGCGGGGCTGCCAGCGCCCGTGGTGGCGCGCGCGCGCGCCGTGCTCGCCGGGCTCGAGGCCGAGCGCCCGGGCGCAGACGCCGAGCGCGCGCCGCAGCTCGGGCTCTTCGATGCGCGCCCACCCGCGCCTACAGTTGCGCCCGCGGGCCCACCACCACCCGCGTCGCCGGCGCTCCATGTCGCGTCAGCCGCGCTGATCGCGCGGCTGCGGGCACTCGAGCCGCTGCGCATGACGCCGCTCGAAGCGCTCCAAGTGCTCGCCGAGCTGTCCACTGCGGCGCGCGACGTCTGATCGTGCTGGTTGACGCGCTCATGGCTTGCGGGACGCAAGCGCGACCTTGGCGGCAGCACATTTGCCTACCGGCACCCCCTAGCGTCTGTCGTTGTTTCGAGACAGCGCGAACGCGATCTTGACCGTCGAGCGACGGCCGTCCGACGCTACGGCAATGACGTCCGTCCGCGGGTTTTCCCTCATCGAGCTCTTCACGGTGGTGGCCATCTTGGGCGTGCTCGCCGGGCTCGCGCTGCCTGCGATCGCCGAGCTGGCGCAGCAGCGCGCTGCCCGAACCGAGGTCGCCAAGGTGAAAGCGACCATCGAGTCGGCGCGCGATGCCGCGCGTGCCCGCCTGCGGTGCATGCACGTGACGAACCCGACCAGCGCGTCGCTGCAGGTGGAAGAGCTGCAGCTCGCCGGCAGCGGCTGCAGCGCGACCGTCGTCGCCACCGAGGTGACGGCCTTCTCGCCGAGGCTCATCACGATTCCGGCGCCCATCGACATCATCTTCGATCGCACCGGCGGTGTCGTGGGTACCACCGCGTCGTTCACCGACTTCACGGTCGCCGAGAAGCGGCCCAACACCGCGGACATCCCCCAGACCTTGAGGGTCTTCAGTGTGCTCGGGCTGGTCCGGAGGCTGTGATGGCGCAGATGTCACGTCCACCACGTCCGGCGATTACCGCGCGACGCGGGCGCGTCGCGCGGGCGTTCAGCCTCGTCGAGGTCATGGCATCGTCGGCGATCTTGGCGCTCGGCATGGCCGCGGTCGTGTCGCTGTTCGCCAACCTCACCTTCGCGTACTCGCACCAACGAATGCAGGTGCAAGCGCTGCATGTGGGAGAGGGCGTCCTCGAGGATCTCCTCCTACGCTACGCGAACGACAACGACCTGAAGCCCGGCCCCCATATCGGGCCAGGTTTCAACGTCGACGGGACCCCTGGCGGTACGTTCTACACGACCTCGTGGTCGGTGACGGCCGGCGTACCGATCCCGAACGCGCGCGAGGTCGTCGTCACGGTGAGCTGGTCCGAGCAGGGCATCTCGAAGGCATTCTCTCTACGGACGGTGCGAACGTGACGCGGGCTTTCTCGCTCATCGAGATGATGGCTGCCATGGTCATCGCCTCCGTCATCATCGCCGGAGCGACTGGTGCGGTCATCACCATCAACCGCGCGGTCGTGGACCAGAGCCGTCGCGCCGCTGCGTGGGACGAAGCGAAGCGGCTCGAGGAGTACCTGATCGCGATGGCGCAAGGCGTCGGGGGCGGCGTCGTCCGGCCTTTCAACTCGATCCTCATCGAGAACGCCGGCGATCCGGCGCCACCGGCGATCCCGCCGTCCACCGGTGGGAACGGGTGTCGGGACATCAACGGCATCCCCGATTGCACCGACGCCGACCAAGGGGCCGATCGCTTCACGATGTTGCGCGAGCTCGGCACCTTCCCCCTCTGCGCGATTACCGGGACGACCGGCGTGAACCTCAACGTCGGTGCCGGCACGAACCCTTGCTGTCTCGACGACGCCTCGGGCGGGGTCAACTCGTGGGACGGTCTGCAGGCTCTGATCGTCGGGACCGCCGGGGCAGCGAGCGTCCGTTTGAACTCCCCGAACTCCTCGGGTCCAACGTGCCGTGTGGTGGCACCGCCGGGACAAGGCGCCGGTGTGCTGCCGACGGCGCTCGGGAGCGTGGGGTTTCCCGCCACGCTCGTCGTGGTCGAGTCGAAGACGCTGTTCGTCGATCGAGCCGCGCACGAGCTCAGGTCGTGGAGCGACACCGACGGCGACGGCGACGCCACAGACGATGAGGTGACGCTCATCCATGATCAAGTCTACGACCTGCAGCTCGCGGCCGGGTTCGACGGCCTGCCCGCCGACGGTCGCGTCGACGACAACCGCGACCAGAACGATGAATTCCTGTTCAACCACACGGCGGACGCGCTCATGCCGGGGAACGGCAACTTCGCCGCGGTGACGAGGTCACAGCTCTCGCTCGTGCACATCGCGATCGCCGTCGGTGTGCCGGTGGGGATGGGCTCGGGCAACGAGGTCCAGCTGCTCGACCGCGCCACGCCGGTCGCTCAGCCGGGGATCTACCTGACGCAGACGTCGAGCAAGGCGTTCTTGCGAAACCTCGCCGTGTTCACTCAGTGAGGACAACCATGCGGACGCTCCGTGGCTACTCCCTCCCGCTCGTGCTCTTGCTCATGGTCATCCTCGCGGCGGCGGCCGCCGCCGCGTTCCTCGTGGCCCAGTCGAGCGCGGAGGCGACGGCGACGGTCATCAACCGGCGCCAGGCGTTCTACGCCTGTGACGGCATTGGCCGCGCGGCGATGATCGCCGCGCGCGAGTACATGCGCACGGACTCGACGCCAACCACCGACGAGCTGCGAACCGCGGTCTGCGGCGGAACGACGGGCTGCCCCAACAAGACCTTGTACGCGCCAGGCGGCTTCGACATCGACACGCTGGAGCTCTCGACGGCTGGCCTGCAGGCGTGCACGTCGAACGGACAGTGCGCCAGCAACAGCTGCCAAGGCGGGTTCTGTGTGCCGGTGCTCCCGCTGCCAAACGGCCCGTTCACCGGCATGAACGCGCGACAGACTGACCTGAGCATCGTCATCGAGGCGACGAAGACGGCGACGAACGCGCGATGCCGGGTCGAGGAGAACATGGCGCTCGGTGAGATCGGGCTGTTCCAGTTCTTCATCTTCTCGAGCGGCTACGCG
Organism: uncultured Myxococcales bacterium; assembly: GCA_964580865.1. GTDB lineage: Bacteria > Myxococcota > UBA727 > UBA727 > VGSZ01 > JACOUT01. Next base: position 3,811 of record CAZONM010000305.1, on the reverse strand, counting down.
GATCTCGGGATCCCGCCCGCCATGACCATCAATGGCCGGGTTCACGTCAACGACGACTTCTGTGCGTGGGCCAACCCGGGCAACCTCCGCATCGACACGGTCACGGCATCCGGGCGCATCCTCTCGGGCGACAACTGCCCGCGGTACGCCGTCGGCAGCGGCGCCGGCCAGAACTACCGGATCCTCGACGCGGCGACTGCCGGCACGACCAACACCTATCGCGAGATCGGCGACGCGAACGACCATACGTGCACGACCTGCGCGCCCGGGCCGGGCACCGGCGCGTGGCAGCAGTACGCGTTGGCGCGTTGGAACGGCAACGCCCAAGACGGTGACCATGGCGTCCCGGTGTTGCGCCTGCCCGTGGTGGGGACCACGGCGGTCCAGGACGGGCGGGACGCGAGCGGCGCGCAGGTCGACAACAGCACGAGCCTCAAGATGCTGCTCGACCCCGTGCGCCCCGGCGACAACCCTTCGGTGCTCGAGCAGCGGTATGCCGCCAAGGCCGACATCGTCATCGTCAACGGCATCTGGTTTCGCCGCGTCGACGGTGTGCCCTGGCCCGGTGAGCCGATCTGGTCGGACCACCCAGGGAGCTACACGCCAAGTTGCCTGAACGACGAGGGGGTCGCGCTCTGCGCGGGTGGCGCGACGCTGACGGACGTGGGACAGGCGGCGCTGTATCCGGGCGCCAAGCCCTCGCGCTACTCGTACTATCGGATGGGGGCAGCCGGTCAGCTCGAACCGGATTTCGTCAAGCGCCCCGTGGTGTCGTACGGCGTCCTGCACCGGGTGAACGGCACCGGCGCCAACGGTTACCGACCCGGCTCGTGGAACGCCGACGAGAGCGCGGTGGAAGAAGCGAGTGACGTGAACCGGATCGTCAACGGCGTCCGCTCCGGCTTCCGCGACTATCGCATCGACGCCGGCCTCGGCGCGCTCGCCGAGGAGGACAAGATCCTTCCCATGAACTTCGACGTCGCCGCGTTCGCCGCGGCCCTGCAGGACACGTCCGCCAACGAGCTCGGCGCGCTGGTGCCGGCGTTCAACGGCATCATCTACATCACGAACACGTGGCCGGGATGGGACGACAACTTCAGCGCCGCGGACACCCACGATCCATCGCCGGCGTTGTGGCCCGAGGTCGACGACGCCGGCGCGTTCGTGACCGCGGGCCTCGACCCGGCCACCACGCTGCGACGCAACACGCGCCTGCCGCGGAACCTTTGCGTCACCGCAGGAACCACGAACCTGCTCAACGATGGCCCGACGGCGGGCCCGAGCCCCCTCACGGCGCCCGCCTGCACCGACCAGAGCCTGACGCGGCCAAACGCGCTGCGCATCATGAACGGCGCCACCATCAACCCCACGGTGTTCCCCAAGGGCCTGGCGATCGCCAGCGATCAAGGCGTGTACATCCTCGGCGATCTCAACAGCGGCTCGGCCCAGTACACCGGTGGAACGCCGCTGATCGTGCCGGTCGAGACCGTCGGCCCATTCGCGACGTGGCGGCCGCTCATGGTCGGTGGCGACGCCGTGACGCTCCTGTCGAACAACTGGAACGACTTCGACGCCGATTGGGGCGACGCGCGCACGAGCGCCAATCGCGCGTTGCGTGATCCGACGACCACGACCTGGGCCTTCGCGTCCATCGCGGGCAACGTCGAGAGCTCGCTGACCGCGTCCAGCGGTGGGCTCAACAACTTCCCCCGCTTCCTCGAGGCCTGGAGCGGCAGCGGCGCCGCCACGAGGATCCTCGGGTCGTTCGTGTCGGGCTTCGCGTCATCGCGACACTGGCAGCGGTTCCCGCAGCCATTCACCGGCTACGGCGTCAACGATCAGTTCGCGTACACCGCGCCGTTGCGGCAGTGGGTGTACGACACCAACTTCAACCTGCCGTCGAACCAGCCGCCTGGGACCCCGTCGTTCTTCGTCCAGGCGGTGAAGACCTGGAAGCGGGAGTGAGCTCGTGCAGAAGTCACTTGTCGTCGCCGTCACCTTGGTCGCGTTGAGCTGCGTCGCGTGCAAGCCGCAGAAGCGACCCGATCTCTCCAAGGACCCGACCGAGGCCCCCGACCTCGAGCCGACGGCGCGCCCGGCGCCGCCTCCGCCAAAGCCTCCGGCGCCACCGCCAGAGCCGATGCCCGCGCGGTCACCCGACCCTCCGCTGGTCAACGGGGTCGCACCAACGCTGTGACGGCCCGCCCCGCTGCATGACGGCGGAGGTTGGGTGCGTTGATCGAGCCCGGCGACGGGGCTTGGCGCGAGGCCAGGGAGCGTCGCGGCGCGTCCCTCGCGATCTGCGCCGAAGATGCGGCGCAGGGATGGTGGCGCGGGCCGAGCTCGGCGATCGTCGACGCCGCTGACCATGGCTGGCGGGTGACGGTCGCGCCACCGCCCCTGCCTACGTCGATGCGCGCGGGCGCGGAGCTCGCGGCGGCACACCTGCTGGAGCGGCGGGACCGTCGCTGCGCTCCGCTGGGCGAGCATCGTCGGGCGGTACCGGCGCCCGCCTCACCGCTCGTTCGATCCGCTCGACCCGCCCTCTTGCAGCAGCTGCACGCGCTGCTCGCCGGCGCCCACGGGCGGGGTGACGGTCACCGCCCGCTGCAGCTCCCACTCGGGGACCGGCGCCGGCGGCGGGTTGAGCAGGTCGGCCACGCCCCAGATGGAGAGCGCGCCGCCTGCGGCGCCCACGCCGAAGCCCGCGAGCGCCATGCCCGGGTTCTTGCCGATGAGCTCGGCCACGCCGAACAGCGACCCCAGCCCGGCTACCACCACGCCGGCGCCGACCTTGCCCCACGCCCCGACGCCGTGCATGGTGAGGTCGTCATCGTGCGCGGCCTTGCGCGCGGCGTAGTTCTGCTCGGCCAGGGGCCGCAAGATGCGCAGCTCGGCCTCGACCTTGGTGGTGCCGCCGGGGTGGATGGGCACGGCCACCTCCACCGGCTCGTAGTCTTGGCGCAGCAGGCGCAGCTGCTGTTCGCCGGCGGCCAGGTTGTCGATGCGCGTGGGCGTGGTGCCCATCTTCTCGCCGCCGAGCAGCACCTCGGCGCCACGCGGATCGGTCGAGATCTCCAGGCTGCCCGCGTGGCCGATGACGCGCGCGGCGCCCCCGAGCTTGCTCTTCGCGAGCATCTCTTGGGCGAGGCGCGTGACCGCGTCGACCAGCGCGTTCTCGTCCTTCGTGGTGCGCTCCTGCACGCGCGCCATGGGCTCGAGCGTCTTGGCGTCGATCTCGCTCATCGTCACCATGTAGTTGCTGCCGATGACGTCGAGGGCGCCGGTGACGATGCGCTTGGCGTCGAGCGCCTGGCCGATCTCCGCCAGGCACTTGTCGCTCTCGCACCCGGCCTCCTGCTTCTGCGCCTCGAGATCGAGCACGCGCGCGATGTCGTCGCGCCCGATGACCACGCGGCGCGCGTCGGCGGCGTAGATGCCCTGCACCACGTCGGTGAGCGCCGCCGCCAGCTGCTTGTCGTCGACGCCGCGGCGGGCGTTGATGCCGAGGATGACGGTGCGCAGGCGATCGTCGGGCGGTGCCTCGGCGCGCGCGGCGGCAGGGGCGCCCAGAGCGAGGACGAGCGCGGCGGCGGCGAGACGGCGGGTACGCATGGGCGGCAGTCTACAACTGCGGCGGATCCGGCCGCGCAAAAGCGCGCGCCGCGGCTCGGAGATGCTGCTAAGAGGCACGCCGGTGACCACCCCCGCGCAGCACGATCCGGCCCCCGGCGGCGCGCCGCCCCTGCGCGCCCCCGCGCGTTGGCAGGAGCGCTCGGTCGACGGCGCCGTGGTGGCGGCGCTCATGGCC
>CAZONM010000304.1:0-7526 GCA_964580865.1 uncultured Myxococcales bacterium | reverse complement strand
GAGGGCGCAGCCGCCCTGGTGGTGGAGGTGCTCGAGCGCGCCCGAGGCGACGGGCTTGGCGCAGCGGTGCAGCTGCGCGCCCCGGTCATCGCGGCGGCCGCCGACCTCGCGCGCGCGCTCCCCGAGGGGCTCTCCGTGCTGCGTCGGCCCATGTCGGAGCTGGGGCGGGCGCTGGTGGTGGCGGCGATGGCGCTCGACCGGGAGCTCGCGCCGCGCCTCGATCGCGCCACAGGGCGCGAGGCGGTCATCCAGGCGGCAACCCGGCACGCGGGCCGGGTGCTCTCGGCCGCCGCGTGCCGCGTGGCCGGCCAGCCGTGATCAGGCCTTCTTGGGCGCCTTGGGCGCGCGGGTGGCGCGCTTCGGCTTCTCGGTGCTGGCAGCCTGCGCCGCCGCGCCGCCGCCCTTGGCCGCCTGCTTCATGAGGCGCGACATGCGCCGCGCGGCGGTGCGCCAGTGCAGCGCGCCGCTCGACTTCGCCTTGGCGATGGCCGACACCGCCGACCTCACCTCGCCGGCGACGGGCGACACCTTGCCGCTCGCGATCTCCTCGCGCGCCTTCTTCACCTGGGTCTTGAGCGCGCTCTTGACGGTGCGGTTGCGCGCGCGGCGCTTCTCGGACTGCAGGTGACGTTTCCAGGCGGACTTGTGACTGGCCATAGGTTGGTGCTCTGGTTCGTGCTTCTGAGCCCGAGGGCTCTGGAATGAAGGGGAACCCCGGCTGGTAGTGGCTGCGTGGGAACCTGTAAAGGGAGCTGATGGCACAGTCGGAGCACGCGGGCCGGATCACCAGGAACGCCGGGGTGCTGGTGGCGCTCACCACCGTGTCGCGCGTGGGCGGCCTCATCCGCGAGACCGCCATCTCGCACTACTTCGGCGCCAGCGGCCTCACCGACGTGTTCTACATGGCGTTCACCATCCCGAACGTCATGCGGCGCCTGGTGGCCGAGGGCACCATGACCGCCGTGGTGCAGCCGGCCTACCAGGCGGTGCGCACCAGGGACGGCGACGAGGCCGCGCGCCGGTTCTACGCCGGCATGCTCGGCTGGACGCTGGTGGCGGTGGTGGCCATGTCGATCCTCGGGGTGCTCGGCGCGCCCGCGCTGGTCACCGCGTTCGCGTCGGGCTTCCTCGACGATCCGGCGAAGTTCGCGCACTGCGTGGAGCTGACGCGCTGGCTGTTTCCGGTGGTCGTCACCATGGCGCTGGTGGGCATCTCCATGGCCGTGCTCAACGCCCACGACGTGTACGCCGTGCCCGCCCTCGCGCCCATCGTGCTCAACGTGTCGATGATCGCGTTCACCATCCTCGGCGCCCTCACGTTCCCGGCCGAGCACCGCATCATGGGCGCCGTGGCCGGCGTGCTGGTGGGCGGCGTGGTGCAGGTGGCCGTGCAGGTCCCGGCGCTGGCGCGGCTGCGGCTGGCCGTGCGCCCCCGGCTCATCCTCGACGCCGAGGTCAAGGGCGCGCTCCTCAAGTTCGTGCCCGGGCTCTTCGGCCTCGCCGTCTACCAGCTCAACATCATCGTGCTGCGCCAGCTGGCCAGCTACCTCGAGGAGGGCAGCGTCTCGTACTACAACTACGCCGACCGCTTGATGGAGCTGGCCATCGGCATCTTCGCCATCGCCATCGCGCAGGGCGCGTTCTCGACCATGAACGAGCAGGCCGCCGCCGGCCGCCTCGACGACCTCAAGGCCACGTGGCGGTTCTCCATGGTGCTCACGAGCCTGGTGGCGCTGCCGGCGGCCCTCGGGCTCGCCGTCATCGCCGTCCCCATCACCAGCGTGCTCTACCTTCACGGCGCGTTCACGTGGGACGACGCGCAGCGGACCGCGTCGGCGGCGCTGGCCTTCGCGCCCGGCCTGGTCGCCATGAGCGGCACGCGCGCCACGGCGCAGGTGTTCTACGCGCTCGGCGACCAGCGCACGCCCGTGCTCGTGAGCGCCTTCGTCCTGGTGTCGAACCTGCTCATCGGCGTCGCGCTCCTCTCGTACGGCGTGGCGGGGCTGGCGCTCACGTTGTCGCTGTCGTCGTTCATCCAGACCGGCCTGCTGGCCATCCTGCTGCGGCGCAAGATCGGCGACCTGCGCACCGAGACGTTCCTGCGCCCGCTCGGGCTCCAGGCGCTGCTGTCATGCGTGGCCGTGGCGGCGGCGTGGGGCATCCAGCGCCTCGGCGACTGGCCCCGCGGCCTGACACCCCTGAACGTGGTGGTGCTGGGCGGCGCCGTGGCGGTCGCGGTGGTGCTCTACGGCGCCGGCGCGCTCGCCTTGAGGCTCGAGGGCGTCGAGCAGGTGGCCGGCGGCGTCACGCGCCGCCTGCGCCGCGTGCTCGGGCGTCGATGAGGCGCTTGGCCGCCTGCCAGCGGCGCTCGAGCTCGTCGAGCTCTTCCTTCTCGGGGATGCGCCCTTCGGCCGCCAGGCTCTCCTCGACGAGGCGGAAGCGCTCCTCGAAGCGCGCGATGGTCGCCCGCACGGCGCCCTCGGGGTCGATCTCGAAGTGCCGCGACAGGTTGACGAGCGCGTACAGGAGGTCGCCGAGCTCGTGGCCGATCTTGGCCTTGTCGCCCGTGGCGAGCGCCTCCTCGAGCTCGCCGAGCTCCTCCTTGATCTTGTCGACCACGCCGTGGTGGCTCGGCCAGTCGAAGCCCGCGCCGCGCGCCTTCTCACCCGTGCGATAGGCGCGCAAGAGCGCTGGCAGGTGCTTGGGCACGCCGTCGAGCGCGCTGGTGCGCTTGCCCGGCTCGCCGCTAGCCTTGCGCGCCCGCTCCTTGCGCTTGATCGCCTCCCAGCCCTCCTTGGAGCCCGGCGTGCCCACGGGGACGTCGAGCCCGAAGATGTGCGGGTGGCGGCGCACCAGCTTGTCAGTGATGGCGGCGCACACGTCGCCGACATCGAAGCGGCCGTGCTCGCGCTGGATCTCGGTTTGAAACACGATCTGCAGCAGAAGGTCGCCGAGCTCCTCCTTGTGCTCGGCCACGCGCGGGCCGCCGCCGTCGTCGTCGAGGGCGTCCTGCACCTCGAGCACCTCGTGGGCCTCCTCGAGCAGGTACGGGCGCAGCGTCTTGACCGTCTGCTCGTGGTCCCAAGGGCAGCCGCCCGGGCCGCGCAGGCGCGTCATGGTGTCGCAGAGCTCGAGGAACTGGTGGGCGGCGTCGCGGCGCAATGGTGGCACGGGTGCTCCAAGGAGATTCGCTTCTTGAGCCGAGGGGCACCGCGCCGATAGCATCCCTGTTCGATGTCGACGACGCCCGAGCCCGAGTTCGCCTACGAGATCGGCGCCAGCGTCGACATCACCAAGCTGCCGCTCACGCCCGAGGAGGGCTTCGTCGTCTCGCGCATCATCGGCCGCCGCGTGACGGCGGCTGATCTGGTGAAGGAGAGCGTGGTCCCGGCGACCCGCGCCGCCGCCGTGCTCGAGAGCTTGGTGAAGAAGGGTGCCGTGCTGCGGGTCGGCGCCGGCCGCGCCGGCGCTGCCGGCGCCGACGATTCGTACAAGGGCATCGTGTTCTCGATGGTCGACCTCTCGGAGCCGGCCGACCTCACCGAGGAGCAGCGCAAGCGCATCCTGTTCGTCGAGATGAACCTCGAGAGCTGGAGCTACTACAAGCTGCTCGGGTCCAAGCGCACGGCCACGCCGGCAGAGATCAAGGTCGCGTACTTCAAGTCGTCGAAGGAATTTCACCCCGACGCGTTCTTCCGCAAGAACCTCGGGAGCTACCGCGAGCGCCTGGATCGCATCTTCCGCGCCATGAAGACGGCGTACGACACGCTGCAAGACCCTCAACGGCGCGCGAAGTACGACGAGACCGCCGTCATCGAGCTGACCCCCGAGGAAGAGGCCGAGCTCGAGCGCATGGCGGCCGAGAAGCGCAACGTCGAGGAGTCCAAGCGCCGCGACGAGCGCAACGCCGAGCGCATGAAGGAGCAGCGCCTCAAGCGCAACCCCATGGCCGAACGCCTGAAGAAGGCGCGCGACTACCTACGCCTGGCGGAAGAGGCGCAGCGCGCGGGCAAGCTCGACGAGGCAGCCAATCACGCGCGCCTGGCCGTGGGCTACGACGAGGGGCTCAAGGCCAAGGCCGACGTCATCGTGCTGCAGGCCGAGCGCGCGCGCGCCGCGACGATGATGAAGCGCATCAACCAGATCGTGGCGTCGCCTTCGGACATGCGCGACCTGGCCGACGAGCTCAACCGCGTGGCCGACGAGGTGGCCGAGGTGGCCGTACGCGCCAACGACGGCCCCCTCTTGGTGGAGGTGTCCACCGTGCTCATGAAGCTCAAGCGCCCGGTGCGCGCGGCCAAGCTCGCGCAGCAGGCCGCCGACCTCGAGCCCAAGAACCCGCGCGCCTGGGAGGCCCTGGCCGAGGCCGCGCACGCCGACTCCAAGTGGGCCATCCTGCTGCGCTCGGCCGATCGCTGGCTCCACCTCGAGCCGGGCAACGCCCGCGCCAAGGAGCTGCACAAGGTCGGCAAGCGCCAGACCTGAGCTGCCCCGTCCACCCCGACTCTGCGGTTGAATCGCGGGCCCAAAGGTGGGCATCCTTCGGGTTGGCTGGGTCGGAGGGTCCGACCCGCGTTGCCCAGGACGCCGCCCCCGCACGCAGGAGGGCCGCGCCCCGGGGGGGTGCATGTCGGAAGAGCGCGTCATCGGCATCGACCTCGGCACGACCAACAGCTGTGTCGCCACCGTCGAGGGCGGCGTGCCCAAGGTCATCGCCAACCGGGGCAGCTACAAGACCACGCCCTCCATCGTCGCCATCGCCGAGAGCGGCCGGCGCCTGGTGGGCCATATCGCCAAGCGGCAGGCGATCACCAACGCACAGAACACGGTGTACGCGGCCAAGCGGCTCATCGGCCGGAAGTACGCGCACCCCGTCGTGCAGCAGGCGCGCCAGGTCTATCCCTACAAGATCGTCGAGGGCCCCACCGGCGACGCGCGCATCGAGCTGCGCGACAAGGTGTACTCGGTGCCCGAGCTGTCGGCCATGGTGCTCGGCGAGATGAAGAAGGTCGCGGAGGAGTACTTCGGCTCGCCCGTGGAGAAGGCCGTCGTCACCATCCCCGCGTACTTCAATGACGGCCAGCGGCAGGCCACCAAGGACGCCGGCAAGATCGCCGGGCTCGACGTCATCCGCATCATCAACGAGCCCACCGCGGCAGCGCTCGCGTATGGGTACAAGAAGAACGTCAAGAAGCGCGTGGCGGTGTTCGACCTCGGCGGCGGCACCTTCGATATCTCGGTGCTCGACATCCAAGACGGCGTGTTCGAGGTGCTGGCCACGGCCGGCGACACCTACCTCGGCGGCGAGGACTTCGACCAGCGCATCGTCGAGTGGCTCGTGTTCGGCTTCGCCAAGGAGCACAAGGTCGACCTGCGCCAAGACGTCATGGCCCTCCAGCGTCTGCGCGACGCCGCCGAGAAGGCCAAGATGGAGCTGTCGGTCACGGCGTCGAGCGAGATCAACCTCCCGTTCATCATGTCCACGGGCAAGAGCGACGCCTTGCACCTGCAGCGCACGCTGGCGCGCGACAAGCTCGAGGAGATGTGCGGCGACCTCATCGAGCGCTGCATCGAGATCTGCGATCGGATGCTCAAGGAGGCGAAGATCCGCAAGGACGAGCTGCAGGACGTCATCCTCGTCGGTGGCATGACGCGCATGCCGAAGGTGCAGGAGGCGGTGCGCTCGTACTTCGGCATGGAGCCCTCGAAGAACGTGCACCCCGACGAGGTGGTGGCGCTCGGCGCCGCGGTGCAGGCTGCCGCGCTCACCAAGACCGGTCCGGGCCAGCCCGATCTGCTGCTCCTCGACGTCACACCGCACAACCTGGGCATCATGATCGCGGGCGGCTATTTCAACACGCTCATCCCCGCGAACAGCACGGTGCCCACCAGCGCGTCACACGTGTTCACCACCACGCGCGACGACCAGACCGCGGTGAAGATCGTGGTGCTGCAGGGAGACAGCGAGATCGCGTCGGCCAACGAGCTGCTCGGCGAGTTCCTGCTCACGGGCTTGCCCCGGGCCCCACGCGGCTCGGTCGAGATCGACGTCAACTTCGACATCTCCCCCGACGGCATCGTGGCCGTGTCGGCGCGCGACCGCGCCACCGGCGCCGAGCAGAGCATCCAGGTCACGGCCACCAACAAGCTCTCCGATGAGGAGATGCAGAACATCATGAAGGACAACGAGGCCTTCGCGGTGGCCGAGCGTACCCAAGAGGCGTTCGGCGAGCTGCGCACCAACGCCGAGCGCGCGGTGCGCGAGATCGAGCGCTTGATGCCGGTGGTGCGCGACGTCATCGGCTCGTCAGACTTCGGCGACGACGCGCTCAAGAAGGCGCACCAGGTGGTCGAGCGCGCCAAGCGGGCCATCGCCATGCAAGACGGCGACGCGCTCAAGGGCGGGCGCGAGCAGCTCGAGCGGACGGTCGTGATGTTCAAGGGCGTGGCCGCCAAGGTCGGCAAGAGCTGACGCATCGAATGGCGCGGTGCGCCCCGTGCTTTTTCGCAGACGCGCTGCGACCCTGTGATGGGGCGACGTCGCTTCCCTTGTGGAACGTTGGCCGCCGGCGCGGCGGTTCCTACGCGGGGTTGCGCGCCGCATGGGCTCCGGGTTGCGCGATTGGTTGCCCTGGTCCGGCGCACCGCGGGCCGCCTTCTCGACCGGCGCTGGTGAGTTGCACTAGAAACGACGTGTGAGCTCCCAGATCGAGGCCTGGCTCGAGGAGGGCCTGCGGCACTACAGCCAGGGCGATCCCGCGCGCGCCTTGGAGGCGTGGTACCGCATCCTCGACGTCGAGCCCGGGCATTCGCTCACGCAGCAATACGTCGACTACGTGCGGCAGGTGTATCACATCGACGCGCCGCCGCGCCGCGAGCCGCCGCAGTCGCCGCCCCCGTCGCCGACCCCATCGCCGCCCCCATCCGAGGCGTCGTCGTCGCCGGCACCGGACCCGGCGAGCGCGCCAGTGGCCGACCTTGTGCCGCGCCAGGCCCCCGCGGATGCCTCGCACGGGGATGCTCGCATCGAGGCAGCCACCACCGAACCGGCTGTCGTCGAGGGGGCCGCGCCCACCGAGGCCGCGGCCGCGCCGAGCTTCGACGAGGCGCTGGTCGACCTGGCGCCGCCGTCGTCGAGCCAGGCGCCGCGCACCGATCGGGTCGACCTCGAGGGGCTGGCCTTGGCCTCGGCGGTGGTCTCCGAGGCGGCGCTGGCGGTGGCGCCGACGGCCGCCACCGCGCCACCGTCGTTCGCGGCCACGTCGCCACCGCAGGCGGCGGCGCCCGAGCACAAGAAGGGCATCGTGGGGTTCGACGTGTCGTCCGACTGGGGCGACCTGGTCGAGTCCGCGTTCGATGTGGTCGCGCCGCGGACCGGCTCGGTCACGCGTCAGGCGCCATCACAGGAGGCGCCGCTCGTCCCGCCCGCCGCCCCCCCGTCGCCGGTTGCGGCGGCAGCGAGCGCCTCACGCGACGTCGCACGGCCCGCCACGGACGCGCCGTCTGCGGCCGAGGGCGCGGTGGCC
>CAZONM010000303.1:0-7537 GCA_964580865.1 uncultured Myxococcales bacterium | reverse complement strand
ACAGGCGCAAATGCTTCGTCGATTCCTCTCGCTCGCCGCGCCCCCGGTCGCGCTCGTCCTCGCGCTCGGGCCCGCGCCCCTGCTGTGCGCCGCGCCCGCGGCCGCGGCGCCGCCGCCCTCGGGGCTGTGGACCAACCCGCCGGCGCGCCGCACGGCCGTGGCCATCCCCTCGGTGGCCCCGCTCGTCGACCGCCTCGAGCCCGCGGTGCTGGTGATCTTCACCGAGGCGCCGTTTTCGCCCGAGGCCCTGCCGCCGAGCCACCCGCCCATCGGCCCCGAGCTGCCCTTCGACGGCGAGGGGCCCGAGCTGCGCGGCCAAGGGGCGGGCTTCATCGTCACGGCCACGGGCTACGCGCTCACCAACCACCACGTGGTGGAGAACGCCACCACCATCACCGTGCGCGTGGGCGACAGCCCCGACGAGGTGCCGGCCACGGTGGTGGGCTCCGACGAGAAGACCGACATCGCGCTCATCAAGCTCTCGAGCCCGCGCGCCGACTGGCCCGTGATCCCGCTCGGCGACAGCGACGTGCTCAAGGTCGGCGACTTCGTGGTGGCCATCGGCAGCCCCTTCGGCCTCGAGCAGTCGGTGTCCATCGGCATCATCTCGGGGCGCAGCCGCCGCGACATCGCGCCCTCGGGGCGCGCCGGCCTCTACGACTTCCTGCAGACCGACGCGGGCATCAACCCCGGCAACTCGGGCGGGCCGCTCTTGAACCTCTATGGCGAGGCCATCGGCATCAACAGCGCCGTCAACGCCGCCGCCAACGGCATCGGCTTCGCCATCCCCATCAACATGGTGAAGCGCCTGTTGCCCCAGCTCAAGGACAAGGGGCGCTTCGAGCGCAGCTGGATCGGCGTGCAGATCACGGGCCTCGATCCCGACGTGGCCAAGGGCCTGGGCCTCGATCGCGCGCGCGGCGCGCTGGTGCGCGAGGTGGTGCCCGACGGGCCCGCCGGCAAGGGCGGGCTCCTGCCTGGCGACGTCATCGTGGGCTTCGAGGGCAAGGCCATCAGCGACAGCTACGAGCTGCCGCTGCTCGCGGGCGAGGCCGGCGTGGGCGCCAAGGTCAAGCTCGACGTGGTGCGCGACGGCAAGCCCGCCGCCGTCACCATCGCGCTCGAGGCGCACCCCGACAACGCGGCCAAGGCCGCGGCGGTGGCGGCCAAGGCGCCGGAGAGCGACGGCTCCCTCGGCATCAGCGTGGTGTCCCTCGACGCCGACGACCGCGAGCGCCTCAAGCTCAAGGCCGACGTGGCGGGCGCGCGCGTCACCAAGGTGCGACCCGGCGGCCCGTCGTTCAAGGCCGGCCTCGCCACCGACGACGTCATCGTCAAGGTTGACGCCGCCGACATCCGCACCGCGCCCGACTTCGCGGCCGCGGCCACGGCGGCCAAGGGCGGCGCGCTGTTGCGGCTGTTGGTGCGGCGCGGCGGCGCCACCTTGTTCGTGCCGCTGCTCGTGCCCGCGCGCGACGCCAAGCCCGCGGCCGCCAAGCCCGCCGTCACGCCATGATGCAAGACGACCTGGCGGCGCGCGCGCAGAAGATCCGCGTGGTGGCCTTCGACGTCGACGGCGTGTGCACCGACGGCAAGCTCTACTACGGCGAGCACGGCGAGGTGCTGCATGCGTTCTTCGCCCGCGACGGCCTCGGCATGGGCATCGCGCGCGGCGCCGGGCTCATCCTGGTGGCGGTGAGCGGCCGCAGGAGCAAGCACGTGGAGGCGCGCCTGACCGAGCTGAAGGTGCCGCACGTCTTGCAGGGCGTGCAGAGGAAGGACGAGGCCCTGGAGCGCGTGCTCGTCGACGTGGGCGCTACCTGGGCCGAGACCGCCTTCATCGGCGACGACATCAACGACCTGCCGCCCATGAAAAAGGCCGGGCTCGCCTGCTGCGTGCCCGACGCGGCCGACGACGTGGCGGCGGCCGCGCACGTGGTCACGCGCCGCCCCGGCGGGCGCGGCGCGCTGCGCGAGCTCTTGGAGCTGGTGCTGCGCGCGCAGGGGCGCTGGCCCACGGGTGGTTAGGCGCCCGCGGCGCGCAGCCAGCCCGCCATGGTGGCTGCGTCCACCAGGCCCGCCTGCTGGCTCACGGCGCGGCCACCCTTGAGCACGAGGAAGCTCGGGATGCCGCGCACGCCGAAGCGCGCGGCCACCTCGGGGTGCGCCTCGGTGTCGACCTTGAGCACCAGGGCGCGGCCCGAGAGCTCGTGGGCCACGGCCTTCACGTGCGGTGCCGCCATGCGGCAGGGCGCGCACCAGCCGGCCCAGAAGTCCACCAGCACGGGCACCTTCGCGTCGCGCACGATCTCATCGAAGTCCGCGCCGCCCACGTCGAGCGGCACGTCGAGCGCGGGCAGGCGCGCCTTGCACTTGCCGCAGGTGCCGTGGTCGGCGAGGCGCGCGGCGGGCACGCGGTTGCTCGCGCCGCAGGCGGGGCAGGGGCGGATCATGGGGTGCTCCTGCTCCTCGTCGTAGGCACGAGCGGCGGCGGGGCCAGGGGGCGGGAGATCCATCCCATGCAGGGTCGTTTGACCACGCCGTCATGCCACGCCTTGATGATGGCCTTGATGATGGCCTTGATGTGACTTCTGAGAGGAAGAAGGTGGCGGCGGCGGCGACGACGACGACGAAGAAGAAGAGGAAGGAGAAGGAGAAGAAGAAGAAGCGGGTGCTTGTCGTGTCGCCGTCAGCGGCGATCGCTGCTCTCGCGAGAGCAGGCGGTGGTGCCGTCATGGAGGGTGGGGGTGGTGGCGGGTTCGGGGCGTCGGGGGTTGGGCGCGGTCCCCCTCCTAGATCCTCCCCCGTCCCGGGGGAGGCCGTGCTGAGACGGGGCAAGTTTGTGGGCGGGCGTGGTCCTTCGTGCCTGCTTCGATCCTCTTGGTTCGCCGAGACGGGACGTCGATGTAAGCGTCGCTGAGCGGCAAAAAGAGGTGTCATCGTCGTCGTCGTTGCCTCGGGGCGCCGAGCGGTTGGGGCGCACGGCGCTCGTGTCGACGACGAAGTGCACGGCGCCGTGATCGCTGCGCGCACCTCATCGACCCGGAACGGCCTCCCCCGGGACGGGGGAGGATCTAGGAGGGGGACCGCGCCCAACCCCCGACGTCACGAACCCGCCCCCGCCCTGCCCACCCCCGCCCTCCTCCACGACGGCACCGCCGCCTGCTCTCGCGAGAGCAGCGATCGCCAATGGCGGCGCAACGACAAGCCCCCAATCCTCCTTCCCCAGATCGCCCAGGGCGAACACCGCGCTGCGCACGACAGCTCGCGCCGCACGCAGCCGCCGACCTTCACGGCGTGGGCGCAGGCACCATGCACGACGACGGCGCGCCCTTTCGGCGCTCCAGGGTGCAAGACTTCGGCGCGCGCCCGTAGCGCGCACGGTCACTGACGGCGCGCGGCCGTTCGCGTAGCATGCCGCACCCATGGACCCTCAGCGCTCCACCTCCGCCGCCGTCCCGAACCAAGGCGCGCCGCCGCCCGTGCCGCCCGCGCCGGCCGTGCCGCGCGTGGTCGTGTGGTACCGCGTGTACGCCGGCGCGCTCACGGTGCTGTACGCCCTCGTCGTGGTCATGGGCGCCGCGCTCATGGTCTGGGGCGACGACATCGATCTGCGCGACGGCGAAGGGCTCGCCACCGGCCTCATCTGCGTGTGCATCGGCGCGCCGCTGGCCGCCGCCGCCGTCGTGGGCGTGCTGGCGCCGCCGCGCAAGTGGTCGTGGGTCTATGGCCTGTGCCTCATCGCGCTCGGCCTCACGTCGGCGTGCTGCATGCCGGCGTCGGTGCCGCTGCTCATCTACTGGCTGAAGGCCGACACCAAGGCCTACTTCGAGATGAGCTGAGCGGACCCGGCGCGGCGGTGTGGTGGCGCGCGCGCTCCTTCAGGAGCCCCCCCGCGTGCTCGGAGCGAGCTGGTATCCCGAGGGTGTTGCACGAGATGGTCCTCGCACAGTGTCGAACTCGTCGCGTCGGACGCGGCTACAAGCCACGCCCTGGGGCCGACGGTTCCGACATCGCGCAGCGGGATCGGTTCGACGTGACGGTCTGCTGCGACGCAGTACCACGTCGCATCTCCACCGCTAGACCGCAGGCGCAACTCGGGTGAGGATGCTCGCACCGAGGTGTCGAAAGTGGCAAAGCTTGGTCGGATACACGTTGAACGCTACAAGTCGCTGCATGACGTCGTGGTAGAGCTCGGCGCTGTGAATGTCTTTATCGGCGCGAACGGTGCTGGCAAGTCGAATCTCCTCGAGGCGATTGGGATCATCGGAGCCGCAGCCTTTGGAAGCATCGACGACCAGGCATTGCTGAGAAGGGGCGTTCGGCCTGGCGTCCCGCGCATCTACAAGTCGGCGTTCCCCATAAGAGAGAGGGACCCGTCGATTCGTATCACTGCCGCGACGGATGACCGGAAGTCCGAGTATTTCATTGGCATCTCGAACCAGGGAACGCCGCCGAAGCCATACTGGTCGTTTCGTCATGAGCGAATCGACGATGGCGGCAGGACCATTGCGTCACGTGGGCCGAAGGCCGGGGCGGCGAAGGTCTTTGCTGAGAAGGTCCGTGATGAGAGGAGCAGAAGTCTTGCGATTCAAGTTCGCGGCAACATGAAGGCTTCACAAAGTGCTCGCGACCTCCTTGGGCTTCTCGACGATTACGCGATATTCTCTCCAGTTACCCCCGTCCTGCGCGGCATCGCACCAGACACTGCTCCACGGCTCCCGATCGGCCTTTTCGGTGGAGGGTTGCCGGATGCGGTCGACGCGCTCACGTCGTCGACGCGCAGGAAGTTTCGGCAACGGGCATTGACGTTGATCGACTGGGCGCGGGACTTCGACGTCGGGCCACCGTCGCGCGATTTCCTTGCGTCCAGCGTGCCGACAATGCGCACGGTGATCCGCTTTACTGACGCGTACATGCGACCGAATGCAGAGACACTGTCTGCGTACGATGCCAGCGAAGGCGCGCTGTACGTTCTTCATCTCCTTGTACTCGCGATGCACTCGCAGTCCCCACGGTTGTTCGCGGTGGACAATTTCGATCAGGCCCTGAACCCCGCGGCTGCACGATCCCTCGCGGTCGCGTTTTCGGAGGAGGTCATTCACGCGGGGCGTCAGTGCCTACTGACGACACACAATCCCCTTGTGCTTGACGGCCTTGCATTGGACGACGACCGGATTCGGTTGTTTCGGGTAGAGCGTCGCCCCGACGGTAAGACGGACGTCTTGCGAGTGCCCGTGAGGAACCTGCGCGCACTGAAAGAGAAGGGCGGCGCCAATGCCGTGAGTCGATTGTGGACCGAAGGTAAGATCGGAGGACTGCCCCGTGTTGGCCAAGTCTAACGCACGGCCGATTCGGGCGCGGCGGCGGCAGCCGGTTGTTGGCTTCGTCTGTGAAGGGTCGACCGACATCGTGGTTCTTCGAGCCGTCGTCGAGGCGCTCCTCGGACCTATCGATCAACGAGCATTGCGACCGCTCGTCGATGAAATGGACCGGCAGCAACCTGGATCGAAGGCTGGGTGGAGCGAAGTCCGCGCGTGGTGCCGATCGACACAAGATCTCTCGGACCTGTTCCATCCGGACGTCGGCGAACCACTGGACCTTCTCGTGCTGGCACTGGACCTCGATATCGCGATCGACGCAGGAGTCGAAAAGCCGCCGGAGAACCTCTCAAGCTACGACGCAAAGTCGCTCTGTGCGATCATCAAGGGTTGGTTGCCCGCACCACTTCCCGCTGGTGTCGTCATTGCGATTCCGGTGTCGGCGATCGAAGCCTGGGTGCTTGCTGCGCTCTACCCAAAGCAGAGACGTCCTGAACTCGTCAGCAACCCCGCGGAGCTTCTTGTCGAAAAGCGCAGGCTCGCGATGGGCAGAAACGGCCCCTGGAAACGCGTTGTCGAATACCGGGACTTCGCATCAGTTGTCGCCAAGCGTCTCAACCGAGTCCGCTCGGCGTGCAAGGAGGCCAACCGTTTCGCAAGGAAGGTCGAGCAAATCCGTGCGAGCCTGGCGGCGTGACCAGCGCTGCACAGCGAACACCGCGTGTTCGAAGAAGCTGCCGCCACGATTTGAGTGGCTATGCGCGCAAGCGTCGCTCCCATTTCTCCGGTCGCGGTGAGCGTAGGGCTTGACGCGCTCGATGCCAGGAAGAACAAGCCGCCTGCGGAGGCAGCTCCAAAGACGATTGTGCATCGAGACGCGTGCAACGACAGGGCTCGTGGCCGCGGCTTCACGGACCTCGAGGTTATTCGCGCCGTCCGCGTGGGCGGCGCGCTCAATCCGTCGCGAACAGCCACGACAGCTGCGTGGTGGGCCCGAGCTCGTCGATGACGTGGCGGCGAAACGAGCGCTTGAGCCGCGTGGCCAGCTGGCCCATGCGCTGCTTCGAGATGCCGTAGCGCTCGCCGAGCTCCACCAGGCTCTTCGGCTCGGGCGCCACCAGGTGCTCCAGCCAGATGACGCGGTCGCGCTCGTCTTGCAGCCCCGCGGCGAAGCGCTGCATCAGCCCGTTGACGAGCTGCTGCACCTCGAGGTGGGCGGCGTTGTGCTCGGGGCCCGCGCCCTCGTCGGCGATGAGCTCGCCGAGCGTGCTGCCGTCGTCGCCTTGGCCCACCTGCGCGTCCAGCGAGGCCTCGCGCCCGTCGAGGCGCGCCACCACGCGGGCCACCTCGAGGGGATCCTCCTGCACCTCTTTGGCGATGGCGTCGATGGTGGGCTCCTTGCCCTCGGCCAGGAGCTTCCTGCGCACGCGCGGCAGCTGGAAGTAGAGCTTGCGCCCCGCGCGCGTGTTGCCCGTGTGGATGGCGCGGCCGTTGGTCATCAAGAAGCGCGTGAGCTGCGCGCGGATCCAATAGACCGCGTAGGTGCCAAAGCGCGTGCCTTGGTCGGGGTCCCAGCGCTGCGCGGCCACCGCCATGCCGGCGCTCGCCTCTTGCACCAGGTCCATGAGGTTGGTCCACGCGCGGCGATACTGGTGCGCCATCTTGATGGCGAGGCGCAGGTTGTGCACCACGAGCTTCTTGGCCGCGGCCTGGTCTTGGTGGTCGCGCACCTTCAGGCCGAGCGCGCGCTCCTCCTCCTCCGACAGGCGCTGCACGCGCGTGGCCTCGCGCACGAAGGCCGAGTACAGCGCGTCGCCGCGCGCGGCCGACGGCACCTCGTCGTCGACCACGGGGCCGTGGGGCCCCTCCTCCTGCACCCACTCGCCCTCGGGCAGCGCCACCGCGCCGCGCCGCACCAGCGCCTCGCCGCCGACGTCGAGCACGGGCCCGGCGCCGTCGTCAGGGTCGGCGTCGAGCGCGGCGTGCTCGTCGTCGACGTCGGGCTCGTTGGGCTCGGGCGCCTCCACGATGGGCTCGGGCGCCGCGGCGGGCTCCGCGCCGGCCTTCGCCTTCGGCGGGCGCTTCTTCGGCGCGGTCAGGCTGGTCGCCGTTCGCTTGCCCATGGCTTGCCAAGCTAGTGCCACAAACCCAAAGTTCGTAGGGGGTTCTGCTTGGTCTTCTCGCCGATCGCTGCGTCGCGTCCTCGCCGCGTAGCG
>CAZONM010000302.1:0-7538 GCA_964580865.1 uncultured Myxococcales bacterium | reverse complement strand
GGGGGCCCCATGGCGGGCTACGCCCGCTATGGGGGAGGGTCTGCATCAGACCCTCCCAACGAAGCAGCGAAGCGGAGTTGGGAGGGGGCCCCATGGCGGGCTACGCCCGCTATGGGGGAGGGTCTGCATCAGACCCTCTCAACGAATCACCCGAGCGGGATGTCGATGCGCCCGAAGTTGAGCGCCTCGTCATAGACCTCGCACGACACCGACGGCAGCGCGCCCGAGAGGTCGAGCGTCTGCTCGAAGCTCTCCTCGCGCCCGTCGGTGATGCCGTCCTTGGGATCGAGCGGGATCCACTCCTCCCCGCCGGCAGAGCAGCGCACGACCGTGAGCGGGAGCGCGCCGGCGACGTCGAGGTTCACCTTGACCCTGCCCTTGTCGCGCACGGCCTTCGCGCCCGTCATGCGCGGGGCGGCGTGGCTGACCACGAACACCGGGCCGATGTCGGTGTCGCCGAGGCGCCGCGCGGGCCCGTTGGTGAGCACGTCGTCGACCTCGACCTTCACGCGGTACTGGCCATCGGCGAGGCGGCTGGCCTCGAAGGAGGCGAACGGCTCCTCCGACCAGCCCTTGAGCGCGCTCCAGCTCGCCACCTCGCCGGCCGCGCCCGTGACGCGGCCGAGGAAGAAGCGGTAGCGCAGCGCATCGCTGTCGGGGTCCTCGACCCAGGCGTACACGGTGCGGTAGCCGACGTCGAAGCTCTGCTTGGCGAAGGGCCGCTCGTCGAGCGTTGGGTTCTGACCGCCGCGGCGATCGAGGTACTTGGCGAACGGCTTCTCGTTGAGCGTCACCGAGCGCGTCTCGGGCGGCTCGCGCAGGTTGGCCACCAGCTTCCAGCCGGGCGCCAGCACGTCCACCCGCTCCACCGACGGCGCCCGGTTGTCCACGAGGTAGCTGAGCGACAGGCCCGAGAGCGTGGCGCCGGCCGACAGCTCGGCGCGCACCTGGGCGTACTGCCCGGCAGGCGCGGCGGACGGCGGCCCCCACGGCGACCACGTGTCGTTTGGCTCCTTGGTATTGCCCGAGCGCACCGAGAGCTTCACGGCGCCGCTCGCGCGCGCGGTGGCGCTGCCGTAGCGCGCGAGCGCGTCAGCGTCGAGCGCGTCGGTGGTGTAGGTCGCGCCGACGCGCTTGCCGCCGAGGCGGGCCACGCCGGAGCCGTGGGCGGTGCCGAGGAGCAGGTCCTTGCCGTCGACGAATAGGCTCGTGATCTCGTCGTGGTCGGTGACGCGGGTGCGGACGCCGGCGCTGCCCTCGCCGCTCGGATCGAGCTCGAGCAGGCGCCCGAGCGGCCCCGTCCCCGCGAACACGCGCCCGCCCGTGAGCACCAACGCGTAGGCGCCGTGCGCCTTCGACTGCCAGAGGATGCTGGCGCGCCCAGCCGGATCGATGCGCCAGATCTCCGCGCTCTTCACCTTGCGCGCCTTCTTCTTGCTGCCCTTCTTGTCGTCGTCCCCTTCATCCTTGTCCTTGGCGGTCGCGCCTTTCGACAGCTTGCCCTCGCCGTCGACGGCGGCGGCGTACACGCTGCCGTCGGACCCTAGCGCCACCGCCGTGATCTCGCCGGCGGCGGCGTCGAGGAGCGCGCGCGCCTTGCCCCCCGCCACGTCGTACACCACGCCGTCCTCGCCGCCGCCCACCACGATGCGCACGGCGCCACCGCGCTTGCCCACGGCGACGCTGCGCAGCTGCGGCTCCTTCACCTTGGCCACCACCTCGAAGGCCTTGGCGCCGCGCGCGAGCTTGAGGAGCACGCCCTCGTCGCCGCCGCCCACGGCGTACACCACGTCGTCGTGCACAGCGCCAGCGAGGAGCAGCTTGGCGTCTTTGGCGGCCACGCTCTCATGCTTCTTGGTGGCCAGGTCGAGGACCTCGGCGCCGCCGTCGGGCGCGGTGAGCGCCACCAGGGTGCCTCTGCCCACGGGCAAGAGCGCCACCACCAACGGCTTGTCCACCTCGAGCACGGCCTCGGGCGCCTTGCCGTCGGCGATGCGCCACACGCGCCCCGGCGCCGCGGTGGCGGCGTAGAGCTGGCCGTCGCCCGCGCGCGTCAGCGCCAGCACCGGGCCGCTCATGCCGTCGGCGAGGAAGCGCACGTCGTCGCCCACGCGCACCACGCCGTCGGGGCCGAGCGCCGCGCCCTCGAGGTCGCCCTCGAGCAGGTCGGCGGCGCCCTCGACGACGTGTAGCTGCGCCTGGCTCGCCCACGCCGGCGCCGCGCAACCGGCCAGGAGCACCGCCGCGCCCCATGCGCACCATACCGTCGGTCGCCCCGTCAACGATCGCGAGCCCGGAAACCGCATCACTCCTCCTCGTCCTTCGCGCGCACCTGCACCTTGGCCGTCGACTCGCCGCCCACCACGCCGCTGCCGTCGACGCGCGCCAAGCGCAGCGCGCGCGCCTCGAACGCGCCGCCCGACAGGCCGCCACCGTCGGCGAGCACGCCGGCCAGGGAGAGCGGCAAGTCGGGCAGCGGCCGCCCGTCGAGGCGCAAGGTGGCCTCGTCACGCACCAGGTAGAGCGACAGCGCGCCTGGCGGCGGCGCCGCCAGCACGCCCTTCAGGTAGCTCGGCCAATCGGTAGCGAGCGCCAAGAGGCCGCCCTCGCGCTCTTGGCGCAGCGCCTCGGTCTGCCCGGCGGCGACCAGCTGGTACGACCCGCTCGGCAGGCCCGCCGGCACGCGCACGTCGACGCGGCGCTCGACGACCTTGCCGTGATGAGGCTGCAGGCGCACGCGCACCTGGGCGCGCTCGCCGGCCACCAGCGCGCTCGGCGCGTCGACCGACACCACGCGCGCCCGATCGACGTCGCGGCGCATGGTGACGGTCACGTCCACGCTCGAGAGCTCGACCTTGGCGAACGGCTGGTCGATGACCGTGGTGAGGAGCCCCAACACGCCAAACGCCACCGGCATGTCGAAGCCGATGCCCTCGTCGGCCACGCGGAAGGGCCACGTGACGTGCTCGCCCGTGGACAGGCGCGCCTTGACGTCGACGTCCACGGTGCCGCCGGCCTGCTCGGCGGCCACGCGCTGGCCGAGCGAGCTGGCCACCGTGATGGCCACGAACAGCGGCGTATCGGTGGGGTGCTGGAACACGCGGAAGCTCAGGTCCTTCTTGGCGTCGGCCGCCTCGCGAGGCGAGTCGCCGCGCATGCGCACCACCAGCGGCACCATGGGCGGCGGCGCCCCCATGCTGCCGGCGATGGCATGCAGGCGATCGTCGGTGAGGCGTCCCACCGGGGCCGTGCCCTGCCCCATCTTCCACGAGCCGGCGTCGCTGGCCACGGTGACGACGATCTCGGCGTTCGACACCGGCATGGTGGTCTCGCCGTTCCCGAGGAACGGGTGCCCGAACGCGAGGAACCGGTCGCCCTTCACCCACGTGACCGTGCCGATGGCGCCGAGCGACAGGTCGCCCTCGACGAGCTGACCGCTGATGGGGCCGCCGGCATACAGCCGCACGGGCTTGGCCGCGCCGGCGGGCGCGTTGGCGCCCACGGCGGCCGCGCCCGGCGTGCCGCCCGCGCCCACGATGGGGCCGTAGCCACGCCGTTCGAGCTCGTCGCCGAATGCGGCCGCGACGCCCGGCGGGATGCCGGCGGCGGCGAGCGGGATGGCGATGGGCTCGCCCTGGCCCCACGCCGACATGGGCCGCTCCGTGAGCGACGACGCGCGGCCGACGGCGCGCGCGCCCGCGGCAACCGACGCCGTCAGCATGCGCTCGATGGGCGTGATGCCGGCGATGGCGTCCTTGGTGAACGCGCCGAAGCGGTACCCCACGGCGCCCACCAGCTTGCCGTCGATGTACACGGGGCTGCCGCTCATGCCGGCGATGACGCCAGTGCGCTCGATGTCCTTGCCCTCGAGGCGCGCGATGATCAGGTCTTCGCCGGGACCGAGGAAGCCCTTCATCACACCGAGGATGACGGCGTCGAACGGCTGCGGGCCCTTCGCGGACTCGAACACGGTGTAGCCGGTGCCGCGCAGCCCGGCCTTCACCTGCGCGAGCGGGAAGATGGGCGGGTCTTCCCGCGCGATGGCCGCGGGCACCGTCGGGTCCTTGGGCAGCGGCGCCGACGGCGTGGCGCTGGCCGGCTGACCGAGGACGACGACCGCGACGAGGACCGATGAGAGCACGACGCCTCCGAACGAGGGCACGCTAGCAGAAGACGCCCGCGTTTGCGTTCGCAGGCCGAGTGTGAAAGGTGCCTACCGACCCAGCACCGGCGGCGCAGGCACGCCGCGCGCGCCAGGGCCAAGGAGGTGTGACGATGACGTTGGAGCGCCGGTGGACCGTGCAGGACAGCGCCGAGCTGTACCACACGCAAGCGTGGGGCGAGCCGTACTTCGGCGTCAACGCGCGCGGCAACATCACCGTGCGCCCGCGCGGCAAGGCCGGCCCCGATGGCGAGGGCGAGATCGACCTCAAGGAGCTCGTCGACGACCTGTGCCGCCGCGGCATCGGCGCGCCCATCCTGCTGCGCTTCAACGACATCTTGCGCTGCCGCGTGGAGGATCTGGCTGACGCGTTCGCGACGTCGATCCGCGAGTACGGCTACAAGGGCACCTATCGCGGCGTCATGCCCATCAAGGTCAACCAGCAGCGCCACGTGGTGGAGGAGCTGGTGCGCGCCGGCAAGCCGCGCCACCTGGGCCTGGAGGCCGGCTCCAAGGCGGAGCTGCTCATCGCCATCGCGCTCCTCGAGAGCAACAGGGGGCTCTTGATCCTGAACGGCTACAAAGACAGCGAGTACATCGAGACCGCGCTGCATGCGCAGAAGCTGGGCCTCAACCCGGTGCTCGTGCTCGATCGCTTCGACGAGCTCGAGCTCGTGCTGCAGCTCGCCCGCGTCCACAACGTGCGCCCGAACATCGGCGTTCGCGTGCGTTTGTCGTCGAAGGGCGCCGGCAAGTGGCAGGAGTCGAGCGGCGAGCGCTCGAAGTTCGGCCTGTCCGCCAGCGAGCTGTGCCGCGCCGTGGAGCTCTTGCGCCAGCGCGACATGCTCGACTGCCTCAAGCTCCAGCACTTCCACATCGGCAGCCAGATCACGGCCATCCGCAGCGTGAAAGACGCCATCCGCGAGGCCACGCGCGTCTATCACGACCTGCGCCGCATGGGCGCCGAGAACCTGCAGTACATCGACGTGGGCGGCGGGCTCGCCGTGGACTACGACGGCAGCAAGACCAACTTCCACTCGTCGCGGAACTACTCCAACCAGGAGTACGCCAACGACATCGTGTCGTCGATCCAAGACGCATGCGACAAGCCGTCGGACGGCGGCGCGCCGCTGCCGCACCCCACCATCATCACCGAGGCGGGGCGCGCGTTGGTGGCGCACCACGCCGTGCTGGTGTTCAACGTGGTGGGCACCAACGAGATGGCCTCGCCGCGCGTACAAGACGAGCTGAAGCCCGCCACCGATGAGCACGAGGCCGTGCACGCCATGTGGGAGGCCTTGCAGGGCGTCACCAACAAGAACTTCCAGGAGAGCTACAACGACGCGGTGACGCTCAAGGACGAGGCCGAGACGCTGTTCGCCGCGGGCGTCATCCACCTGCGGGCGCGCGCGCGCATCGAGGATCTGTTCTGGGCGGTGTGCGAGCGCGTGGCGCGCACCATCGAGTCGCTCGACTACGTCCCCGAGGACCTGGTGGGGCTGAAGAAGATGCTGTCCGATACCTACTACTGCAACTTCTCCGTGTTCCAGTCGCTGCCCGACTCTTGGGCGGTGGACCAGCTCTTCCCCATCGTGCCGCTGCACCGGCTCGACCAGGAGCCGACGCGCGAGGCCATCATCGCCGACCTCACGTGCGACTCCGACGGCAAGGTCGACATGTTCATCGACCTGCGTGACGTCAAGCCCACGCTGCGCCTGCACTCGCCAAACGGCCAGCCGTACTTCCTGGGCGCGTTCCTCGTGGGCGCCTACCAAGAGACGCTGGGCGACCTGCACAACCTGTTCGGCGACACCAACGTGGTGCACGTGGCGCTGCCCGACAGCGGCACGGGGTACCGGCTCGAGCACGTCGTCGAGGGCGACCGCGTGTCCGATGTGCTGAGCTACGTGGAGTACGACCGAGGTGAGCTGGTGCGGCGGGTGCGCCAGACCGCCGAAGCGGCGGTGCGGGCGGGGTCGATCACCTTCGAGGAGTCCGCCGCGTTCATGCGCCGGTACGAAGAGGGCTTGGCCGGCTACACGTACCTCGAGGATTGAGCGTCGGCCCGGCGGCCCACAGCGAGGGCGCGGGAGTTGGAGATGGCCCAGCGCCGAGCGGTCTGCCCCTCCGGGCCGTCGCGCCGGGCGGCGCCCGGCGGTGGCCTGCGTCGGTGCGCGCGGTGGGAAACCGGAACGAGGTACCCACGCAGCCCCGTCGAGCGCGCACCGCCCGAATGTGACCGACGGCGCAACGCGCGACGCTTGCGCGCCGTCCGGGTCATCCCTATGCTTACGCGCCCTTTCTACCCCAGGGAGGCCACCATGGCCGCGCGTACTCGTGAGAAGGACCTGACCGCCGCACAGGTGAAAGAGCTCACCCAAGCGCTCGCTAGCAAGCGCGACGAGCTCCTCGATGCGCTCAAGAGCCGGCGAAGCGACAGCGCCAAGCAAGAGACCCAACGCGGCACCGGCGACGAGGCCGATCAGGCGAGCGAAGACGCCGAGACCGCGCTCGAGACGCGCCTGATGGATCGCGACGCCAAGCTGTTGCGCGAGGTCGAGCGCGCGCTCGACAAGGTGAAGAACAACACCTACGGCCTTTGCGAGGGCACCGAGGAGCCCATCGGCTACGCGCGCCTAAAGCTACGCCCGTGGACGCGCTACAGCGTCACGTACAAGGAAGAGCTCGAGCGCGAGCAGAAGCGCCAGGGCGACGGCTGACTGTGCGCGCCAAGGAGTGACGGGCGCGCGGCATCAAGGGACATCGCAACATCGAGCGAGGCAACGCGGCCGCCGAGGAGCGAAGCGACATCCTCCTCGTGGAGGTGAGCGAGCACCACAGGCGGCCAACGCAGTCGCAGCCGATTGTGCGACTGACCTTCAGTGGGTGGGCATGACGCAGCGGGCGGCGGCGCGCATGCGCTTGGGGACCTGCTGCACGCTCTCCACCACCACGTCGGTGCCCTTGTCGTCGGTGTAGACCCAGTACGCGTCGCCACGACGCTCGCAGGGCTGCGCGGTCTCCCTGAGCGCCTCTTGCAGCACCTTGGCCTCGCTCTGCAGGCGCCGCTCCACTTCCGCGGCCTGACGGCGCGCGTCCTCGTCCTCGCCGTAGCGCCACCACGCCCACCCGGCGCCGACGAGGATGAGCACCGCGAGCGCCTTGAGCGCCGTGGCGACCACGGTGGAGTCCTTGCGGTACGTGGGGCGATGCGCGGCCGCGACGTCGTAGCCGCCGGCGGGCACGTGCGGCCGCACGGTGCGCGGCTCCACCGCCAGCTCGAGGGATCCCGCGACCGGCGGGGGCCCAAACGCGCTCGGCGCGCTCGGTCCGCTCGTGCGCGCGTGTGGCGGCGTGAGGTTCACGGGCGGCGGCG
>CAZONM010000301.1:0-7539 GCA_964580865.1 uncultured Myxococcales bacterium | reverse complement strand
CAACGCCGTGTGCTCTCGCGAGAGCAGCGATCGTCAATGATGGCACCGCGACAAGGACCATCTTTTCTTCTTCTTTTTCTTCTCCGCTCAGGCCCTCATCGCCCCTGCAATGCTGAAGCTCGGCGGCACCTGCCCCTCACTGCCTGCGCGCCGCGCCCACGGAGACGTCCATTGTGCCCCAAAAAAACGGGCGCGCACCAGGCGCGCCCACGCACATCGCTGCGGGCGCCGCCGTCAGCCGCCCGACGACCCTTCGTCGTCGTCCCACTGATCGCTCACCGGCTCCTCGGTGGTGGGGTCTTCCTCCATGGAGCGCTTGAGCAGCTCGGCGAGGCTCAGCCTGGCCGTGGTGGTGGCGGCGTCTTTCCCGTTGGTGGTTCGCTCGACAAGGTTGGTGGCGGTCATCGTTCCCACTTTCGGTTCACGGGTCACGCGCAGTACCAAGCAACGAGTGCGCCAGCCAATCGGTCTGTTGGCGCCTCTTTCGAACGCTAGCGAGAGCGTCGCGTCAGATCGCGCTCGACGCCACACGTGCGCCGCGATTGCCGCGCCGCGGCAGCCGAATTCACACGCTTCCAACACCGGCGAGGGGCTCCTTCGTACGCGCGCGACGCGGCGCGCGCGCGTCTGTTGCGTAAGGATGTCGCCGCACTGCGTACCGCCCTACGCGGAAACGGTGCCCGCGCGGGTCGCAACTTCGCCTGCCGTCGCGGGGACGCGAGCCGTTACGCTGCATCGATGCCGAGCCGCGTCTTCCGCCTGGCCAACGCCCTCACCCTCGTGCGTGTGCCGCTGGCCGGGCTCTTGTGGGTGCGCCCGCACGACCCGTGGTTCCTCGTGTCGCTCATGGTGGTGGCCGCCGTCAGCGACGTCGTCGACGGCGCGCTGGCGCGCCGGATCGACCCGAGCGTGCGCCACGATCCGCACAACCCCGGCGCGTGGCTCGATCCCCTGTGCGACAAGATCTTCGTCGCCTCGCTGGTGGCGCTGGTGATCGTGCACCACGCGCCGTCGCTCGGCCTGTCGCTCGTGCTGCTCGTGCGCGAGGCCCTCTTGCTGCCGCTCATCCTGCTGTGGGCGCTCTGGTGGCGGCCGCGCGGGCGGCGCGTCGACTTCCGCGCCGTGTGGGCGGGCAAGCTCACGACGGTGCTGCAGTTCGCGGCCGTGGGCGCGATGCTCTTCCTCCCCGACGCCCTCACGGTGCTGGCGCCGGCCGCCGCGCTCTTTGGCGCGCTCTCGGTGGCGTTGGTGGTGCGGCGCGCGTTCACGCGCGCCGCGCGCGGCGCTACCATGGCGCGCTGACCGACCCGACGCTCCTTGGAGGCCCGATGCTCACCACGCTGCTGCGCGCCATGGTCCTCGTCGTCATCGCGGGCTCGGCCGGCGGGTGCTGCGCGGCGCTCACCACCGTGTGCGACTGCGTCAGCTGTCTCGCCAACGGGCCGCGCCTGCCGTTCGTGGCGGCGCCGCCGCCGGCATCCGCGCCGCGGTCGGCGCCGCTCGCGCCCGCGCGCGCGACCGTGGGCGCGCGGGCGCGCATGGCGTACTGATCGGGCAGCGCGGCCCGCGCGACGTCACGCGCGCGGCGCGCGCAACAACAGCCCCGCCAGCGGCGTGGCGCCGAGCAGTCCGGCGATCATCAAGAGGGTGGCCAGCGACGCGCCGTGCGCCAGCAAGGGCGCGATGGCGCTCGGCACCGCCGACGACACCACGTAGGTCACCGCGAACATGGTGCCCAAGATCATGCCGAGCGCGCTCGGCGTCTGCCCCGGTAGCTGCTGCACGGTGGTGATGAGCGGCGACACCGGCAGGAACATGCCGAGGCCCGCGAGCGCGAAGCACAGCGCGCGCATGCCGTCGGTGGGCGCCAGCACGGCGCCGGCCACGGCGAGCGGCAACACCAGCGACGCCACCATGAGGTAGGGCCGCGGCGAGCGCCACACGCGCGCCAACAAGAAGCCCGCGCCGAGCGACGCCGGCATGCCCCAGAGGTTCATCCACACGAGCCAGCGCATGGCGGTTGCGCGCGGCAACGAGAACGCCGCCTCGAGGTGCTGGCCCAAGAACGTGTTGAGCACGAGGTAGAGGGCCAGCGGCCCCGAGAAGGCCAGGGCCAGGAGCCACGTCTCGCGCAGCTTGAGCGTGCGCCCGTAGGCCTTGAGCGTGTCCATCACGGGCGCGGGCGCGGGCGGCGCGCCGAAGGGGC
The DNA here is from genome assembly GCA_964580865.1 of uncultured Myxococcales bacterium. Classification (GTDB taxonomy): domain Bacteria; phylum Myxococcota; class UBA727; order UBA727; family VGSZ01; genus JACOUT01. The sequence goes on along the minus strand of CAZONM010000301.1, from coordinate 5,333 downwards.
CCGCGGCGGCGGTGAGGAGCAGACAGAGCGCGGCGCCGAACGTGCCGATGGAGACCGCCCACTGCCAGCCGATCGTCGACGACAGCGGCAGCGTCACGGCCAGCGCCACCACCACGCCCAGGTTGACGGCGATGCCGTTGGCCGCGTTCGCCACCGGCCGCCACGACGAGGGCAGCACCGCGAGCACCGCGGGGCCGAGCAAGGTCACCCACATGGCGCCGCCCACGCCGAGCACGAAGCGCGCGGCCACCACGGCGCCCCACGTGGGCAGCAGCGGTGCCACGCCGGCGACCACGATGAGCATGCCCGCGAGCAAGAGCGCGCGGCGCAGGCCCAGGCGCGCGGCCACGATGCCCGCGAGGATGGGCACCACGCTCTTGGCCATGGAAATGATGGTGATGAGCAACGCGCCCTGGGCGCGCTCGACGCCGAAGGCGGCCGTGACCTCGGGCATCACGGGCACGAAGCTCATCCACGTGAGCCCGAAGCACGCGTAGAGGAGCGGCAGGCTCACGAGCACGACGAGCGCGCGCCCGCGCGCGCCCAGGCGCGCGCCCGGCAGCGCGGCGGTGGCGGCCACGACGTTCACGCGGCACCCCCGAGCGCGTGCCGGTCCATCCACGCGATGAGCGCCGGCCACAGGCGCTTGCGCCCAAGGCCGCCCACGACCACGCCGATGTGTCCGCCGGGCAGCACCTCGGTGGTGCAGGCGGGGTTCGTGAAGCGCGCGGCCGCGGCCGTGGCCGAGGCCGGCGGCACGATGTGGTCCTCGGCGGCGGCGATGGTGAAGACGGGCACACGCACGTCCTCGAGCGCCACGGCGCCGCCCTCGAACATCAGCGTGCCCTGCGCCAGCGCGTCGTCGCGGTAGAGCTTGCTGACGAGGTCGACGAAGAAGCGATCGGGGATCGCGACGTTGTCGTTGATCCACGTCTCCAAGCAGCGGAACGTCTCCAAGAACGCGTCGAGCTCGCCGGCGGGCTTGTCGAGCGCCTGGAACAGGCGCAGGGCCTTCACCGGTTGGCCCATGGGCTTCAAGATCTGAAACGCCGGCTGCGTGAGCCACGGCGGCACGTGGCCGAGCGCGCCCACCACCGCCTCGGCGTCGAAGAAGGGCGCGCGCGTCCACTTCGACAACAGGCCATCGTCGTGGAAGCTGAGCGGCGCCGTGAGGTTGATGAGCGTCTGAACGCGCGCGTCGTTGGTGGCGGCGAGCGCCGTGGCCATGGTGCCGCCCAGACAGTGCCCGAGCAGGTGCAGCTTCTGTACGTGCGCGTCCGCGCACGCGGCGTCGACGAAGCGCGACAGGCGCTGCACGAAGCCCTCGAACGACACGCCGTGCTCGGCCTCGCCCGGCTCGCCCCAGTCGATGCCGTACACGCGATGGCCGGCCTTCCGCAGCGCCTCGACGACGGAGATGCCCTCCTTCAGGTCGAGCACGTAGAGGCGGTTGATCAGGCTCGGGCACAGGAGGATGGCGTCGCGCGCGGCCACGCCCGGCATGGGGTCGTAGCGCACCAGGCGCGCGGCGCCCTCGGTGGCGATGACCACGGCGGGCGACGGCGCCACCGGCACCGGCGCCTTCTCGAGCGTGAGGCGTGCCAGCGTCATGGCGCCGCTCATGCGCGCGAGCGCCTGCGGGATGGCGGTGAAGGCGCCGGCGCGGCGCAACAGCTCCGTGGGGCCAAAGGAGCTCAGCCTCGAGGTCGAGGGTGCGGTGGTGGTGGTGGTCACTGGGGCCTCCGCTCGTCGCGCGTGGACGTGCTCGGCAGCGCGCCCTTCACGAAGGCCGCGGCGCGCATGGTGAGGGTCATGGTGATGGACAGGGGCGCCAGCACGACGGTCGACGACAACAGGCGCTCGGCCAGCCGGTTGGCGGGCCCCTCGAGCAGGCCGATGCCGCGGTCGAGCAGCTCGTCGGGGAGCGGCGGTTTCTGTTTCGTGCTCGTGGTCGCGCTCGTGTGCTTGCTCATCGGGTGCTCCGTCTGCGTGAGGGTTGGAGGGGGAGATCAGAGGGACAGGCGCCACACCGAGGCGGCGACGGGGAAGTCGTCGGGCAGCTCGTCGGTGAGCGGCACCACGGGCGACGTCAGGCGCGCTACCTCGCCCAGGCACTCGTTGACGAAGACGTGCGTGACCTGCTGCACGGCGATGCCGGCCACGGGCACGCGCGCCAGGCGGACGGTGACCCGCAGCGCGTCGTCGAGGATGAGGTCGGGTAAGAGCACCTGGCCGTGCGCGCTCACGCTCACCTGCGTGGTGTCCTCGAAGGCCACGGGCACGCCTTGCAGCTCGCCGCCGATGACGCGCGCCACCGTCTCCACCTGCGCGCCCATCTCGAGGGGCAAGGGGTAGAGCGTGACCGGCTCGTCGTAGACGAGCAGCGTGCGCCCGCTCGCGCCATCCTCGTCGGCCGAGGCGGAGCCCAAGAGCGCCACGCCGTCGTCGTCGAGGGACAAGGGACCGAGCAGCGCGTTGCCGGGCTGAAGCGGCCCGGCCACGTCGGCGTCGGCGAAGTGCTCAGCGAACCACTGGCCGCTCAGGTCCTCGAGCGTGAGCAGGCCCACGGGCTCACGGCCAGGGTCGGGGCGCGACAGATCCCACACCCGCGCGCTGCCGCGGCCCGCCTCGCCCTCGACGTCGACGGCCACATCGAGGCCCACGCGCACGCGCGCGGTGGCGCCCACCACGAAGGGCAGCTCGGCCTTCTCGATGCGCCCGTCGAGGTTGGGCGTACACGCGGGCAGCGCCACCGGCTGATAGAGCGCGTCGTCGGGGGCGGGCGCGGGCGCGCATGCGAGCGCGGCACCGACGACGAAGAGCGCGAGCGCGCGGTCACAGCACATGGGCGACCCTCACGATGACGAGGTGGGCGGGGGCCGGCGCAGCGCCGCCGCGCGCGCCCAAGCCCCCGAGCGGCAGGAGCGAGCCCGCGTCCACGCGCACGGACGCGCCGCCGAGCGTGGCCTCGGCGCCGACGTCGGCCTCGACGCCGAGGGGCGCGACCCCGCCGGGCGCGCTCTCGGCCACGATGGCGTGCGAGTAGATGAGCGCGCCATCCAGGCGCAGCCACGGCACCGGCGCGCCCGCCACGCGCGCGCGCGCGTACGCGGCCTCGGAGACGCCGCCGAGCAGCGTGCGCCACAGGATGAGGTCGATGCGGTGCAGCGGGTGGAGGCGCGCGGCGTCGAAGCGCTCGTCGCCGCCCCGCTTGAGGTCGAGCTGCGGGCCGAACACGTCGCCCGCTTGCGCGCCCGTGAAGGCGGTGGGCGTGACGTCGGGGAAGCCGGCGGCGGGATCGGCGGAGGCTGCGCCGACCTCGAGCTCGAGGGCGAGCGCGTCGCTCGGGTGGCCGTGCTCGTCGTCGAGGAGGAGCGCCTCGCCCAGAAGCGCCAGCGCGGCGGGGTTACCGCGCACCGTGCGCCGCACGGTGACGCCGGCCCAAGGCGAGGGGTTGTCGATGGACAGGTCCGAGAGGAAGGCCTCGCCCTCCACGCGGAAGCGCCCGAGCACGCCGCGCGCCCACAGGTCGGCGACGGCGAGGTGCGCGTCTCTGCGCACGACGTCGGCGTCGCGCGTCCAATCGAGCGCCACCCAGGGCGCGGGCGCATCGGCGCGCTGCCACTCGAGGGCGAGCGCGAGGCCGGCGTCGACGAGGGGGCGGCCGGCGTCGCGGTGGAGCGCCACCTCCCACGGCGCATGCCAGCGCATGACGCCCACGGCGATCGCCTGCTCGCCCACCGAGAGCGCGCGCGTGGTGGGGCCGAAGTCCGAGGTCGTGATCCCGGGCCCCACGTCGACGGCGGCGGCCACGAGCGCGCCGAGGAAGGGCGCCACGAAGGCCAGGCGATCGGCGCGGTCGCCGCCGTCGTCGTCGAGGTCGGCGCCGTCGTTGGCGCCGATGCCGAGGCCGAAGTGCGCCGGCATGCGCCCAAACGACAGCACGCCGATGGGCAGGAGCCAGTCGACGCCGAGCGCGCGCACGTCGAGGAGCGCGGCGGCGGCGGCCTGCGCCGCGTCGCTCTTGGCGGCCCAGGGCACGCCGGTGGCGGCGGGGCCGAGCGAGGCGGCGATGACGTCGACGTCGGCGAAGACGCGCACGTCGTCGCCCAGGAACAAGGACGGCGTGAGGCGCAGGCGCGCGTCGTGGCCGAGCTGCAGGCCCGCGCCGTAGAGCGGCGCGCCGCTCGTGGGCGAGGGGCCGCGCTCGAGGTCGAGGCCATAGCCGAGCTGCGAGCGCAGGCGCAGCTGGCCGTGCAGCACGAGGTCCACGGGGAGGCTCGCGTTCACCGGGCGCTCGCGGAAGACCTCGGCGGGATCGCCGGTGCCCGTGCGCGCGCGCGCTTGCTGCGCGCACGCGACCGCGGCCACCAGCGCCAGCGTGACGACGTGCGCGCGCGTCACGAGCCACCTCCCGTGACGGCGGGCGCGCGCACCTGCGCGAGCACGTGCTCCACGTTCGCCACCACCACGGCGGGCGCCTCCCACGACGGCATGTGGCCCACGCCGGGCACGCGCACGAAGGTGGCCTGGGGCAGGTGTTCGGCGAAGGTGGGCAGCATGCGCACGGGCGTCACGCGGTCGGCCTCGCCCCACACCACGCGCACGGGCGTCGCGATGTCGCGGTAGCGCTGCGCCACGTCGCGGTAGTCCATGGCGCGCACGGTGGCGAGCGCGGCGGCGTCGCTGTCGGGGATCGCTTGGATGGCCTCGACCTCGTCGAGGGCGGCCAAGGTCGCGAAGCGCCCGCCGTCGGCGAAGGCGAGCTGGTACTTCTCGCCCGCGAAGCCGCGAAACGACGTGGCCCACAGGTACTCGCCTACCAGCGGCACTTGCGCCCAGCGCAGGCTCGCGGGCAGCTGCTCGTCGAGGGCGAAGGGCGAGACCAGCACCACGCCGGCCACGCGCGTTGGTGCCGCGAGCGCGGCGGACAGCGCCACGCTGGCGCCGTACGAGTGCGCCACCACCACGGCGCGCTCGAGGTGCAGGGCGTCCATCAGCGCCAGCAGATCGGCGCCGTGGCCGCGCGGGCCATAGCCGTCGTCCGTGCGCTCGGAGAGGCCGAAGCCGCGCTGGTCGTACGCGACGGTGCGTCGTCCCTGCGCGAGTGCCGGCTGCACGGCGCGCCACGCCTCCAGGCGCGAGCCGTAGCCGTGCACGAACACGACGGGCGTGCCGTCGCCCGCGCCCTCTTCACGCACGCGCAGCTCGGAGCCGTTCACGAGGAGCATGCGCTCGCCGTCGCGCGCCACGCGCGGCGCCGGCGCGCTGGCGCACGCACACGCGCACGCGAGCGCGCACGCGCCTGGCAGCCGTGGCGCGCCTACGCCGTG
>CAZONM010000300.1:0-7565 GCA_964580865.1 uncultured Myxococcales bacterium | reverse complement strand
GACGACGACGACGGTCCGGCGCCGCGCCGCTCGCGCCGGCGCCCGCGGGTGGAGCACGTGTCGCAGCCGCCGCGCCCCGCGCTCATCGACGACGACGCCGACGACCCCGCGCCCGCGCGCCCGCGCGCCAAGAAGCGCGTGAAGAAGCGCGCCATGGAGCGCGTGGCGCACCTGCCGCTCGAGATCGCGGGCATCGTGGTGTTCGCGCTCGGCGTGCTCACCGTGCTGTCGCTCGTCTCGTACTCCTCTGCCGACACCGCGGCGGGCCATCGCGGGCCCGTGCACAACTGGATCGGCCCGGGTGGCGCCGTGCTCGCCGACCTGGTGCTGCTCGTCGTGGGCGCGCCCGGCTTCCTGGTGCCCGCGGCGCTCTTCGTGGGCGCGCTCGCATGCTTTCGCCCGGTGGCGCAGCCTCGTCACGCCCTGGTGCGCGCCGCCGCCGCGTCGGCGGCGGCGCTCGGCGTCATGGTGCTGTTGCACCTGGCGCTGCGCGGCACGACGAGCTTGCCGTTCCCCGCGGGGGGCCTGGTGGGCGCGTTGGTGGCCGACGCGGTGGCGTCGCTCATCGCGCCCCTCGGCGCCGGCGTGGTGGCGGTGGCGTTCACCTTTGTGGGCACGGTGGTGGCCCTCGATCGCCCGCTCGGGCCCACGGCGCGCTCCATCGGCGATCGCGTCGCCGAGCTGGTGACGGCCGCGCGCGAGCGCCTCGAGGTGTGGCGCGAGGAGCGGCGCCTGCTCGTGGAGGAGGAGGAGCGCCTCACGCGCGAGCTCGAGGCGCGCGAGCCGAGCCTGCCGCCCGCCGAGATCAAGCGGCGCGCCGCCGAGGAGAAGGCCAAGAAGAAAGAGGAGCGCAAGCAGCGCATCTTCGAGGAGGCCGAGCGGCGCGCCAAGGAGCGCCTCGCGGCCTCGCTCGAGAAGCGCAAGGTGTCGCTGGCGCCGGTGGGGCCGTCGACCCCGCCCGCGGCGGCCGACGTGCCAGCCATCGTGTCGACGCCGAGCGCGCCCGGCACCGTGGTCGACTCGGCGCCGCCCGCGGTCGAGCCCGATCCGCCCTGGGTGCTCGACGAGCCCGTGGTCGACGGCAACGTGGTCAGCCTGGCCAAGGTGCTCGAGCGGCGCGCCGAGAAGAAGGCGGCCGAAGAGGCCGATGCCGACGACGGCACGTTCCGCATCGTCGAGCGGGCCCACGTCGACCCGAAGATCGTGGAGCAGGCAGCGGCGCCCGTGGTGGAGGAGGCCAAGGCCGCCTTCCAGCTCCCGCCCCTCAACCTGCTCGACTACGACGCGCCCGCGCCCGAGCCCCTCGACGAGGGGAAGATGCGCGCGCAGGCCGACAAGCTCGTGGCCAAGTTCCTCGACTTCGGCATCGAGGGCCGCGTGCGCGAGGTGCGCCCGGGCCCGGTGTGCACCACCTACGAATTCGTGCCCGCGCCGGGCATCAAGGTGTCGAAGATCGCGGCCCTCGCCGACGACATCGCCATGGCCATGGAGGCCATCCACGTGCGCATCGTGGCGCCCATCCCGGGCAAGGGCGCCGTGGGCATCGAGATCCCCAACGAGAAGCGCGAGACCGTCTACATGAAGGAGATCATCGCCGACGCGGCGTTCTCCAAGCGGCCCGACAAGTTGATGATGGCGCTCGGCAAAGACATCGAGGGGCGCCCCTACTACGCCAACCTCGCCGAGATGCCGCACGTGCTCATCTCGGGCACCACGGGCTCCGGCAAGAGCGTCAGCGTCAACGCCATGATCTGCTCGATGCTCTATCGCGCCACGCCCGCCGACGTGCGCTTCTTGATGATCGACCCGAAGATGCTCGAGCTGTCGATCTACGACGGCATCCCGCACCTGCTGCTGCCGCCCATCATCGACTCGAAGAAGGCCGCCGTGGCCCTCAAGTGGGCGGTCAACGAGATGGAGCGGCGCTACCAGCTCATGAGCGAGCTCGGCGTGCGCGACGTCGCCGGCTTCAACGCGCGCGTGGTGGCGGCGCAAGAGGGCAAGGACGACGACGCCAAGAAGCTCCTCACGGACGCCTTCCACAAGGCCTGCGGCGCGGTCATGGGCGGCCCGAGCCCCATCGCCAAGCACCCGCTCGACAAGCTGCCCTTCATCGTCATCGTGGTCGACGAGTACGCCGACCTGCTGGCGGTGGCCGGCAAGGACGTGGAGGGGTACGTCATGCGCCTGGCGCAGAAGGCGCGCGCGGCGGGCATCCACGTCATGCTCGCCACGCAGCGCCCGTCGGTCGACGTCATCACCGGCGTCATCAAGGCGAACTTCCCCGTGCGCATGGGCTTCCGCCTGGCGTCGAGCCACGACTCGAAGACCATCATCAACCGCCCCGGCGCCGAGAAGCTCTTGGGCCGCGGCGACATGCTGTTCATGCCGCCCGGCACCTCCAACGTCCTGCGCGTGCACGGCGCCTTCATCTCCGAGAAGGAGCTGCACCGCGTGGTGGAGTTCCTGAAGGGGCAGGGCAAGGCCACCTACGACATGAGCATCCTCGAGACACCGCCCGACGACGCCGAGGGCGCCGGCGGCGAGCCGCTCGACGAGCCCAAGGACGCCCGCTACGACGAGGCGGTGCAGGTGGTGGCGCGCACGCGCAAGTGCTCGACCTCGTGGCTGCAGCGCATGATGAACCTCGGTTACCAGCGGGCGGCGCGCATCGTCGACCGCATGGAGCGCGAGGGGTTGGTGGGGCCGGCGCAGAACGCCAAGGGCGATCGCGACATCTACCTGAAGCCCGACGGCACGCCGTCGGCACCGTAGCCGTCGACGTCGCACCCCCGCGAGCGATGCAGTAGAGTGGTCCGAATGGCCGAGGCGCTGCCGCGGAAGTTCGGGCCGTATCTGCTGCTGTCGATGGTGGGGCGCGGTGGCATGGGCGAGGTCTACCTCGCCAAGAGCGGCGGCCTGCGCGGCTACGAGAAGCACTGCGTGGTCAAGACGCTGCGCGCCGACACCGCCGCCGACAACGAGTACGTGCAGCGCTTCTCCGAAGAGGCGCGCGTGGTGGTGCAGCTCGCGCACCGCAACATCTGCGCCGTGTTCGACGTGGGGCGCGCCGAGGGGCGCCTGTATCTCGCCATGGAGCACATCGTGGGGCGCGACCTGCGCGCGGTGGCGCTCAAGGAGCGCCTGCCCGTGGCCATCGCCATCCACGTGGTCAACGAGGTGCTCGAGGCGCTCGACTACGCGCACCGCTTCGTCGACGCCACCACCGGGCAGGCGTTGGGGCTCGTGCACCGCGACGTGTCGCCGCACAACGTGCTGCTCGGCGTCGAGGGTGACGTCAAGCTCATCGACTTCGGCATCGCCACCTCGGTGCGCCAAGGCCCGCTCACCGCGCGCGGCGACGTGCTCGGCAAGCTCACGTACATGGCGCCCGAGCACGCCCGCGGCGACGAGGTCGACGGGCGCGCCGATCAGTTCTCTGCGGCGGTGACGCTCATCGAGCTGCTCACCGGGCAGGGGCTCTACGAGGGGCTGAGCCGCGATCAGGCGTGGGCCATCTCGGGCGCCGGCGGTCACCGGCCGCCGGCCTTCGGCACCATCGACGAGGAGCTGCGCGGCATCCTCGACCGCGCGCTGTCGCCGCGTCGCGAGGATCGCTTCCCGTCGTGCAGCGCCTTCGCCGAGGCGCTCACCGGGTGGGCGTTGGCGCACGGCCTGTTCGCCGACGCGCGCTCCGTACGTCACCTGATGGCGCAGCGCTTCGGCGATCTCGCCTCGGAGGCGCGCGGCGCCTACCGACCGTTTCGCGCCGTGGCGCCGCCCGCGATGGAAGAGGCCACGGGCCCCGCGTCGGGGTGGGAGTCCATCGCCACCACCATGATGATGGCGCCGCCCACCACGGGCTTCGACGCGCCGCGCGTCTCCACCGCCGAACAGCGCGACACCAAGTCCGCGCCCACCGCACCCGCGCGCGCGCGCCGCGTGACGCTCCTCGTCGCCGCGGGCGCGTGTGCGCTGGTGGCCGGCGTGGGTATCACGGCGGCGCTCGCGGACGGCGGCGAGCCCGTCGTCGTGGCGCCCGCGCCGCCCGTGCCACCCACGCCGCCGATGGTGGTGCCGCCGCCCGTGCCCCCCGACGAGCCGCCCATCGAGCCCCTCACTGTGGCCCCCGACGCCACGCGAAAGAAGCCGACCGAGCCCGTCGCTCGGCCCGACAAGGTCACCCCCGACAAGCCGCTCGTCGTCGACAAGGGGCCGGTGGTCAAGGTGAAGTGGGACGATGACACCGCCGGCGCCCTCGCGTTCCTCAAGAGGGAGTGCTTCGGCAAGGTGAGCTGCGCCGCCAACGTCGTCGAGTGGAGCCGCCGCACCAAGAGCGACATGGAGCGCCAGCAGGTGGCCGAGGCCGCCTCGACGTGCGCGCGCTCCTGTCGTTTGAAGTAGCCGCGTCCGCTCGGTCGAAGGCGCCGCGTGGTATCAGGCCCCATGCGCTTCGCCACCGTCCTCGTGCTGTCGACGTCGTTCACGCTCGCCTGTGCCACGCCGCGCCTGGGCGACAAGGAGCTGCCGCCGCGTCCCCCGTCGCTGCGCGCGGCCTTCGAGCAGATGCCGGCGCCGGCCACGGCGCGCCTTCGCATGCTGGCCGACAACGTGGACGCGTGGGTGGCGCGCTGGCGGCTCATCGAGAGCGCCGAGCGCTCCGTCGACGTGCAGTACTTCATCGTCGAGCCCGACGCCTTCGGCATGAGTCTGCTCGGTCTCTTGTGCGAGAAGGCCAACGCCGGCGTCAAGGTGCGCCTGATGGTCGACTCGCGCGGCACGGCGGCGCTGTCGCGCACGTGGATGGGCGCCGACTGGCTGCAAGAGCTGGTGCGCGCGGGCGCGGAGGTCCGCATCTACAACCCGCTCGAGCACAACCTCGCCGACGCCCTGGCCAGCGGCGACCTGCGCGCGGTCACCGCCAGCAACCACGACAAGCTCATCATCGTCGACAAGCGCGCGGCGATCGCCGGCGGGCGCAACATCTCGCGCGACTACCTGAGCGACACGCGCGATCACGCCACGGCGTTCATCGACATGGACGTGTTCATCGAGGGCGACAGCGCCGTGCGCGCGTTCGGCGAGGCGTTCACCTCGGAGCTGCGTGGCCCCAAGAGCAAGAAGGTGAAGCACGACGCGGGCACCGACGATCGCGACGGGCTCCTGCTCGTCGCCGCTGCCATGCGCCTGTGGCTCACCGACCCCGCTTTCACCGACGCCGAGCTCGCGGCCCTCGACAGCGACGAGAAGCGTGACGCGCTGGCGCTGGTGTACGAGGGCAACGCCGTGGGCGCGCTCGATCACATCCCCACCGACAAGACGCGCGGGTTGGCGCGCGAGGTGACACGCCAGCTCGCGCGCCTGCCGCGCCTGCGCGGCGCGCTGCACCGCCCGGTGCCGCCCATCTCCGTCGAGGCCGAGAGCGTGCGCGTGCTCGACACCCACTCGAGCTGGGGACCCACGCAGCGCAACCGGGTGAATGAGAACCTGCTGGCCGCGGTGCAAGCAGCCGAGCGCGAGGTGCTGATCCAATCACCCTACTTCGTGCTCACCGAGCGCGGCATCCGCGCGCTGCGCGAGGCGGCCGCGCGCGGCGTCGCGGTCACCGTCCTCACCAACAGCCCCACGTCGTCGGACAGCCCCATCACGCAGGCCGCGTTCCTCAAGCAGTGGCCCCGCCTCCTGGCCGAGATCCCGACAGCGCGCCTGTTCGTCGTGGGCGAGCGGCGGCTCATGCACGCCAAGGTGGGCGTGATGGACGGCGTGCTCTCGTTCGTCGGCAGCTACAACCTCGATCCGCTATCGGCGGGCGTGAACGGCGAGGTCGTGGCCGCCGTGTGGTCGGAGCAGTTCGCGGCGAGCGAGCGCGCGCTCATCGTGGGCAAGACCGAGGAGCGGCCGCCGTTGGTCTACGAGTACCTGATCGAGCGCAACGCCGACGGCACGCCGGTGCTCGAGGGCGGCGCGCCCAAGGTGCGCTTCGGCCCGGATCAGCACTGCGATCCCGCAGCCATCGCCAAGGTGAAGAAGCTCGAGCCCCTGCTCGAGCTCCTTGCCCCCATCATCTGACGCGTTCGCGCCGCGCGGTGGAATTCGGGTTGCGCGCCGGCCGCGCGCCTCGCAAGCTCCGGCTATGAGGTGGGCACAACTGACGCCGTTCGTGATCGCCGTTGCGCCGGCGGTCGGGTGCGAGCCCGATGCCGCCTGCGCGTCCGGCGACGATCCCACCGTGGAGCTCGGGCGCCTCGGCGACGGCGAGTTCGTGGCGCTCACCGAGGGCGAGCGCGTGCCCATCACCATCGCGCCCCAGGGGGGCTTCGGCATGGCGGTGCGTGTGCGCACGACCGAGCTCCATGCCGACGACGCCACCCGCGCCACCGTCCACGTGGAGACCGAGATCGACGGCGCGAGCGTCGGACAGTTCGTGCTCTACCAGCAGGCGCTGGCGTGCGCGGGCGACAGCGGCACCATCAGCACGGTCGTCGTCCCGCTCGATCCGTTCGTGTACACCACCAACGAGCAGCTGCAGGCGCTCGACGGCGTGCCGGCCGCCCTCATCGTCGACGTCGTCGATGATCATGACGTGCGTGGCCACGGCGAGGCCGGCGTCACGCTGGCGGCGGGCGAGTAGCGCGCCCCGTCAGCTCATCAGGCGCGTGGCCGAGCCTCGCGCATGCAAGACGGCCTGCGCGTGCGCCCGTTGCTCGGCGCCAAGCGCGAACGGCCACAGGTCCACCAGCAAGGGCTCGAACCACTCGGGGCGCCCGCGGGCCTGCACCACCACCACCACGGCGCCGCTGTCGTCGGCAGCCACCAGTCGATCCGGCGGCGTGCGCGCGCCGAGCACGAAGCTGCGCTCCTGGCCGTCGACGCTGCCGCGCACCGTGTAGCCGGTGGTGGCGCCGTTGGTGCGCATCTCGGTGATGCCGCTGACGACGAAGCGGGCCTCCACCGGATCGGCCGCGATGGCGGCGAGCTTGCCGAGGTTCTTGCGCACGCCGCGCGCCGCCACCACCAGGAGCGCCGCGACGCCGAGCAGCACGAGCGGCGTGGGCACGCGCGCCTTCCACGACCGCACCGACGCCGCGAGCGCGATGTGGCCGGGCTCGCCCGGCACGGCGCGCACGTCGGTGGCGTCGCGATCGGGCTCCATGATCCACGTCGAGAACGAGACGAAGCCGGTGGCGAGCTGCCCGGTCTGCGGGTCGACGTAGGCCGCCTGCACGTTGGTGGAGACGAACACGCCCTGGTAGCGGCGCACCTCGCCCTTGACCTCGGCGTTCACCGGTGTGCCGCGCTCCCACGTGCGCACGTCGTCGACGATCCACCACGTCGAGCGCACCGCGAAGAACGCCGCCACCACCGCACCGCCGAGCAGTAACGGCAAGCCCACGAAGCGCGACAGCCGCACGCGCCGCAGCGCCGCGTCGGAGAGCAGGAGCGGGCCCGAGGGCAGCACGGCGTCGTCCGCGCGCGCGCCCTCGACCAGGGTGCCGAGGTGATCGGCCATCCACCGCGCGGCCGCAGGCGCGCCGCCGCTCGTGACGGCGCCCTGCTGCGCGCGC
>CAZONM010000299.1:0-7581 GCA_964580865.1 uncultured Myxococcales bacterium | reverse complement strand
CGGGGCCGCCGCGTCAGCCGCGGGGGCCGGGTGCTCGGCCGCCGGGGCCGCCGCCGGCTCGGCCGGCTTCTCTTCCGGCTTCGACGACGCGCAGGCGAGACCGCTGGCCACGAGCATGCACATGAGGATGGTACGCATGGTTGCTTCTCCTTTCTGGGGACACCGTACGGTGACCCGAGTGCTTGGACGTCACCGCGAGCTCATCGCTCGGTCACGGTTCGCCAATCGTCCGTGCTTATGTCACGCGCCCGCCGGGGCGTAATCCCCCCATCGACGTCTTTGCCGAGCCCTTACACCGGGATCCGACGCCGGCCGTTGCAGCTGAAGCGGGCCGTTCGGCCCAGGAGGCGGCATGAAGGCGGTCATCCCCTACGCGATTCTCGGGATCCTCGGCACGGCAGGGGCGGTCGGCGGCGCCCTGGAGGGCCCCACCAACCCTCCCGCCCCGCAGCAACCGACGGTCGCGCCCGCGCCCGCCGGCACCGGCACGTTCCGCGTGGAGGCCGGGCTCTCCCACACGACCTTGGCGCCCCAAGGCGGCGAAGCGTTTGCGCGCGTGGCCATCGAGGGCGTCGCCGACCCGAACGCGGCGCGCACCCCCATGTCGCTCACCATCGTCATCGATCGGTCGGGCTCCATGGAGGGCGCGAAGATGAACGACGCCAAGCGCGCGGCGCTCGAGGCGCTGGCCGCGCTGGCTCCCGGGGATCGGGTGAGCGTGGTGTCGTTCGACGACGGCGCCGTGGACCACGGCAGCGCCACAATGAGCGGCGCGGACAGCGCCGAGCTGGCGCGGCTGCGCGCGGCCATCGGCGAGCTGTTCGCGCGCAGCGGCACCGACATGATCGCCGGCCTCGACGTGGGCGGCAGCGCGGCCGCGCGCATCTTCGACCAAGGCCGCGTCAACCGCCTGCTCCTGCTCTCGGACGGGCGGCCGAACGTCGAGCCCGGGCTGCGCGAGCGCGCGGGGGCGTTGGCCGCGAAGGGCGTGCTCACCACCACGCTCGGCCTCGGCGAGGACTACAACGAGGATCTGATGGCGGCGCTCGCCGACCAGGGTCGCGGGCACTACTACTTCGTCGAGCGGCCCGATCAGCTCGCCCGCATCTTCGCCGCCGAGCTGTCGAGCCTGTCCTCCATCGTGGCCAAGGAGGCGTCGGTGGAGCTGGTGCCAGCGCCGGGCACCCGCGTCGTCGAGGTCATCGGCTTTCCGGCGCACACCGACGCGCGCGGCGTGGTCACCGTGGCCGCCGGCGACATCTACGGCGGGCGCGTCACCGATCTGCTGGTGCGCTTGGCGGTCGACGGCGGGACCGCCGGTCGCGAGCTGCTCGTCGTGCGCACCAGCGCCAGCGCGCTGTCGACGGGGGCGCGCGAGCAGGTCGCGAGCTCACTGGCTGCGTCGTTCAGCGGCGATGCCGCCGCCATCGCGAGGTCGGCGGCGCCGAGCGTGATGGTCAAGGTGGAGAAGTGGCGCGCCGCGCAGGCCTGGGTCGACGCCAACCGCATGTTCGACGCCAACGACCTGGAGGGCGGCAACCGCCTGCTCACCGCCGCGCAGGCGCGCCTCGAGGAGCAGTCGCAGGCCCTCGGCAGCGACGAGCTCAAGCAGGAGCAGGGCGAGATGGCGCGCTACCAGAAGGACAACACCGACGGTGGCCTCGGGTGGCGCGGTGTGGGCACGCGCGCGGCCAAGAAGAAGGCCTGGTCGCTCAACAAGGGCAGCGCGTACTGAACCCCCAGCGGTCGGAGGGCCTTGCCATGCTGCGCGACGTGACGTCTGATCCCGCCGTGACCGGCGCCAAGCCCCCCTCGGACAAGGCCGGCGGGCGGGTGCTCCTCGTCGAGGACGAGGCGCCCATCCGCGAGGGCTTGTGCGAGCTGTTCCGAAGCCAGGGCTTCGCCGTGGTGGCGGTGGGCGACGGGCTCGCGGCCTTGGAGCAGGCCGCCGCCGGCGACTTCGACCTCGTGGTGCTCGACATCATGCTGCCCGGCATGGATGGCCTCGGCGTGCTCTCGCACCTGCGCTCGCGGGGTGACCAAACGCCGGTGCTCCTGCTGACCGCCAAGGGCGCCGAGGACGACATCGTGCGCGGCCTCGAGGCCGGCGCCGACGACTACGTGCCGAAGCCCTTCGGCATCCATGAGCTCCTGGCGCGCGTGAAGGGCCTGTTGCGCCGCGCGCAGCTGCGCGAGCGCGAGCCCAAGAAGCTCATCACCGTGGGCGACGCGCTCATCGATCTCGACCAGCTCGTGGTGCGCTCGCCGAGCGGCGAGGTCAAGCTCACGGCGCGCGAGTGCTCGATCCTCGAGTTTCTGGCGGCGCGCGCCCACCGCCCCGTGGGCCGCGACGAGCTGTTGGTCGAGGTGTGGGGCTATCGCGATGGCACCATCCAGACCCGCACCGTCGACGTGCACATGCAGCAGCTGCGCGCCAAGCTGAAGGCCGTGCCGGGCGGCGCCGAGTGGATCGGCACGGTGCGCGGCCGCGGCTACCGCTTCGAGGGCCCGCTGTCTGCAGAGCGATCGCCGGCGTAGCGATCGCGCCGAGGAGCGTTAGGGATGCGCAAGGGCACGCTGTTGCTGATCGTGGGCGTGGGTGCCCCGGCGCTGGTGCTGGCCGCCGGGTGGATGCTGGCGGCGCAGCGCGAGGCCGAGGGCCGGCAGCGCGAGGCCATGGCGCTGTTGACGCGCTCCGCCGAGGTCATCCGCCGCGTCGTCGACGGCTCGCTCGAGGAGCTGCGGCTGCGCGAAGACGCGCGCTCCTTCGACACCTACAACCACGTGTACAAGCCGCCCGACGTCGTGGCGCTGGGCGACGCCCTGGCGCTCTCGCCGCTGGCGCGCGACCCCGAAGACCCGCGCGTGGTTGGCTACTTTCAGCTTGACCCCGGCGGCGTGCTCAAGACCCCCTACGAGCCCGAGTCGCGCGTGCGCCGACACCCGCGCGCGCGCGACGTCGCCGAGCGTGTCGGCAGCGTCGCGTTCACGGAGCTGCGCGCGCAGGCGCACAGCGCGGGGGCGCCCGAGCCCACCGCGCCCGAGACGCAGAGCATCGCGGCGCTCAACCAGCTGCAGAACCAGGTCTACGAGGAGCTGCAGCAGGCCGCCACCGAGCCG
Organism: uncultured Myxococcales bacterium; assembly: GCA_964580865.1. Taxonomy (GTDB): domain Bacteria; phylum Myxococcota; class UBA727; order UBA727; family VGSZ01; genus JACOUT01. Next base: position 4,461 of record CAZONM010000299.1, on the reverse strand, counting down.
GACAAGGCGGCCGAGCTGTTCGTGGGGCCAAAGAAGCTCCCCATCACCAGCAGAAACGACGTCGACTGGGGTCTCGGCACGCGCGGCTACAGCAAGAAGCGCACGGTGGACGCGCCGCCCACGGCGCCGGTCAAGCAGGCGCGCAGCAGCGCCACGCCGAGCCAGAACAAGGGGGGCGACGCGAACGCCGCGGTGGTCGATTACACGCCGTTCGTGTTCGACAGCTTCGGCGACGAGCTGGTGCTGTATCGGCTGGTGTCGTCGGGCGGCAGCCGCAGCGTGCAAGGGGTGTTGCTCGATCGCGTGCAGGTGCTCGATCGGTGGCTGCCCTCGGTGGTGGAGCGTCAGACCGTCGCGAACGGGCGACCGACCGTGATCAAGCCCGGCGCCGTCGCCGAGTGCGTGCTGCGCACCGGCGCCAGCGACGTGCTCGAGGGCGCCGAGCTGTGCTTCCCGCCCGAGGCGCTGACGGCCGTCGCTGGCATTCCGCCGACGGAGATCGGCCTGTGGGTCATCCTGCTCGTGGTGGTCGCCGCGGCGGCGGTGGTCACCGACCTCGCCGCGCGCCGCGCCGATCAGCTCGCGCGGCAACGGGGCGCCTTCATCTCCGCCGTCAGCCACGAGCTGCGCACGCCGCTCACCACCCTGCGCATGCATGCCGAGCTCTTGCGCGACGGCTTGGTGTCCGACGACAAGCGCCGCAAGTTCCACGACGACATGGTGCAGGAGAGCGTGCGCCTGTCGCACCTGGTGGAGAACGTGCTCGAGGCCACGCGCATCGAGGAGGGCCGCCGACCGCTGCGCGCCACGCGCGGCAACCTGGGCGACACCGTGCGCGCCATCGCCGCCGCGCAGGCGCCGTTTCTGCAGACCAAGGGGTGCGCCATCGAGGTCCGCGCCGACGACGTCGAGGCCGCCTTCGATCGCCAGGCCATCGAGCAGGTGGTGGTCAACCTGCTCGACAATGCGGTGAAGTACGCGAGCGGCGGCGAGCGCACCATCGTCGTCGAGGTCACCGACGATCACGGCACGGCGGTGCTGCGCGTGCTCGATCGCGGACCGGGCATCCCGTCGGCCGAGCATGAGCGTGTGTTCGCGCGCTTCCATCGGGTGCAGCGGCCGGGCGAGGAGCACGTCGTGGGGACGGGCCTCGGCCTCGCGCTGGTGCGGGAGCTGGCGCAAGCGCACGGCGGCACCGCGCGCGCCTCCGACCGCGACGGCGGCGGCTGTTGCATCGAGGTTCGGCTGCCGAGTGCGCCGCCGGCGACCAGCGTGTGACGCGGGCACGCTCGCCCGCGCCCCTCATCGGATCACCTACCGATGAGCGCGCGCGCGATCGAGTGATGCTAGGTGCGATGGCCCTCGTCGATCGCAGCCCGCGAGAACGCTCCAGCCTGCGCGCCGTGCTTGTGGACGGCCAGGTGCAGAGCACCGGGCGCGTCGAGGATCAGTCGGCGTCGGGCCTGCTCGTGCGGGGGCCCGTGGGCCTGGTGATCGGCCGGCACGTAAGCGTGGTGCGACTGCACCAAGAGACCGAGGGCACGGCGCGCCCCGCGGTGGTCGTGCGCAACGACGAGGCCCATGGCGCGGGGCTGCGCTTCTTGCCACCGGGCGGCGCGCGCGGCGCGGCGGCGGACGCGCCGCTGCTCTACCTGGCGGAGGCGTGGGACGACGAGGACGGGTGGCTCGCGCCATTGCCCGAGCCGGTGGCGACCGCCGCGCGCTTCGCCGTGCGGCCCACTACCGTGGAGCGCCTGCGGCGCTTCGCCGATCGCGACCTCGTGGCGGGCTCGACGGTGCTGTACTCGAGCGAGCTGCGCCCGCCGGGAGAGCGCGTCGCGGTCGTGCTGGTGCACCCCGTGACGGGCGCCGAGCTCGATCTCCCGGCCGTGGTGCTGCGCGCCACCGCGGAGCCGCGCCCGCACCTCGAGCTCGCCTTCATCGCGACCGATGTGGTCTCGCGCATCGAGGTAGCGCGCTTCATCGAGACCGGTGCGCCGCGACCGACCGCCGTGCCGCCGCTGCCCACCCTCGAGGTCGAGAACGAGCAGCTGCGCGAGCGCATCGCGCGTCTCGAGCAGGCCGTCGCGTGGGCCACCGAGGAGGACCGCGGGCGGTGACGACCCGCGCACCGGTGACCATCGGTGCCGCAGGCACCATCGCGCCGACGCGGCGGCGACGAACGCGCGCCATCCAGCGGGAGTGGGAGCGAGCGCGCCGCTCCCCGAAACGCCGCTACGCGATCCTCAGCGGGAGGCGCACGGTGAAGCGCGCGCCGCCGCCGGGGGCGTCGCCGGCCTCGATGACGCCCTCGTGGTCATGGACGATCCGATGCGCGAGCGCGAGCCCAAGGCCCGTGCCGCGGCTCCCCTTGGTGGTGACGTAGGGCGTGAACAGGCGCTCGCGCACCTCGGGGGCGATACCGGGCCCGTTGTCGTCGACGGCGAGCTCGAGCCACTGCGCGGGGTCGCCGACCCGCCGCAGGTAGATGCGCAGGGTGCCGCGCGCATCCATCGCCTCCACCGCGTTCTTCACCAGGTTGGTGACCACGATGCCGAGCTGCGTGCGATCGGCGTCGACGGCCGGCAGGCCCTCTTCGTACACGCGCTCCACCGTCAATCCCTCGTGGTGGGCGTAGAGCGCTACGGCGTGGTCGACGAGCTCGGCCACGCGGATCGGCTCGACCTTCTTCTCAGGCAGGCGAGCGAAGCGCGCGAACGCGTCGGACAGCTCCTTCAGGCGCATGACCTCTTCGACGACGGCGTTGGCCTGCTCCTCGAGGATGGCGTCGAAGTCGGGGCGGTCGAGCTTGCGCGCCTTGCGCACAACGTCCATGGCGCCGAGGATGGGCGTGAGCGGGTTCTTGAGCTCGTGGGCCAAGCCACGCGCGATCTCCTGCCAGGCCGCAACGCGCTCGGCCTGCAAGAGCCGCGCTTGGCCGCGCTCGAGATCGGCGGCCATGGAGTTGAAGGCGTCGACCAGGCGATCGACCTCGCTGTTGCCGCGCCGCGCCTCGACGGGGATGCGCACGCGCAGATCACCGCTCGCGAGCTTGGCCGCGCCTTGCGCCAGCTGCTCGATGGGCCACGTCAGGCGCGTTGCGATGAGCGTGCCGAGCAGCATGGCGAACGCGATCGACGCGAGCCCCACCAGCACCGCGCGCCGCAGGATGCCGGCGCGCACCTTGACGATGGTGGAGCGATCGAGCCCAACCCACAGGTGATGGGTGCCGAGATCGATGGCCACGAGGTGCAACCGATCGTCGAGCGCGGGATCGTCCGGATCGAAGACCTGCGCGCCCACCACCTCCGCGGCGCCGACCGCGATGCAGCGCCCGGCCGCCTGCGCCCGGCCTTGCTCGGCCGCCGGCGGATCGCCCACGCGACAAAGCGCGAGGACGTCGGCGCCGGTGCGGCCGCGCATGCGCTCGAGCTGCGGCGCGTCGAGGAAGCGCCCGGCCACCACCAGCGTCTCGCGCCCGCCGGCGCGGCCCGTGGCCCAGCGCTCGATGGCCGGCGACGATCCTTCGGGGGTGGGCTCGTCGATGACGTGGAGGCTTTGGCCCTTCTGCGGGTCGTAGCTCTCGAAGTTGGGATCGAGGGCGCCGAACGACGCCGGCCAGTGCCCCGACGACAGGATCGCGCCGTCGGGCCCGAGCACCTTGAGCACCTCCAGCACGCCCTCTTGCAGACGTGCCTTGGCGCCGAGGAAGCGCGCCTCGGCGCGCGCGCCGAGCAGCGATCGCCCCGCGGGGCCGGTGGCGGCCTCGAGCTCGAAGTCGAGGGTGTCGAGAGTCTGCTCGAGCTCGGTGCGCAGCGCGTCGGAGACGCGGTCGCCGTGCGCCGCCAGGTCGCGCTCGAGCCGGGCGCTCACCTCGGCCATGTGCGAGATGGTCTCCGCGGTCACCGCGAGCGCCACGGCCACGAGCAACGCCGCGATGAGGCGGAAGCGCAGCGACGGGGGGATGAGCGCGCGCCAGCCCATCAACGCGCCCCCGCGAAGTACGCGTCGAACATGAGCGGCACGCCGTCTTCGCGCAGCACCACGCCGCGCAGATCGGGATCGACCGCGTACCACCGATCGGCCGTGAGCAGCGGCACCGCGAGCCCCGCGTCCATCCACGCGCGCTCGAGCGCCATGGCGGCGGCCACGCGCTCCTCCGACGACGCCGACAACAGGCGCGGGTCGGCCAAGGCGCGCTGCACGGCGGCGTCGTCGACGAGGTCCTTGCGGCGGCCGGCGAGGGACAGGAGCGCAAGCGCGGGGTCGCTCGTGGGCGGGCGCCAACGCAGGATCTCGAGGCCCCCCGCGGCGTCAGTGGCGGTGCGCTCGATGGATGCCAGGCGCCCGCGGTTGCGCAAGATGACGGCGAGGCGCTCGACCACGCCGTCGACGAGGGCGTCGCCCTCGTCACGCCGGAGCGCCACGCGCGGCGCGTCGGCCGGCAGCTTCGTGAGCGCC
>CAZONM010000298.1:0-7650 GCA_964580865.1 uncultured Myxococcales bacterium | reverse complement strand
GGCGCCGTGGGCGCGGCGGCGGGCGCAGCGCTGGCGCCGTCGGGCGCGGCCTTGGGTGCGAACGCGCGCGTCTCGTCGATCTTCTCGGCGGGCATCTCGGCGGCGTCGGCCGGGGCCGGCGCCTCCGCGCGAGCGGCGGCGGCGCACAAGACGGCCGCCAACAGGGAGAGGGGAAGTCGTCGCATCAGGACCTCAGCGCAAGAGATCAGGGTCACGAAGCCGCGCCACGGGTGGCAGAATGTGCGCCTATGGCACACCCAAAGGGAGTTGTGGACGGGAAAAGCAATCCACGAGCCAACGTGCGCGAGCGCACTCGCTCGGTCCAATTGGCTGTAATTGCAGGCAAATGAATGATGCGCCGCGTCGATCCATTCGCGATCACCCCGGGACCGTTAGCGGCCTGACGAACGCCCGCTCCCGGCGGGGATCGGCGCGGCCGCTCCACGGGTGACCGGGCGCCACCGGTGGCGGGACGCTGGCGAGGGTTCGTGCCGCGCCAGCTCGTCAGTTGTCGAGCGCGCCCTCGGTCACCCACTGCAGGATCAGGCGATAGTCGGCGTCGTCCTCGCTCCAGAAGCCGCCGCCGGCGTGCTCCACGGTGCCATCGGTGCGCTTGCGCGTGGTGAGCAACGCCTCGCTCAGGTCGGGCGCCTCGGGATCCACGAACTCGCGAAAGCCGTCCTTGGTGACGCTGTCGATGGTGGAGCCGCCGTAGGTCGTGAAGTCCTTGCCGTCGCTGTAGTCGACGGTGGTGGGGTCGTCCGCGTCGATGTCGCTAGCGGTGGCGGCGCGGGTCACGCGCGTGCCGGGGATGTGGCACGGCACGCACTTCGAGATCAGCACCGGCAGCACGTGCTTCTTGAAGCTGACGTTGCTGGTAGGCGGGTCCTTGAACGTTGCGCGCGAGCTCACCCACGACGCGCCCGACGAGCCGAGCATGTTGTGGTGCATGGTGCAGCTCATGCGCGGCGACGTGCCGGATGCGCCGCCCACGGGCGCGATGGTCACCATGTGTCGCGTGGCGTCGTCGTGGCTGATCCACGTCTTGTACTGCCAGGTTCGCGAGTCCGCGGGGTCCGCGGGCGTGATGCTGCCATCGGGGTTGGTGGTGTAGAGGATGGTGGTGGCGCCGCCGTGGTTGGCCACGGCCATGGGGTTCGAGCCGATGGGCGTGGTCGTCCAGTAGTTCCCCACGCTGTTGGTGGTGAGCGTCATGACGTTGCCGGTGATGTCCTCGATCATCACGCGCGCGCCCACGGCGGGGCGACGGGCCAGGCGGTCCTCGTAGATGGTGCCGGCGATGGAGAACACGTAGGCGCCGGCCTTGCCGCCTGGGGTATGGCAGATGCCGCAGTCCTCGCCGGCGTAGTGGGTGCCCACGCCTTCGCCGTTGTCGGCGCCGATCTGCTGCCCGTCGCGGTCCACCAGCTCCGGCGCGGGCGGCGGCTGGTGGCGACGCTCGCGCGCGTTGAAGTTGTCGGCGGTGAAGGTGCCGCCGAGCAACAGCAGCGAGGCGAACAGCAGGGCGGCGACGGCGGGGCGGGTCATAGCGTGGTGCTCTCGTCCAGGGTGGATGCGCTGCGGATCGCGATCGGCGGTCATGGGCCCACCCCCGACAGTCCGCCGCTCTCGCCGCCGGGCACGGGCAGGCGCGTCGTCAGGTCGTACACGAAGCTGCGGCCCACCTCGCCGGCGTCCCCGGGGGCGCCGATGACCACGCGATCTTCGTCGTCGACGGCGCAGGCGGCGCCGAAGTACTGGAAGCGGTTGGTGCCCGAGAACGTTGCGGCGTTGGCCAGCGTGGTGGACGCGCCGAGCGTGCTGCCCGGGAAGTAGTAGACGCGGCCGCGCATGTCGTTGGTGTCGACGTCGACGCCGGTGGCGCCCACCACCACGTCGCCGTGGCCGTCGCCGTCGACGTCCCCGGCGGCGCACACGCTGGTGGCGAAGCGGGCGAACAACCCCGGGCCGTTGATGGTCACGACGAGGTCGCTCGAAGCCGCGCCCAGATCGACGGTGCGCGGGAGCGCGGCCTTGGCAACCACGAACAGCGCGCCCGTGTCGCGCTGGGTGCTCACGGTCGCCTTCGGGGCGCCCAGCAGCAGATACTCGTTGGTGACGGCGAGGGAGCGGCCGAAATTGGAGGCGCTGCTGGTGACGGTGAGGTCCGGCGAGTCGAGCGCGGGCGCGAAGGCGGCGCCGCCGCGATAGCCGAGCACCTTGGTGGAGGCGCCGATCAACAGATCATCGACGCCGTCGGCGTCGATGTCGCCCACGGCCACGGCCCACCCGAGGCCCTTGTTGATGGAGCTGGCGGGGAGCGCCGTGTGCGCGGTGAAGCTCGGCCCGAGGAAGACGTGCACGCCGCCCTGCTGGTAGAGCGCGGCGCTCGGCGACTCGAAGGGCGCGCCCACCACCAGGTCATCGACGCCGTCGTCGTTGAGGTCCCCGCGCGCCAGCGCGTAGCCGAACTTGGCGGCGGGCTGCCCGGCCGACACGGTGGTGAGCACCTGGCCGCTCGCGCCGCCGCGATAAATGGTGACGTTGCCCGACAGCGCAGTCTCGCTACCGTCGCCGGACATGGCGCCCACCGCGAGCTCGTCGTGGCCGTCACCATCGAGGTCGCGCATGCGCACCATGGCGATGCCCAGGTGGTCGCCACCCGTGAGCTGCAGGAACGGCTCGCGCTCGAAGCCCAGCGCAGTTCCACCGTACACCAACACCACGCCCACGGCGTCGCCGAAGGTGGCGAGCGGGGCGCCCACCACCTTGTCATCGATGCCGTCGCCGTCCATGTCGAGGAGCGCGCCGCTCATGCCCTGCTTGGCATGGGCGAGGCTCAGCACCGGCGGTTCTCCTTCACCCTCGCCTTCGCCCTCGCCTTCGCCCTCGCCTTCGCCCTCGCCCTCGCCCTCTCCTTCACCCTCACCCTCACCCTCGCCCTCACCTTCGCCCTCGGCGGGCGCGGGCACCTCGGGACGGCCGGGGCAACCGGCCACCATGGCACCGACCGCAAACAGGAGGAGCAGCAGGGCGCGGTGGCGCCCCATCGGAAACGTGAAGCCACATGCGTTCATGCCCGACCACGTACCACCCGCGTCGAGCGCGTCGCGCGCGACACGATGTCGCAGCGCGCGTTCGGGGTGCGCTCAATTGTCGCAGGTGCATGCGGGCGGGAGCAGCGTCTCGTCGTCGAGGTCGCCGGCGATGCTGCCCGCGTCGCCGAAGGTGGCGTCGCCCCACGGATCTGCATGCAGGAGCGCCGGTTCGCTCCAGCCGAGCTCGGCGCGGAGGAAGCCCTGGTCCGTCAAATCGCGTACCAGGGGCGCGTCTGGCTCACCGACGTTGAGGAGCGGCACGTCGCTCGTGCGCGCAGGCAATGCGCAGGTGTCGAAGCAGCTGCCGAGGCCGCAGCCCGCGCCCACGTCGACCACGCTGGCGTGCTTGTCGCGCGACGCGTACAGCACAGGCCGGCCGTCGACGACGTCGCAGCTCGGCATGCCGGCGCACGTGCCACAGACGGTGGTGCGCTCGCAGGGCGTGTCGTCGTGCGCCACGGCCACCAGGGCCACCAAGCCCGCGGGCGGCGGCAGGCGCGGGTCGACGGTGACGCCGAAGGCCTCGTTGTCGCCCACGTGGCCGCGCAGGCCGCAGTCGAGCTCGTACAGGCGGCTGTAGATGAGGTGCAGCAACGCCGGGTCGCGCGGGTGCGGGCGCGCGCGGAACACCACGCCCGAGCGCGCGCACGCGTCGTCGGGGTGGGAGGCCAGGTACGGCAGGTACGCGCGCGCCGTCGCGTCCTCGAACGCGTCGTCAAGGCCGTCACCGTCGTGATCGCCGGCGGGATCGAAGACCACGACGTGGTCGCGGTTGCCGCAGCGGCCGTCGGCGACGGGGCGGCACGACGCCGCGGCAAGCGCGAGGGCGAGCACGACCGCGCCCTGCGCTCTCGTCACGCGATGGGCGCCGGCCCCTCGGCGCGACGCTCGTTCGGTCGAAGCACCCAGATGTGCTCCTCGCCCATCAGGTCTTGGTAGCTCTCGGTCTGGCGCTCGGCCTGCGCGAAGCTCGCCTGCGCGAAGTCGAACGAGCCGTCGCCGTGGGCGGCGACCGCCACGCGGCAGTGGCCGCCGTCCGCGACGCCGGGGCCCGCGTGATCGACGATGACCATGTCGCCGGGCTCCACCGTGGCCAGGAGCGCCTTGATCTTCTGCTCCCGCTCCGTCGCCGACAGCTGGTCGGCACCCAAGATCTCGGCGCGCAGCTCGAAGCGCACGTGGCCGGCGTTGCCGTGCTTGCTCGCGTGCCTGTCGCTCCACTTGTAGAGCTGGTTGGCGTTCGGGTACTCGCCGCGCCCGCGATTGCCGTAGTAGGGCGGCTCGAAGCCGGCGGCCGCCATGGTGTTGCAGGCGAAGAGGTTGCACTTCCACTTCCCCTTCAGGCCGCCGATGGGCGTGTTGGCGGGCAGCGCGTGGCGCGGATCGCAATTCACCCACGCGTCGTCGACGCCGTAGGCGTCGGGCCGCTTCGTGATCAGGGTGACCGCCGCGTTCTTCATCGACGCGAGGCTCGGGCCACTCGGGTCGACACCGCCGGCGAAGATGGGCGGGATGCGCGTCGCGCGCAGCGCCTTGTCGAGCGCGACCGCCGTGGCCATGTCGACGGCGCCGCTTGGCGCGAGCCCCTGCTTCGCCTGGAAGGCCTTGAGCGCGCGCTCGGTCTCGCCGCCCCACCCACCGTCGGCGCCGTGCAGCGGCAGCATCGACGAGGGATCGCCCGTGCGGCTGGCGAGGGCGATGAGCGCCTTCTGCACGAGGGGCACGCACTCCTTGTGCGAGTCCTTGTCGCGCGGCAGCTGCACCGTGCCGTTCAGCAAGCCCGGCGCGGCCGCGAGGTTCGCGATGGGCGCGTCCACCTTGGCGCGACCGCCGAGCTCGGCGAGGAGCTTCTTGAGCGCGTCGCCCACGCCAGCCTCGAGCGCGTCGGCGAAGCGGGTGGCGAGCTGCTCGACGTCACGGACGCTGGCCTGGCCCGCCTGCACCGCCCCCTTGAGCGTGGCGACGTCGGCGACCGAGAGCCGCGCGTCGTGAATGAGCTTCTGTGCGGCGGGGCTGATGGCGGGCATGGGACCTCCGGGGACATGCGCTGCACCCCCTGTACCCCACGCCGCGCCGCTTTGGCCGTTCCCCGTGGTTCAGGTCGCGACGCGCGCCGCCGCCGGCAGCGCCACCTCGACGCGACGGACCGGGCCGGGTGCGGCGTCCCTGAGCTCCACCACGCCGGCCGCGTGCGCCGCCGCGTTCTTCTCGTAGAAGGTGGGCGGCTCCCACGACGCGCCCGCCCGCATGCGCGCCTCCTCGGCGCGCAGCTTGGCCAGCACCACGCGGCCGACCAGCGGCGCCGCCAGGCGCGACTTCAGGCCGTACTCGCGCACGATCTCGTCGAGCGTGGCCTGCATGCGCGCGGCCACGTGCGGGTTGCTCTTCTTGAAGTAGCGAACGGCCGCCCACAGCCCGCCGGCGTACGCGAGGGCGAGGTCCTTGGCCTCGCGGCGCACGCGCTCGCGCACACGCGGGCTCTCGTGATGCTTGTGGCGCAGCCAGCCGTGCAGCGTGGTGCGCGCGATGCGCAGCACGCTCGGCCCGTTGACCTCGAAGTCGCGACGGAACGCGCTCGTCAAGAACGCCCCCTCGGCACCCGCGGGGATGTGCGCGTGGTGGAAGTTGAAGCGCGTCTGCCCGTGGACGTCTTGCAGCTTGGCCTCGTCGTCCGACAGCAGGTCGCCCTTGGCCTTGTGCTCGTTCCACAGGGGCGTCCCCGGGATGGGCGTGTAGAGCATGAATTGGTGGAAGTCGGTGGCGTAGGCCACCGCGTAGTCGATGGCGCGCGCGAGGTTCTCGGGCGTGTGGGTCTCGAGGCCGATGATGCTCGAGCCGAGCACGCGCATGCCGTTCTCTTGCAGCTCACGCACCAGGGCGGGCACGTCGATGCCGCGGAGCTTGTCGTACGAAGCGTCCTCGCCCTCGAGGCCCATCCACACCCACGAGATGCCGAGGCGCACCAGCTGGTCCACCGTGTATTTGCTCAGCACGTGGGCCGAGCTGAAGACGTAGAGCGCCCAGGGCTTGCCGTGCTCTTCCATCAGCTCCAAGAGGCGCAGCGCGCGCTTGCGATGCAGCAGGAAGTTCTCGTCCATCATGAAGAACGACTGCGTGCCGAGCTGCGCCTCGAGCGAGCACATCAGCTCGAAGAGCTGATCGCCGGTCTCGTAGAAATGGATCATCTTCCCCTTGCCGCCGAACATCGCCGACGTCGCGCAGAAGTTGCAGCCCATGGGGCAGCCCACCGAGCACAGCACCATCGCCGCCGTGTCTTGCGGTCCGCCGCCGAGCGGCACGCCCATGGTCTTGGCGCCGATGCCCGAGAGCACCGCCGGGTGGCGCATGGGCTTGGTGGCGTCCTCGCCGAGGAAGCGGCGCATCCACGCGACCCCCTCGCCGCGCACGATGTGATCGGCGTCGACCAGCTCGCGCACCCCGGGGTGGTTGGCCACGTGACCGCCCACCACGATGGTCGCGTGCGGCTGCAGCTTCCGAATGAGCGCGCACATCTTCGCCACCTTGGGCAGGTTGGGGATGATGGCGCCGATGCCGATGACGTCGTAGCGCACGCTCTTGAGCTCATCGATGAAGCGCTCGAGCGTGGGGAAGTCGAGCAGCGTGCACGGCGCGTCGATGTTGTGCTGGATGAGCATCAGGCCGAAGGAGCGATGGTGCATGCGCAGCGAGAACACGCCCTGCTCGCGCGTCACCTGGTTGTGGTACAGCTCCATCGGGTTCTCTTTGCGGCTCTCCTCGTCGTCGACGGCGTAGGGGCCATAGGCCGACGCGAGCAGCACGCGCGGCCTGCGGCCGAGCGGATCGCGCGCGAGCGGGTGGATGGGCTGGTCGGGGACCGGGGGAAGAACGCTGATCGCATGGCTCATGCGATCAGCGATACCGCGACCATTGTCACGGTCTCGTCTTGACGCATGCGCCTGCGCGCACGCGCAGTGTCATGGTTTGGTCTTGGCGCCCAGGTCCCGGGCCGGGATCTTGCTCATGGCGCGCTCGGCCATGGCGGTGATGGTGAGCGACGGGTTGACGCCGGGGTTGGCCGACATGGCCGCGCCGTCGACGACGTACAGGCCCGGGTAGCCGAACACCTGGTGGTCGGCGTCGATGACGCCGGCGCCGGCATCGCGCCCCATGCACGCGCCGCCCAGGATGTGCGCCGTGGTCGGCACGCCGAGCAAGGTCTCGGTGAGGATGCTCATGACCACGCCACCAACCTTGTCAGCGAAGCGCCGCGCCAAGTCGGTGGCCTCGGGCATGAAGGCCGACGGCGCCGCGCTCGGGTCGTCGAGCACGGTGATGAGCCCGCGCTGAAAGCCCGTGCGCGCGCTGCGCCCGAGCTGCATGCGCAGGGTGCCCTCGAGCGTGCGCATATAGAGGAGGATCTGCGTGTGCTTCGCGTGATCGCGCACGGTGAGCGCGCGCGCCCAGCGCACCGGCTGGCGCGCGAAGCCGCGCGCGGCGCCGGCGAGCCGGCGCAGCGCCGACGACGCCGGCGAGTGCGGCAGCGCCAGCGTGCGGAAGAAACCCGAGCCAC
>CAZONM010000297.1:0-7669 GCA_964580865.1 uncultured Myxococcales bacterium | reverse complement strand
GCCCTCGCCCTCGCCCTCGCCCTCGCCCTCGCCCTCGCCCTCGCCCTCGCCGGGGCCGCTGTCGGTGATGGTGATGCGGCCGGCGGTGGCGGGGGTGAGCGGGCCCGCCTGGTCGTCGATGTGCGCGGCCAGCACGTCGGCGCCCAAGGCACAGGTGGTGCCCTGCCCGTCGTTGAGCATGGTGTAGCCGTCGCCCGCCAGGTTGATGAAGTCGGTGGTGGCGAAGGTGTAGCTCGTGCCGTCGGCGATGGGCGTGCCGTCGGTGAGCGTGAGCGAGGTGACGCGCGAGCCCACGGCGTTCCCGATGTCGACCTCCACCTCGATGCCCGACACCTGCGGGAAGCGCCCGTCGGCGTTCGGCAGCTGCGCGAAGCCGTGCTCGAGCATGGCCCGGAGCTGCGCGCCCGTGACCGTACGCGTGACCACGAAGTTGCCGAAGGGCAGGACCGCGTAGGCGTCGCCCACCACCAGCTCGGCGTCGGGCAGCGCGCGATCGAGGGTGGCCACCGGCACGTAGGCCGAGGGCAGCTTGTCGCGGATGCCGCCGCCGTTGCTGAAGCCGATCTGCGAGGGCGCGCCGGTCGACGGGCAGCGCAGCCGGTAGGCGTCGGCCACGAGGTTGCCGATGGGCACCTCGTTGAGGCGCTCGACGTTGCTGCCCCGCTCGAACAGCGCCGTGGTGTCGCCGATCTTGCGATCGAGCTGCGCCGCCACCTGCGTGCGGTAGGTCTCCATGGCCGTCACGATGTCGGCGCGGGGCGTCACGTTGGCCACCAGCGGCGTGACGATCTCGGCATTTGTGCCGACCACCTCGCCCGTGGCCACGCGCACGTCGAGCTGGACGCGGCCGTAGCTGCGGCCCTTGCTCTTGTTCTCGACCACGATGGCGCCGTTGATCACCTCGTTGACCTCGTAGTCGGTGTGGTCGCCCACGATGACGTCGAAGCCGGTGACGTCGCCGGCGAACTCGATGAGCGGGCCCGTGGGCTCGCCGCCCGCGTCGCGGCCGGTGGCGCCCATGTGCACCAGCGCCACCACCACGTCGGCGCCCGCGGTGACGGCGGCCGCGCGTGCGCTGTTCGCCGCGGCGGCCGACGCCGCCACCGTGAGGGCGCCCATGTTGCCCGGGAACACCAGCGTGGGCGCGTCGTCGTTGGTGATGCCCACGATGCCCACGGTGACGCCGCCCAGGGTGACGAGGTGGAAGGGCGACTCCACGCCCGTGAGGTTGCCGGCCAGGTTCTGCAGGTTCGACGACACGAAGGTGTAGTCGGCGAGGTCGATCATCTCCTGGAGATGCGCGAGGCCGCGGTCGAAGTTGTGGTTGCCGAAGGTGTCGTAGTCGAGCCCCATGAGGTTGAGCGCGATGACGGCGGGCTCCTCCTCGAAGAACGACGCGATGGGCGGCGAGCCGCCGAAGCTGTCGCCGCCGGCGAGCACCAGCGTGTTCGGGTTCTGCGCGCGGTGAGCGTCGAAGTAGGCCCCCAAGGCCGCGGCGCCGCCGATCTCCTCGTTGGCGCTGGTGGTGGGGTTGCGCACCACCAGGGGGTCGATCTGGCCGTGCCAGTCGGAGATGGTCAGGAGCTGCAGCGTCACCAGGGCGCCCTCGCCCTCGCCCTCGCCCTCGCCCTCGCCTTCACCCTCGCCTTCACCCTCGCCCTCGCCTTCGCCCTCACCCTCGCCCTCGCCTTCACCCTCGCCCTCGCCCTCACCCTCACCCTCGCCTTCGCCCTCGCCCTCGGCGGGCGCGCCGCAGCTGCACGACGTCATGGACAACGAGGCGAAGAGGGCCGCGGCGGCGGCCGAGAGAGCGAGGCGAAGCATGGCGATCCCTGGGTGGTGCGTGAAAGTGTGTGAAACACCTACACGGACGCCCGTGCGGACGCAAGCCCGCTTGCGGGCCCCGGTCAGCGCGCCTCGACGACGATGGCGTCGGCGTCGGGGCCCGGGATGCCCACGCAGGCCTTGGCGTCGCGGGCGCCGACGTCCATCACCAGCGCGCCGCAGGTGGCCACGTCGTGCGGGTTGGTGGCGTTCTGCGGGAGCCCCACGGCGTGCAGCGCGTTGAACACGTCGTCGCGGGTGGCGGGCGCGCCTTGGGCCACCAGCGCCTCCATGGTCTGGTAGCGCTGCAGCGTGGTGCTGCCGGGCAGGATGCGACAGGTGCCCGCCATCTCGTCGTCGACGCAGTGGTTGGTGTGGAAGTACGGCGCGCGCCCGCCCTCGCGTACGAGCTTCTTCTTGGTGCCCGAGGTCTCGATGCCGAACACGTCGACGCCGTCGGCCAGGATGTAGTGGCGGCCCGAGCCGATGGACGACTCGTCGATGAGCCGGCGCATGGCGCGCGCGTTCGGCTGGCGCAGCAGCTTGCGCACCATGGCAGGCCACACCACGCCCACGGTGGCGTCGAGCGAGTTCAGGTTGTTGATGGTGAGCGCCGTGCCCCACGACGTCAGGCCCGTCATGCCCAAGCAGCCGGTGATGGAGAAGACGAAGGTGCTGCCGAGCTTGGGCACGCCGGCCGCGTTGGTCGACGTGGGCGTGGCGCCGTCGGGCAGGCCGGGCACGCGGATGAGCAGCGCGAAGGGCTCGGCCGAGCCGTGCATGTCCCACGTCTGACCGAGGATTCGGTGGCGCCCGTCGTCGACGAACAGCGCCGTGCACCCGCCGGGATCGCGGCCCTCCAGGCGATCCAGGTCGCGCTTGGTGAGGTCGCGCAGGTCGGTGTAGTGGTTGGCGACGACGATGGCCTCGGGCGACACGCCGGCGCCGCGCGCGATGCCGCACAGCTCGTCGAAGAGCGCGCGATCGAAGCGCTCGAGCACGGGCAGGTGGTGGCGCGCCAGCGCCAGCACGTTCTCTTTCGTGCCGAGGTCGGTGCGGCCGAGCGTGAGCGCCATCCTGATGTCGGCGATGGCCCGGACGTCGTCGCGGAAGGACTCGCCGTGTTGCTCGCCCCAGCGGCGGGGATCGGTGCCATGAAGCTCGAGGACGCGCAGGCTCATAGGGGGCCCATAGCATCCCGCGCGCCCGCGCGCCCCTGCCCGCTCACGGCGTGAGGCGCGTGCCGAGGGCGCCGTCGCCGCGCGCCGCCGAGGCGAAGGCATGCGCGGCGGCGGCGTCGAGGATGGCCACCGCACCCACGCCGGCGTCGAGCAGCGTGAGCGCCTCTTCCACCTTGGGGATCATGCCGCCGGCGATGACGCCCTCCGTGATGAGCGCGCGCGCGCGCGCGGCCGTGAGCGTGCCGATGCGCGTGCTCGCGTCGCCGAGCGTGGTGAAGACGCCGCCCACGGCGGTGACCAGGAGCAAGAGCTCGGCCTGCAACGTGCGCGCGATCTCGACGGCCACCGTGTCGGCGTTGATGTTGAACGCGCGCCCCTCGAGCGACGACACCCCGAGCGTGGCGATGACGGGCACCACGCCGAGGTGCAGGAGCCCGCGCAACAGCACCTCATCGACGGTGAGCACGTCGCCGACCTCGCCGAAGTCGACGGGGTCGGGGCCGTGGCTCGGCACCACCGTGGGCGGGCGCTTGTCGGCCTCGATGAGCCCGCCCGACGCGCCGTGGCAGCCGAAGCCGCGCACGCCGGCGCCGAGCAAGGCGCAGGTGAGCGCCACGTTGACCTCGCCGCACACGGCCTGGGTGACGACGACGAGGTCGTCCTTGGAGGTGACCCGCCGGCCGCCGATCTTGACCGCCTTCATGCCGAGCCGCTCTTGCAGCGCCGTGGTCTGCGGGCCACCGCCGTGCAGCACGATGACGTCCCAGTCGTCGTCGACCAGCTCCTTGATGTTGGCGCCGAGGCCGCGAAGCTGTGCGGCGCTCTGCACCACGTCGCCGCCGACCTTCACCACCGCCAGGCGCCGCCGCTTGCTCATGGCCACAGCCCCGGCACGTCGAGGCCGCGGTACTCGTCGCCGCCCGTCATCAGGTTGAAGCTCTGCACCGCCTGGCCCGCGCCGCCCTTGATGAGGTTGTCGATGGCGCTCAAGACGCACAGCGAGCGCTGGCCCGTGGCCTCGTCGACGCGGGTCTCGACGCCGAGCTCCACGCGCGCCGTGCCCGCCACGCTCACCACCTCGGGCACCTGGCCCAAGGGCAGCACGCGCACCAGGCGCTCGCCCGAAAAGCGCTTGGCGAACAGCGCATGCACCGTGTCGCGCGTGTGGCCCGCGGGCAGATCGAGCTGCGAGACGGCGAGGATGCCGCGCGACAACGGCGCCGAGACGGGCACCAGGTCGAGCGCGACCTGCTCGGCGCCGGCCGAGCCGAGCGTCTGCAAGATCTCGCTGCGGTGCTGGTGGCTCAGCACCTTGTAGGCCTTGAGGTTGTTGTGGCGGATGGGGTGGTGCGTGCCCTCTTGCGGGTTCTGCCCCGACCCCGACGAGCCCGTCATGGCCACGGTGCGCACGGTGACGCCCTTCAAGAGCCCCGCCGAGGCCAGCGGCAACAGCCCCATGGCGACGCAGGTGGCGAAGCAGCCGGGCGAGGCCACGTAGCGCGCGGCCTTGATCTGCTCGCGAAACAGCTCGGGCATGCCGTAGACGAAGGTGCCCAGGCGCTCGGGGCACGGGTGGCCGGGGGCGTAGTCGCGCTCGTAGTCGACGAGGGACCGCAAGCGGAAGTCGCCCGAGAGATCGATGATCTTGCAGGGCAGCTCGAAGAGCTCCATGGCCACCTTGGCCGTCACCTTGTGCGGCATGCCGAGGAACACCACGTCGGCGCCGGCGGCGGCCTCCTTGGGGGGCACGTCCTCGAGCTTGAGCGCCGTGTAGCCGGCCAGCGTCTTGTGCACGTCGCCCAAGGACTTGCCGATGTGGTCCTTGGAGGAGACGCGCAGAAGCTGCACGTCGTCGCGCACCACCAGGTGGCGCAAGATCTCGGCCGCGCCGTAGCCCGCGCCGCCGATGATGGAGACCTTGGTCTTCGTCGTCATGGGGCTTCGACTAGCAAGGTGCCGGCGCGCCACCAAGGGCCTGCGGCGCCGGCTACGGCGCGGCCGTGCTCGCGACCGGCGGCGTGGGCTCGGAGCGCACGGTGCTGTTGGCGCTCCTGGTGGTCACGTTGAATCTCGTGCCGGTGCTCGCGCTCGGCGCGGCGGCGGGGGTTTGGCGGCGGCGGGGGTGACGGGGGTGAGGGGGGCGCCGGCAGCGGAACTCGAGGGAAGAGCCTAGTTGGAGCGCGCTCCCGTCGTGAACGCCGGCGAGCCAGCGCTCGACAGCGGCGACATGAGACCAGGGGCCGCGACAGGGTACGCGGGAAGTTCGGCGATCGCTGACGCGTGCTCCGTCGCCTCGAGCGCGTTGTCGATGAGAAGCTCATCGAGGCGCTCGGCCATCTGAGCTCGCGACGTCGATTCAGACGTCACTGAGCCAGTGGCCACAGGCTTGAACCGCGTCTCGTAGGCGCGCTTCAAGTCCGCGAAGAGCTCCGCCGCGCCAACCACAAGGCTTCCCCCGTCCCTGGTGAGGTGGTGCACCGTGGACTTGTGCACGATCACGATCTCCTTCGTCGTAAAGTTGTGCACGAGCCCGTGGCGAACGAGCTTGTAGATCGGTCGTGATAGCGCAGCGCGCTTGTCGTCGTCGACGTAGAGGTACTCGATCCAAAAGCGCTCGAAGTTGTCGAGGTCTCCGAAGGCGCGCCGGTCCGAAGGTCTGTTCTTGAGCGGCGCGGGGGCCGGCCGCGCGATCAGGCCGAGCAGCTCGATGCCGGCTATGCAGCCCATGACCATGGGGTAGCCGACGTGACCAGGGCCGGTCCGTTCCAGCGGAGCCGCCGTCCTCATCGTCTCGAGGTCCTTGAAGAGGTACCCCTCGACCCGTTCGTCGAGGAAGCGATCGAGCGCCTGTTCCTTCGTGCCCATCGATTCCCCGACGTCGTTTGATGCCATATGCAACCCCCCTCACGCACCCGCCCCCACCTCACGCACGCGCATGCCCCCCTCCGCCAGCGCCCCGAACCACCGCGCGATCGTCCCCGCGTCGCTCGGCGCCCCGTGCACACCTGCGCGCACGCGCCCGGCGCGCACGTCGTCGACGGCGAAGGTCGCGGGCAAGCTCACGAGCGCGCCCATGGCGCTCTCCGTGGCGCTGCCCGCCTCGTCCATCACGCTCGCGCGATCGAACACCACGGCGCCGCTGGTGCTGGTGGCGCGCAGGCCCACGTAGAGCACCACGCGATCGGGCTCGCCCGGCGCGTACTGGTGCGCGCGCCACAGCTCGTCGGCGAGCGCCGCCAGCTCGACGTCGCTGAGGGCGCCCACCTTGGCGAAGATGTCCTGCCACGCCGCCGACCAGCCGGCGAGGCGCAGCGTGCCGCGCACGAACGTCTCGAGGGGCCACGCGTGGTCGAAGCCGTACTCGTCGACGTAGGGCATGGAGTCGCGGTTCGGGTACGCCTCGAAGCTCTCGGCGCCACCGGGCCCGTCGACGCGGAAGCGCTCGATGGCCTCCCACACGCGCGGCACCTCGCGCACGGCGCCGCCCATGAGCGCGCGCGCCGGCGAGCGCAGCGCGCGCAAGACGCCGAGCGGCGACCACGAGAACTTGTAGCGGAACGCGTTCGGGATCTTGGGGAAGCCGCCGCAGTAGGAGCGGAAGCTCAGGCGGTTCGTCGGCGCGAAGCCCGCGCTCGCGCGGTACTCGGCGACCAGCTTGTGCGCCAGCATGTGATCGAGCCCGGGGTCGAGGCCGCACTCGTTGACCAGGCGCAGGCCCTTGTCCTTGGCCTCGCCGTCGAGGGCGCGCATGGCGTCGGAGATGTAGCTCGTGGTGACGAGGTGCGCGCCCGCGTCCAAGCACACGCGCGCGATCTCGGGGTGCATGGGCGCCGGCAGCATCGACACCACGATGTCGTCCCTCTTGAGCGCGCCCGTGAGCGCGGGGATTTCGTAGGCGCGCACGTCGGCGCTGGTGACGACGCCGGCGAGCACCTGGCGCGCCTTGTCGACGGTGCGGTTCCACAGGGTGAGCGGCAGCCCTTGGGTGGCGAGGCGGCGGATGCCGGGGCCCGACGAGAGGCCGGCGCCGAGCCAGTGGACGCGTGCGGTGGTGGTCATGTCTCCCTCGTGGATGTCAGAGGCGGGCGAGCGCGCTGCGGTACACCTGCTCGGCGCCGCGCCACACGGCGGAGCCGTGCGCGAGCTCGAGGAGGTGCGGCAAGAGCTGCTCGGCGAAGTCCTCGCTCGACTCGCGCGGCAACAGGCTCGGCAGGTGATCGATGGCGACGACGTCGAGCGACGCCACGTCGCCGCGGCCGCCGATGGCGCGCACCGTGGGGTGGTCCATGGTGGTGGTGTCGTCGTAGAGCGGCACCGGGTTGTAGGGCGAGTGGGGATCGCAGCTCACGTCGGCGATGACCGCCAGGCGGCGCGCCAGGCCCGCGTTCACGATCTGCGCGCGCGTGACGAAGGGCGGCATGGGGCCCATCACCAAGACCGCGTTGACGAACAGCTCGTGCGCCAAGATGGCGTCGAAGGGGCCGCCGGCGCGCGTCTCCTCCAGGTCCCACGACGTCACCGTGGCGCCCACCGCGCTCAAGAGCGCCACCGCGCCGCTGCCCGAGCGCCCCTTGGCGCCGAGCACGATGGCGGTGGGCGCGGGCGCGCCGCCGAGCGCGGCCTGGCAGGCGGCGATGAGCTGCGCGCGCCCCGGCCACGGGCGC
>CAZONM010000296.1:0-7691 GCA_964580865.1 uncultured Myxococcales bacterium | reverse complement strand
CTCGGCGCTGGCCTCGAAGGCGGCGATGAGCGCCGCGCTCTCGGGCAGCGCCTGCGCGACCTCGGCGCGCTCGCCGGGCGGCACCAGGCGCGCGAGCTCGTCCTCGCTCACGTGGTCGCGCTCGTCGGCCAGGCGCGCCACGGCGGCGGCGACGTCGATGACGGCGCACAGCGCGGGATCGGCGGCGTCGGCGGCCGGCCGCGCCGAGAGGACGTCGGTGAGCGGCTGCGGCAGCTGCCAGCGCGTCGCCACCAGGGCGCCCAGGTCGCCGCGGAAATGGTCGAGCACGCGCAGCCAGAAGCGCATGGGCTCCACGGGGAACCCGGGGTGGCGCTGCAGGTACGCCTCGAGGCCGAGGGCGCCCACCACCTCGCCGAAGGGACGCAGCAGGCCCGCCAAGAAGGCCTCGCCCGGGCTCGCCCTGCGCAGCCCCGCGAGGTGCGCGGCCACGATGGCGGTGGTGACGCTGCGATGCCACAGGTGGCCGCGCAAGCTCGAGAGCGAGCCCGCCCGCGCCGACGTGGACCCCACGCCCGCGCCCCACACCACGCGCGACACCTCCTTGAGCCCCAGGCGCTTCACGGCGGCGTCGATGCTGGTGATGGCTTGGCCGCGCGAGTACGCCGCGCTGTTCGCGACCTTGACGATGGCGGCGGCCAGGGTGGGATCCGCGGCCAGCGTGCGCGCGATCTCGTCGAGCCCCGTCGAATCCTTGCGCAAGAGCGCGTCGACCTTCATCGCCACCGCGGGGTAGGGCGGCACCGGCAGCTTGCCCGACGCCACCAGCGCGAGCATCTCGGCGCCCACCTCGAGGAGCAGGGGCTCGGGGGCGGTGCCGACAGGGGAGGCGGATCCGCGCAGCGCGGCCAGCGCCGCCACCAGCTCGTCGAGCACGGCCTCCTGCGTGCGGCCGTGAGCTCGCGCCTCCTCGAGCACCGCGAGGTTGAAGGCGTCGTGGTGCGACACATCCTCACAGCACAGGCACAGCGTGTTGCCGCAGTCGCAGTTGCGGAACACCAAGAGCCCCAGCGGGTCGTCATGACCGGGGATGAGGTCGAGCTTGGGAGCGCCCTTCGGCGCGGTGTGTGCGACGAGGTCGCCGAAGTCGGGGAACTCGCGCTTGCAGCGCGAGCACACGCGCGGGAACTGCGCCGAGCACGCGCCGTGCGCCGACTCCAGGAAGGGCCCGAACCACGCCACGATCGCCAGGCTACGCCGAAGGCGGACCGGCGTACCATGCGCCTGCTGCCCTGCCGCGGCAGGCTGCCGCGCGCGCGGCCGATTGGCGCCGGATCTCCGCTTAGGTCCACGCGGTTTCCTGCCGATCTCCCCTCGAGGGCCGTCCGCGCGCGCCATGGGGGCGGGTCGGCGGGTGCCCGAGGCAGTTCGCGACGCGCGGCGGCGCGGGGTGGTGTTCCATGCAGGTGGTCCTGGTCGACGACGAGCCCCTCATCCTCAAGGGCATGCAGCGCGTGCTGCGCCAGGGTGTCGACGGCGTGGTCATTCGCAGCTTCGAGAGCGGCGAGAAGGCGCTCAGCGCCCTCGGCGAGGCCCCGTGCGACGTCATCATCACCGACATGCGCATGCCGGTGATGGACGGCGCCACGCTGCTCGAGCGCGTGCACTCGATGCACCCCGGCACCATCCGTGTGGTGCTCACCGGCGACTGCGACGACCGCACGGTGCTGCGCGTGACGCCGCACATGCACCAGTTCCTCGCGAAGCCCTGTCCGCCCGAGCTGCTCTCCGACACTGTCAAGCGCGCCTCGGCCATGCGCACGCTCCTGCGCAACGACAGGCTGTGGAAGGCGCTCGGCGCCATCAGCCGGCTGCCGAGCCTTCCGGCCGTGTACCTCGAGCTGCAGACCACGCTGGCCGATCCCCGCGCCAGCAGCGCCGCCATCGCGCGCGTCGTCGAGCGCGACGCCGCGCTCGTCGCTAAGCTCCTGCAGATCGGCAACTCGACGTACTTCGGCGCCGTGCGCGCCGTGGTGACCGTGGAAGAGGCGGTGCGGCGCGTCGGCGTGCGGCTGTTGCAGGGGCTGGCGCTGTCGTTGGCCGTCTTCGAGGCCGCGCGCAAGGAGGCGCTGCCCGCTTGGGTCGACATCGACGCCATGCAGGCGCGCGCGCTCAAGCGCCTCGAGCTCGTGCGCCGGTTCGGCCACGACCACGACGAGCTGATGTTGTCGGCGCTGCTGGCCGAGGTGGGCGTCCTGGCGCTCGCCACGTGTGCGGCCGACGCCACTGCCGAGATCGGCGCGCGGGTGGACGCGGGCATGGCGCTCGTCGACGCCGAGACCGAGATCGTGGGGGTCACCCACGCCGAGATCGGCGCGTACCTGCTCGGCATCTGGGGGCTGCCGTTGTCGGTCGTCGAGGGTGTTGCGTACCTGCACCGCCCCGGTGACTCGGTGGCGGCGGACAAGACCCCGCTGGTGCGCCTGCATGTGGCCGCGCAGGTTGCGGCGGAGCAGCCCCTCGACGAGGAGCGGCTCGCGGCCGCCGGCCTCCTCGAGCAAGCGCGGGCCATCGAGGCGGAGCTGTGCCGAGGCGAGTGACGGGGCGCGCTACTCGGCGCCGGTGCCGGGCACGCGCCCCGTGACGCGAAAGACGAAGGCGAGCACGCCGGCCACCGCCTGATAGACCTCGGCGGGCACCTCTTGCCCCACGCGCACCTTCCTCACCAAGAAGCGCGCCAGCGGGATGTTCTGCACGATGGGCACGCCGTGCTCCACCGCCAGCGCGCGCATGCGCTCGGCCTGCTTGCCCTTGCCCTTGGCGATGACCTTTGGCGCGCGGTCCTTCTTCCTGCGGTAGCGCACGGCGACGGCGATGTGCGTGGGGTTCACCACCAGCGCGTCGGCGCGCGGCACCTCCACCTCGATGCGCCCCTTGAGCAGGTCGCGGTGCTTGCGGCGGCGGCGGCCCTTGATCATCGGGTCGCCCTCCTCCTCCTTGTGCTCGCGCTTGAGCTCGTCCTTGCGCATGCGCAGGCGCTGCGTGTACCGGTAGCGCTGCAACAGCACGTCGAGGGCGGCGATGGCGGCCGCGACCAGCGCCAGGCGCAGCAGGCCGCCCGCCAGCATGCTCACCGGCGGCGCGGCCAGGCCTGCGGGGAAGCGCGTGGCCTCGACGAAGCGCTCGAGCGCGCCCGCGCCCGCCCACACGAGCGCGCTCGCCTTCACCACGGCGAACGCCAGGTCCACGGCGCCCTCCTTGGTGAACGCGTGGAAGAGCCGCCGCAAGGAGAACAGGCGCTCGGGCTTTGGCACCAACAGGTTCGGCCACACGCCGAAGCCGGTCTGCGCGCCGCCCGTTACCACGGCGACCAGCCAGATGACGGCCAGCACCACCACCGAGAGCCCCACCAGCGGCAGCCCCGCGTCGACGAGCTCGCGCGGCGAACCTCCGGCGAGCACCACCGAGCGCCGCACCCAGTCGAGCGCGGCTGCGCCGATGGCGCCGCTCGCGAGCCACAACGTCGCCAGCGCGGCCAACAGCGCCGTGGCGCCGCCCACGTCGCGGCTGAGCGCCACCTGGCCCTCTTTGCGCGCCTCGTCGAGCCGTCGTGGGCTTGGGTCTTCGGTGCGTTCCTCTTGATCGTCGGGTTGCCCGGCCACGCGTCACCCCGCCAGCGCCGACAGTGCGCCGTTGGTGGCATCGACGGTCTGCAGCACCACCGCGTCGAGCCAGGTGAGGGCTAGGTAGCCGAACACGAACAGCGGCGCCGCGAAGCCGAGGTTGGCGAGGCCGAGCTGCGGCACCGCGCGCCCCACCACGCCGAGCGCCACGTGCGCGGCCGAGGTCGCCGCCAGCGCCACCAGCGCCAAGCGCCCGGCCAGCACCACGGCGCCCACGATGGCGCCAGGCGCGAATGCGATGACCTCGTCGAGCGACGCCAGCGTGCCCGCGGGGTGCTCGACCGCGAGCCGGCACATGAACGCGACGAGGTCGCGGTGCAGTCCGGCGGCGATGGCGGCACCGATGGTCGCGATGAGCGCGAAGTCGCCGACCACGGTGGACGGC
The DNA here is from genome assembly GCA_964580865.1 of uncultured Myxococcales bacterium. Classification (GTDB taxonomy): domain Bacteria; phylum Myxococcota; class UBA727; order UBA727; family VGSZ01; genus JACOUT01. Next base: position 3,665 of record CAZONM010000296.1, on the reverse strand, counting down.
ACGCCGTTGATGGGATCGACGGCGGCGCCGAAGCCCAAGCCCGCGCCGAGCCCGGCGGTCTGGGCCGCCGCCGACGCGATCTCGAACACCAGGCGCGGCACGAGCCCCATCATCAGGCCCGCCACCACCTCGCCGAGCGCCACCAGCAGCAGGTCGGCGAGGCCGCTCGGCGGCAGCACCACGGGCGCGATGGACGCGGCGGCCAGCGTCACCACCACCGCCAACCCGAGCCGCACGCGCATGGGGATGCCGCGCGCGCTCAACAGCGGCGCGGCCGTGAAGAACGCGGTGATGCGCAACAGCAAGAGCACGCCGCTGATGAGCGTGGCATCGAGCGCCGCGCTCGACGTCGCGCTCGGCATCAGGGCGCGCCCGCCGCGCGCCACAAGGCGCTGGCGAAGAACGTGGCGAGCTGTTCCACGGCGGAGCCGCCAAAGAGCCACAAGACGCCGAGCCCCATCACCAGGCGCGGCAAGAAGCCCACCGCGGGGTCGTTCACCTGCGTGGCCGCCTGCAGCACACCCATCACCAGGCCGGTGGCGAACAAGATCAGCAAGAGCGGCGCGCCCGTGGTGGTCAAGAGCGCGAACGCCTCGCGCACCAGCGCGCCGATCACGTCGTCACCGACGGCGTCACCCATGGAGCCCTCGCGCCAGCGTGGCCACCACCAGGTGCCAGCCGTCGGCCGCCAGGAACACGCCGAGCTTCAAGGGCAGGCCCACCATCTGCGGCGGCACCATCATCATGCCGAGCGACATCATCACCGCGGCCACCAGCAGGTCGATGATGGCGAACGGCAGCAGCACGCTCAGCCCCATGCGGAAGCCGGCGGTCAGCTCCGACACCATGTACGCCGGGATGCTCACCGACACAGGTACGTCGTCGACGCTGGCGGGCGGCGGCACGCCGGCGATGTCGATGAACAGGGCCAGGTCCTCCTCGCGCGTGTGCGGCAGCAAGTAGCCCTTGAGCACGGCGCCGCCGCGCGTGGCGGCCTCCTCGTAGCCGATCTGGTCGTCGAGGTACGGCTTGACGGCGCCGTCGTACACGCCCTGCAGCGTGGGGCGCATGAGGAACACCGTCATGAAGAGCGCGAGCCCGATCAAGACCTGGTTCGGCGGCAGCTGCGGCGTGCCCAAGCCCTGACGCAAGAACGACAACACGATGATGATGCGCACGAACGACGTCACGCTCAGCACCAGCGCCGGCGCGAACGACAGCACCGTGAGCAGGAAGAACAGCTTGAGCGAAGCGGCGCCGCTCGGGCCTGCCTGCGCGGCGGCGGCGAGATCTTGCAGGTTCACGCGAACCTCGCGGCCAGCTTCTTGCGCAGCTCGTCACCCTCGAGGGGCGGCAGGTGATCATCGAAGCGCGCGCGCGCCGGGTCGGCGGGCGCCGGCGCATCGGGCGTGCTGGCGATCATGGCGAGCTGCTCCGCCGGCTGCGCGTCGTTCGCCAACAGCTGCATGCCCTGGTCGGTGACCCCGATGAGCAGGCGTCGGCCGCCCGTGTCGACGACAGCGAGCAGCTTGTTGCGCCCGAGCGGCGCGGTCTCGCGAATGGTGAGCAATGAGCTGCGGGCCTTCTTGCGCTTGCGCCACAGCGCGGCGCCGCCGGCCGCGGCGCCGATGGCCGCCAAGGCCACCCACGACGTGGTGGTGTGCGCCCCGCCGGCGACCGCGCTGCCCACGACGGGCGCGCCGGCCGGCACGGTTGCGTTGCGCGCGTCGGGGGCGCGCTTGGTGGGCAGCGTGCTGACGGGCGTGGTCGCGCTCAGATCGTTCGCCAGCACGTCCGCGAGCTGCGCGCGCAGCGCGGCAGTGTCACCGGCGCTCAGCTTGGGCCGAGCGTCGGCCGCGGGCTGTTGCGGTCCTTGAGCGTTGAGCGCGAGCGCGAGCATCCACCACATGAGTCACCCGTTGAACGTGGGCGTCGACGACGCCGTTGCTTGTGCCTAGGCCGCTTCGCTGCGTCGGTCGTTCGCCAGCACGTGCACGATGCGCACTGCGAACCGGTCACCCACCACCACCGCCTCGCCGCGCGCCACCAGGCGACCGTTGACGATGACGTCGAGGAGCTCACCGGCGGCCTTGTCGAGCTCCAGCACGGTGCCCTCTTGCACGTCGAGCAAGCGCTGGATCGACACGCGCGCGCGCCCGAGCTCCACGCGCAGATCGAGCGCGACGTCGAGGAACAGGTCGAGGCGCGGCTGCGCGCTCGCGCCCTCGTTGGAGCGGATGCTGGTCGCCGACAGCGGGATGCCGGGGCTGGTCGGGGAGTCGAAGGGGTTGTCGCTCACGGGGTCCACCAGGTGCGCGCCCCGGGGCCCTGTCGGCCTATCGCGTGCGGGGCGTCGCGTCTCTGGCAGCCTTCATCGGTGCAGGCGGGCTTTCCTTGAGCGCGATCTGCACCGACAGCCGCCCCTCGGACGCGCTCGGCTTGCCCAGGAAGCGCGCCTTGCCGTCGACGCACACGGGCAAGAGCGAGTGCTCGTGGGTGTCGAGCGTCAGCTCCATGCCCGGCTGCAGCATGGCGAGGTCCGAGAGCCGGATGCGCGCGCGGCCGAGCTCCACCACCACGTCGACCTCGAGGGCGGGGATGTGGTTGGCCATGTGCCCGCCCCCTACCGTCCGCGGAATTTCGCCGGCGATCTGCACCGGCAGGAGCAGCTCGACGACGCCCTCGATCGGTGCCGCGAAGCGGAGGCCGAGCGACACCGCCGGGCCCCGCGGCAAGGTCGCGCGCGCGAGGTCATCGACGAGCGCCCCGGCACGCAGCAACCCTCCGCCTTCGGCCATGATGCGATCCGCGACCTCGCGGGCGAACAGGCGGGCCATGCGCGCAACCACGGGCCGGTCGGCGACGCCGAGGGCGGACGGCGTGTCGGCGACGTTGTCACCGTCGGCCCCGGGCACGCCCACCCCGAGCACGGCGCGCACCAACGCCGGTGCGAGCCCGGCCGACAACAAGAGCACGCCGGGGCCGTGTTGTGTCTCGATGTTCAGCGCCATGCCCGCGCCCGCCAGGTGCATGGCCGCCTGGGTCGTGAGCTCGGGTGGTGATGCCTGAACGTCCCACGGCATGCGCGTCTCAGCGACGAGGCTGATACCGATCGAGCGCGCGGCGGCCGCGCCAGCGCGCTCGGCCAGCAACAGCGCGGCTCGCCCCTCCGCGCCGGGCTGGACCAGTTGGTGCGGCTTCGCCACCGCGCGGGCGCGCGAGTCGTCGTCGCCCATGGCCAGGGCGGCACTCAGCGCGTTCTTCTCGTCGTCACTCAGGAGCATGGCTACTCGCGGCGTGGCGGATCACTGGATGACGAAGTCGGTGATGAAGATGGCGCGGACCTTGGCGTGGCCCACCGACGACGCCTGCTCGAGCAGGTCGCGCTTGAGCATGGTGATGCCGGCAGCGCCCGCGAGCTGCTCGAAGGTGCGGTCGGACACGTAGGTGATGACGCCGTCGCGCAGGTGCGAGGCTGCGCCCTCGAACTGCGCCAGGTCGGCGGCCGAGGCCAGCTCGTACTCCACCGTCAGGCGCGCGAAGCGGTCGACCTCGGGGTTGCGCAGGTGCACCACGATGTTCTCGAGGCGCACGATGGGGCCGCGGCCGCTCGCGGGCTTGGCCGCGCCGGGCGCGCCGGGCGCGCCTGGTGCGCTCGGCGCGCC
>CAZONM010000295.1:0-7767 GCA_964580865.1 uncultured Myxococcales bacterium | reverse complement strand
CGGCGACCCCGGCACCGCCCCCACGCGGCGCGGCCCGCTCGAGCTGCGCGCGCCGAGCGACGTGGGGCGCCTGGCGGGCATCCGCGCCATCGACGGCAACCTGGCGGTCAGCGCGCCCACGCTGGTGAGCCTGACGGCGCCCGAGCTGCAGTCGGTGGGCGGCGACCTCGTCGTCACGCATGCCGCGGTGCTGGAGCGCCTGGCGCTGCCCGCGCTGGCGGCGGTGGGCGGCGCCGTGGTCATCAGCGACAACCCGCGCTTGCCGCAGCGCCAAGCCGAGCAGATCGTCTTTCGCCTGACGCGCCACGGCTTCGCCGGGTCCGTCGAGGTCGCGGGCAACGCGCCCCCGTGAACTCGACGCCGGTGTTGCCGGGGGGGTAGGTTCGCGCCGTGGCCTCGCCCGCGCCCGCCGTCGTCACCATGCTGCTCGCGGGCGCGCTCGTGGCCGCGCCCGCGCAGGCGGCGCCGCCCGCCGACCCGTGGCTCGAGCAGGGTGTCGACGTCGACGCCGTGCTCGCGCGCCTGAGCGCGCGCGAGAAGGTGGGCCAGCTGCTGATGCTCGGGTTCGGCGGCACGCGCATGGATCGCACCATCGCCGGCTTCCTCGACGACATGAAGCCCGGCGGCGTGGCGCTGTTCTCGCGCAACATCGACACGCCCGAGCAGACGCTGGCCTTGATCCGCGACGTGCGCGCGCACGACCCGGCAGGCGTGCCCATGTTCGTGTCGGTGGACCAAGAGGGCGGCAACGTGGTGCGCTTGAAGAAGCACGCCACCATCCTCCCGTCGGCCATGGCGCTGGGCGCCGCCAACGACCCCGAGCTGGCCCGCCGCATCGGCCAGTCACTGGGGCGCGACCTGCGCCTGCTCGGCTTCAACATGAACTTCGCGCCCGTGCTCGACGTGGCGTCGAACCCCAACAACCCCGTCATCGGCATCCGCAGCTTCGGCTCGAGCCCCAAGGCCGTGGGCGAGCTCGGCGCCGCGTACGTGCAAGGGATCCAGAGCGAGGGCGTCATGGCGGTGGCCAAGCACTTCCCGGGCCACGGCGACACCGACAGCGACAGCCACTACCACCTGCCGGTGCTGGCGCACGACCGCGCCCGCCTCGACGAGGTCGAGCTGTACCCGTTTGCCCGCGCGTTCGCCGAGGGCCTCGACGCCATCATGACCGCGCACATCGCGCTGCCCGCGCTCACCGACAGCGGCGACCTGCCGGCTACGGTCAGCGAGCGCGTGCTCACCCAGCTGTTGCGCGACGAGCTCGGCTACGACGGGCTGGTCATCACCGACGGGCTCGAGATGCAGGGCATCGTGCAGCGCTTCGGCTCGGGCGAGGCCGCGGTGCGCGCCGTGCTCGCCGGCGCCGACATGGTGATGGTGCTGTGGTACCCCGAGAAGAAGCGCGAGGTGCGCGACGCGCTGCTCGCCGCCGTCGAGAGCGGGCGCATCCCCGCGTGGCGCCTGGACCAGGCGGTGCGGCGCATCCTGCGCGCCAAGGCGCGCCACGGCGTGTTCACGCGCGCGCCGCTGGCGCCCGCCGCCGCGCTGCGCGAGCTCGAGCGCGCTCGGCGCGACGTGGTCCCCGAGGTGGCGCGGCGCGCGGTGACGTTGGTGAAGAACGACGGCAACGTGGTGCCGCTGCAGCGCGGGCGCGTGGTGGCGGTGGCCGCCACCGAGCGTCTGTTCGTGGACGAGCTGCGCCGCACGTTGCGCGCGCGCGGCCTGACCATGCCGGTGGGCACCACGAAGGAGCAGATCGCCGCCGACGCCGCGCGGCTGGTGGAGCTCGCCAACGGCGCCGACGTCGTGGTGGTGGGCATGCAGAGCGCCGAGCACCGCGCGGTGGTCGAGCGCGTGCGCGCCGCCTATCCCGACGTGCCCATCGTGGTGGTCAGCTTCGGCAGCCCGTACGTGCTCGCGCAGCTGCCGCGCGTCGAGGCGTTCCTGTGCACCTTCGGGTGGCGCGACGAGAGCGAGCGCGCCGCCGCCGCGGCGCTGATCGTGCGCCACGCCGCGCCCGGCGCGCTGCCGGTGGAGCTGTTCGGCGGCACGCAGGTGGGCGCGCGCTGACGAGGTCGCTGCCGCGGGCGTGTCACCGGCTCGACAGGCGGAGGTGCCGCACGGCGGCCGCGCCGTCGCTGCTCGTGCCGTCACCGCTGGCGCTGCCGAGCAGCACCCGGTTCACCAGGCCGAGGAACGGGAACTCCGGCGCCGCGTGCACCGCCACGGCGCCGTCGTCGGCCTCGGCGGTCACGACGCCGCCGCGCCACGACAGGTCGACGATGGGCGAGCGCACGCCGTCGAAGGTGGTGGTGCGCTCGTCCGCCGGTCGCAGGTCGGCGGTGTTGCCGTCGATGCGCCGAAACAGCGTGGCGTCGCCGCTGCCGAGGCGCAACGTCAGCTGATCCTCCGTGATCCCTTCGGCGTCGCCAGCGTCGAGCAGCACGTGCAGCTCGGTGCCCGCCGGCGGCAGCGCGGCGAGCGCCAGCTCCAGCACGCCGCGGTTCTCTCCCACGATGTCGAAGCCCACCGCGTAGAGCTGCTCGCCGCTGGCCAGCTCCGAGAGGTAGGCGGGTGCGTCGCCGACAAGCTCCACGCGAGGCCACGACGGCCCCACGGTGAACGTGCGGTCGTCGTGCGTCAGCGTGGCGTCGGTGCGGCGCCGCTCCACCACCAGGGTGGGGCTGCTGCGTGGCGCCATGCCGAGGCCGAACGAGGTCGCGACGCGCTCGGCGGCGTGCCGGATGACGTCGACGCCGGGGACGTCGGCGCCCTGGGCCCACACGCGCGCGAACGCCACGGCGGCGGCGCCGTCGCCGACGCGCGCGCTGCGGAGGGTGGCGGCGAGCGGCGGTCCGGTGAAGGTGACCATGGGTGCGAGGTTGGTGCGGCACAGGCTCTCGGCGCCGATCCAGCACGAGGCCTGGACCCACGTTCCCTCGCGCACCACGTAGGGGACCTCGCGACCGTCGTCGGGCTGATCGGGCTCGATGACGGAGAACGGCAGCGTGGGGTCGCCGCCGAGCTCGAGCGTCAGCGCGCCGTCGCGCACGGCGACCGCCGCGACGGGCCCGTGCTCGTCGTCGAGCGAGAACACGGTGCCGTCGCCGGCGGGGAGGAAGCGCACCTCGAAGTACAGCGCGTCGGCGGCGACCTCGAGGGGCGCGGTGGTCAGCTGGCCGACCACCGCCACATCGCCCATCATGGGGCCCGGCTCGGTGCGCGTGACGTCGCCGAGCCACACCACGCGCGACGAGGTGCCCTCGGTGCAGGCGCCGAGCGCGCAGCCCACCAGCGAGATGTCGGGGTAGCGGCCGCGCATGCAGCCCGTGGGCGCCACCTCGGGGTGCAGCTCGAAGGCCACGTCGAGCGGCGGCGTGCCGCGCGTGGAGACGTCGACGTTGGTCAGCACGAAGGGGCCGCCGCGGCCAAAGACCTCGAGCACCTCCCACTGGCCCGGCGACTCCACGCTGCCCGTGCCCACGCCGGCGTTGCAGCTGGCGCCGCAGCGCACCACGGGTGTGCCGAGGTCGACGCCGAAGGTGAGCGGCGTGACGCCGTCCCACGTGGTCTCGCCGCCGCGCATGCCGAGGGTGGCGAAGTCGTCGGTCAGCTCGCCGCCGGCCTCGATCACGCCGGGCCGCACCTCGTCGATGTCCAGCACCAGGGTGCGCACGAAGTCGACGCTCTCGGCCAAGGACACGCTGCCCAGGTCGAGGTCACCGAGCGGCACCACGCGCGCGGTCACCGACGTGGCGTCGCCGCGCGTGAGGCCGATGCGCTCGAGCGCCACCACGTCGAACAGGCGCAGCTCGGGCATGGTCAGCGCGTCGTTGACGATGATGGGCAGGTTGAAGGGCGTGGTGGCGTCGGGCCCGATCTCGATCTGCGGCGACCACACCACGCCGCTGAGGTTCGCGTGGTAGCCCGCGTCGGCGGGCGGGCGATCGGCGCGCGCGATCAGGCGCGCGAAGCCGTCGGCGTAGCCGCCCTCCAGGCGGCACTCGCCGGTGCCTCGCCGGCTCGCGTCGAGCACGCCGTCGGCGACGGCGCACGACGTGCCGCCCACGCCGATGTCGGCGCTGGCGGCGGGGCCCACGAACACCGAGAAGGTCAGATCGTCCTGGTCGGGCACGAAGCTCGACGTCGCCACCACGGTGCCGCTGACCGAGGCGCCGCTGAGGTCGCAGGCACCGGTCGCACCGCCGGGGCCGAGCGCCGGCACGCCCACGGGTGCGTCGCCGTAGCAGGCGAGGGGGTGACGGTCGGGATCGGCGAGGTCGAGGGCCAAGGCCTCCACCAACAGCCCCGGCAGATCCGCCGCAAGCGCCGTGCGCGGCCAGCGCGCGGGCACCGCCTCGAAGCGCGTGACGTCGGCGCGCGTGACGGGCTGCAGCTTGATGTTGTCACCGAACAGGTCGAAACCCAGGCGGCCGATACGCAGCGTGTCGCTGGCGAGGTCGAGGGCGATGCCGTGGAAGTCGGCGAGGCGGCGGTTGGCGGCGTCCACCAGCGCGTCTTGGCGCGCGCTCGAGGTCACGAGGTCCGCGAATGGGTCGCCGGCCCACAGCCGCAGCGCCGTCACCGCGGCGTCGGTGTGCGGCGCGCCGTCGTCGTACGCGCCGATGGCCAGGGGTCCGTCGAACAGCGGCGACGAGCCCGCGCGCGGAAACGACGCTTGCGCCAGAACGCCGTCGGTGACGCACAGCAGGTCGTCGTCGTCGCCGCCGGCCAAGAGCGACGGCACGTTGGCCGTGCACAGCACGTGGTGCCAGGTGCGCAGCGTGGGCACCGCCACCAGGAGCACGCGCTCACCCACGGCGAGCAGCACGTAGCCGTCCGGATCCACGGTGAGCTCCCAACCATCAAGGCCGTTGGACATGGTCACGATGGGGCCCGCGGTGCGCGTGCTCGGCGTGCGGAACACCACCTCGAGCGCGAAGCCGTCGTCGAGCGAGAGCGGCGGGCCCGAGGAGCGATAGGTGACGGTGTCGAGCACGGGCGTGATGCCCGCGTCGTCGGCCGTGCGCAGCGACACCGGCAGGTAGGCCACCTCGTTGGGCGCGCCCAGCTCCTCGAGCCCGCAGGCGGCGGCGTCGGAGCCGCAGCTCAGCGTCGAGAACAGCCCGCCGAGCGACTCCTCCATGGCGCCGGCCCCGCCATTCTCCACGGCGACGCCGAGGTGCCGCACGCCAACGACGCCGACGGGATCGTCGCAGGTGCCCACCACGGGCGCGCGCGGCACGGGGCGGCAGAAGCCGTCGGCGCTGCAGTAGTCGTCGGGGCCGCACGCCTGGTAGAGGTCCGCCGGCGACGCGCAGCGCGGGGCCTCGATCCCGCACAGCTGGCACCCCGCCGCGACGGCGGCGAGCATCGGCACCAGCAGCACCAGGGCAGGCGCGGTCCTCACCCCTGGAGATCTACCCGTCCGTGAGGGCCACCGCGACCCCCACCCCGACCACCACGAGGCCGGCGGCGGCCGTGCCCAGGCCCACCAGGCCAAGGGTGACCACGGCGTCCCGGTTGTCGTGCGCCACCAGGCCGTTTTGGAGCATCACCTCGGTCACGGCGGCTCCCACGCCGCCACCGAGGGTCATGAGCGAGCCCACCCCGGCCGCCGTCCAGCCCACCCACGTGAGGGTGCGCGCGGGCTCTGGCTCGAGCCGCAGGGTCACGGGCTCGTCGCTCACGTCGCGGTCGACGTGGAAGCGCAGGGCCCCCGGCGTGAAGCCGGCGGCCTCGGCGGCGAGGGCGTGGTCGCCGGGCAGAAGCCACCGCACGCCCGCGCGCTCGGGCGCACCGTCGAGGGTGATGGCGGCGTCCACGGGCTCCACGACGACCCGCACGGGCAGCGGCGTGGGCCGGCCGCGCCCCTTGACCAGCCGCTCGACGAAGGCGCGCACGCTGGCGCCGCCGTCGGCGGCGGGCAGCACGATGACGCCGGCGGCGCGCCGCCGCTCCTGTTTCTTCCCCTCGGTCTGGAGGAAGAGCCCGCGCAGCACCATGCGGTCGTCGATGATCTCCACCGACGTCGTCACCACGGCCTGCACCTCGGCCACCAGCCCCACCTTGAGCGCGCACTCGTCGCGCGCGAACACGCACTCGAGGCCGGCGCCCATGGCGTCCTCGATGGCGGCGCGCGTCTGCTCGAGCGGTTGCACCTGGTAGCCCAGGGCGGCCACGCTCTCGCGCACGGCGGCGTCGAGGTCGCGCTGGGCGCCCGGCAGCAGACCCGGCGCCTGCAGCTCGAGGACGGCGGCGCGCTCGGCGCGCGCGCCGCTGGCCGCCGTGGCCGCGAGGAGCGCGAGCGCCGCCGCCGCGACGCGCGCGTGACGACGGGCGAGCCGTCGAGCGTGACGCCGGTCCTCGCGGAACTGCTCCTGGCACGGCAGGGTGCGCACGGGGCGCTATAGTGCCACGAGAAGCCCCACGAGGCGCGTGCGATCGTGAGCGAAGAAGCCAAGGCCACTGCCGACCTGCCGCCTCCTCCACCCGAGGAGTACCCGCGCACGTTCGGCAACTACCTGTTGCTGGCGCCGCTGGCGCGCGGCGGCATGGGCGAGGTGTTCTTGGCCAAGCACGGCACCGTGGCCGGGCTCGAGAAGCACTGCGTGGTCAAGACGCTGCGGCCCCACCTCACGGACGACCGTGAGTACACCACCCGCTTCATCGACGAGGCGCGCATCGTGGTGCAGCTCAACCACCGCAACATCTGCCACGTGTTCGACGTGGGCGTGGTGACCGAGCGCTACTACCTCGCCATGGAGTACATCGCCGGCCGCGACCTGCGCACGGTCACGTCGTCGGTGTCGGAGCAGGGCGGCGTGCTGGCGCCCGGCTTGGCGCTGCACTGCGTGTGCGAGGTGCTGGAGGCGCTCGACTACGCGCACCGCCACGCCGACGCCGCCACCGGCCGGCCGCTCTTGCTCGTGCACCGCGACGTCTCGCCGCAGAACGTGATGGTGAGCTGGGAGGGCGAGGTCAAGCTCATCGACTTCGGCCTGGCGGCGTCGTCGCTCAAGATCGAGCAGACCTCGCCCAACGTGGTCATGGGCAAGCTCGCGTACATGGCGCCCGAGCAGGTGCGCGGCGAGCGCGTCGACGGGCGCGCCGATCAGTTCGCCGTGGCCGTCATGCTCTACGAGGTGCTGGTGGGCGAGCGCTTCTATGAGGGGCGCAGCCCGTACGAGATCTGGGGCCTGGCGGCGCAGGGTGGCTTTCGTCCGCGCGGCTGGGACGTGCTCGACGCCGACGTGCGCGCCATCCTCGAGCGCGCGTTGGCCGCCACGCCCGGCGGCCGCTACGAGACCTGCAACGAGATGCGCGAGGCGCTGCAGGCGTACCGCTACGCGCGCGGCCTGCACGGCGACGGGCCCATGCTGCGCGCGCTCATGCAGGGTGTGTTCGCGCCCGACATCGAGGAGAGCAAGAAGACCATGGCGGTGCTCTCGACCGCGCGCGCCAAGCACGACGTGGCGGGCGTGGTCAGCCTGGGCGTCGAGGCCACCTTGTCGATCGCGCGCGCGCCCTCGCTACCGAACGCGCGCCCGCCCGACCTCCCGGTGGTGCGCGAGCCCACCGAGCCCACGCAGCAAATGCTCAAGCAGCTCGCGGCTCAGCAGCGGCGCGCGCCGGTGGCGGCCATCGCCGCCGTGGTGGCGCTGGCGGGCGTGGTGGTGGGAGCGCTGTTGGCGCGGCACTTCGGCGACGGTGGCGCGGGGGCGGCGCCCGTCGACGCCGGCGCCGTCGTGGTCGCGCCGCTGC
>CAZONM010000294.1:0-7769 GCA_964580865.1 uncultured Myxococcales bacterium | reverse complement strand
ACGGCCTGCGGCAGCACGCGCGCGAACGGGGTGCTCGTGCGCGGCAAGGCGGCGGCGGGCGCGGGCGCGGGCGCGGCGCCGGCGAACGTGTCGTGCGCGCGCAGCTCGACGATGAAGCGCTCCCACGCGTTCTTCGCCTCCTTGGAGAGCGCGAACATGTCCACGCCGGCGCCGGGGCCGCGCGGGTGATCGGCGCCCACCAGGCGCGCCACCATGCACATGGCCTCGACGTCGCCCACGCCAGGGCAGCGGAAGCGCAGCTGCACGAGCTGCCGCAGCGGCAGGTGCTCGGCGGTGCGCAGGAAGGCGCCGTGACGGCTGACGTCGGCGGTGGTGACGGTGAGGTCGGCGCCGCGCCGGTGCAGCAGCACGGGGATCTCCGTGGCGTAGCGAGGGAAGCGCCGCTGCTCGCGGCGGGAGCCGTCCTTGTCCATCATCGCCTCCGCGCGTCGGCGCGCGCTTCGCCGTCGCCCGACAGGGGCGGGCCCGGATCGACGAAGCGGTCGTGCAAGGTGTGCAGCATGGCCGCGCTCTCGGCCGCGTCGGCGCGCGGCGGCCAGCGCAGCGACGCGGGGTCGCGCTCGCCGAGGCCCGCCAGCCACGCCGACAACAGCACGGTGTCGGCGTTGGGGTCGTCGTCGTCGTCGGGGTCGAAGGCGAGCTCGAGGTCGTGCTCGCTGTCGGCGATGGCGCGGCCGAGCGCCTCGGCGACCTGCGCCCAGGCCTCGGGGTCGCCGTCGACGATGGCGCCGTCGGCGAACAGCTCGAGGTCGCGCGCGCCCGTGCGCAGGCGCACCACGTCGTCGGCGGGGGACAGCACCAGCACGCCCACGTCGACTACGCGCAGGCACAGCTCGTCGTCGGCGCCCTCGGCCGCGTGGATGATCAGCGGCTCGGCGCCCGCGGGCCCGAGGATGGTCGTCGAGGCATGCGCCTCGCGCGCCAGCACGCGCAGGAAGGCGGCGCCGCCGAGCGCGTCGTCGACCTGGGGCTCGCGCGCCGACACCAGCGCCGACAGGCGCGCCTGCAGGCGCGCGCGGAAGCGGGCTGCGGCCTGCTCGACGCGCGCGCGCGCGTCGTGGTCGGGCCAGGGCAGGGCGAACAGGCGCGGCAGGTCCACGGGCAGGCCGATGGTGGCCTCGCGGTCGTCGATGATGCCGTTGCCGACCCACGTGAGCAGCCGCGCGCGCGCGCGCGCCACGCCATAGACGGCGGCGTCGCGGGAGATGGCGATGCTCTTGACCTCGAGCGACAGGCGCCGCTGGTAGGCCGGGTCGTCGCCGCTGCCGGCGGCGCCGGGCTCCGACCACAGGGCGCCCTCGGAGCCGCAGAGCAGCGCCGCGCCCTCGCTCTCGAAGAAGCGCCACAGCGAGCGCTCGGGCGGCGCCGGCGCCAGCGCGCGCAACAGCGCGCCGTAGGCGGCCGCCGAGGTGGCGGCGGGCACCACCACCAGGCGGTACTCGTCGCCGCGCGCCATGAGCACCATGAGCTCGGCCGGGTCGGCGGTCACCGCCGTCCACTCCACGGCCACGCCGCCGAAGTCGGTGACCAGGCGACGCAGGGGCACGTGCGGCGGCGGCCCGCGCAGCGCCGACAGCCGCGCCGTGACCGCGCGCGCCAGCGCGTCGTCGCCGAGCATCTCCACGATGCGCGCGGGCAGGAGGTGGGCGCGGCCGGCGCCCACGCCGTCGAGGTCGGCGAGCGCGATGGCCGCTAGGCGGCCGAGCGGCAGCTCCACGCCCACCTCGTCGCCCGCGGTCAAGGTGTCGTCGAGCCCGTCGATGCGCGCGCGCGCCTCCTGGGCCGTGAGCTGCCGGTTCCGGTCGGCGTCGCCGTCGACGATGGTGAAGAAGCGAAACACCCCGAGCGTGCCGTCGGCGTCGCGGCGGGCCTGGACGGGGGGCTCGTGCTCGGGCGGCCGCTCGCGCGGCCAGGCGCGCAGCGCGTCCTTGCGCGCCGCCGTCTCGAGCAGCGCGGCGAACAGCTTGTCGAGGACGCCCTCGTCCACCTCGATCGGATCGCGACCGTTGTCCACGGCGCGAGCCTATCGCCGAAGCGCGAGGGGTTGCACAGGCCCGTGGCTGGCGCCGTCGCCCCGTCCCGCTCGCGGCGCCCGCGCTGTATGGTCGGCCCGATGACGGCCGCGCCCATGCCCGCCATCGGCGGCTACCAGGTCGAGCGCGAGCTCGGCGCTGGCGGCATGGGGCGTGTGTACCTGGCCACCGACCCCGCGCTGCAGCGGCGCGTCGCGCTCAAGGTGCTCTTGCCCGAGCTGCTCGAGCAGTCGGAGATGCGCCAGCGCTTCCTGCGCGAGGCCCGGGCGCTGGCGCGCGTGTCGTCGCCCCACGTGGTGGCCGTGTACGCGGTGGGCGAGGACCCCGGCGCCGGCCCCTTCGTGGTCATGGAGTACCTCGAGGGCGAGGACCTGCATGCGCGGCTGCGGCGCGAGGGCCGCGTGCCCTGGCAGCAAGCCGTGCGCTACGGCCAAGACGCCATCCTCGGGCTCAAGGCCGCCGAGGGCGCGGGCATCGTGCACAGAGACGTCAAGCCCGCCAACCTGTTCGTGGTGGGCGAGCGCGCGCTCATCACCGACTTCGGCCTGGCGCGCGAGATCCAGGGCGCCGGCGTGACGCAGGCGGGCCTGGTGGTGGGCACGCCGGCCTACCTCGCCCCCGAGGTGATCCGCGGCAACCCGGCCACGCACGCGAGCGATCTGTACTCGCTTGGCGCCACGCTCTTTCACCTGATCGCGGGCCGCCCGCCCTTCACCGAAGAGAGCCCCCTCGAGGTGCTGGCCACGGCGCTGCGCACGGAGGCGCCGGCCTTGTCGTCGCTGGTCGGCGTGCCGCCGGCGCTGTCGACGTTAATCGCCCGCATGCTGGCCAAGGACCCCGCCGCCCGGCCCCCCGGGTGGGACGCCCTCGCCGACGAGCTCTCGCGCGTGGTCGACGGCGCGCCGGCCGGCCACGTGCCCGCGCCCGCGCCCGCCACCACCACGCAGCTGTTCGGCTCGTCGCCGCCGCCGGCCGCGCCCGCGCCCGTATCGCCACCGTTGTCGCCGGCCTCGATGGCGGCGCCGGCGCTGGAGGGCGCGGGCCTGCTCACGAGCGGCTCCTTGCCGACCATGGCGGTGCCGCCGCCGTCGTCACCGGCGGCGTCGGGCGCGCCCGCGGCGACCGCGCCGCCGCCGTCCGTCGTCACCTCGGGCGAGCTGTTGGCCGCCGCGCCGCGCCTGAAGACCTCGACCCTGACGGTGATGATGACCGACATCGCCGGCTACAGCGAGCGCACGGGCCGCGTGTCGCGCGAGGAGAGCGCGCGCTGGCTGGCGCTGCACGACGCGCTCTTGCAGCCCGTATTTCGCGCCTTCGGCGGGCGCGTGGTCAAGACCCTGGGCGACGCGTTCCTGGTGACGTTCTCGTCGCCCACCGACGCGGTCTTGTGCGCGTGCGCGGTGCAGGATCGCCTCTGGCAGCACAACCGCGCCGCGCCCGAGGCCGACCGCATCGAGGTGCGCATCGCGCTCTCGGCCGGCGAGGTGCGCTTGGCCAAGGGCGACGTGTTCGGCGAGCCCGTCAACCTGGCGGCGCGCCTGGAGGCGGTGGCCGAGCCCGGCGAGGTGCTCATCACCGACGCGGTCTACGCCACCATGAACGCCGCCGAGGTGCGCCTGCAGCCGCGCGGCGAGCAGAGCTTCAAGGGCATCTCGCGCGCCGTCATGGTCTACGCCGCCCAGGCCGACGGCGTGCCCGACCAGCCGCCCTACGGCGCGCGCGCGCTGGCGCGGGTGAAGGACACGCGCATGGACGCGCTGGTGGCGCAGGCGCCCATCGCCGTCGCCAAGGCGCAGAACGCCGCGGGCGCGCTCACGAGCGCCGTCTTGCGCATGCGGCGCTCGCACCTGGTGGCCGTGCTCGGCGGCGTGCTCGCGCTGGTGCTGGTCCTCGTGGTGCTCGCCCGCGTGGGCGACGATCGCCGCGACCGCATCGCGGCCGGCGAGGCCAAGCAGGTGCTGGCGGAGACCGAGGCCATCGCCGAGCGCGAGCGCACGGGCGTCGACTGGGCCGTCCTCGGTCACGCGCATCTGGCGCTGGGCGCGCGCGCCAAGGGCTTCGCCGCCTTCGCCGAGGCCGCCAACCTCGGCGTGGCCGACGACGACATGAAGCACGCGCTCGTGGTGGGCATCGAGGAGCGCAAGGACGACGGCGCCATCGAGGTGTTGGCCGCGTGGCCCCACGCGGGCGTGAACGACGAGCTCAAGGCCCTGCTCACGAGCGAGGCGTGGTGGCGCCGCCACCACGCGGCCGAGGTGTTGGAGCGGCGCAAGCAGCTCAGCGACGACGAGCGCGTGCAGGTGGCGCTCCTCGACCTCACCTCCAGCGAGTGCGGCGACCGCCGCCAGGGGCTGACCGCGCTGCGCAAGCACGGGCGCGACCAGCGCGCCCTCGACGCCGTGCGCGGCCTCGGCGGCGATCCGCTGCGCAACGCCTGCCTGCTCCTCGAGATCCAAGGCGCCGAGGCCGCGATCAAGAAGCGCATGGCGCAGTGACGACGGCGGCCCTGAGGACGCGGGCCCTTGTAACCGAACACCTGTTCGGTTACAAGGGCCCATGGCCAGACCGGTCGGCGCCGACGCCTCAGCCACCAAGGCCCGCATCCTCGACGCCGCGCGCGGCCTGGTGGCCGAGCACGGCATCGACGGCACCTCCATCCGTGACATCGCCGCCGGCGCCAGCGTCTCGCTCGCCACCGTGCTGCACTACTTCGGCAGCAAGGAGGGCCTGTACGACGCGTGCGTGGACGCCATGTACGCCGAGCTCGACGAGCTGCGCGGCGCCATCCTCACGGCGTTCCGTCCGGGCGCGAGCGTGGAGGCGCTGCTCGACGAGGCCGTGCTGGCGGCAGCGCGCTTCGTGCGCCAGCACCGCCAGGCCAACCGCATGCTGCTGCGCACCATCCTCGACGAGGGTGGCATGCGGCCCGAGCGGCGCGACCGCTACCTGGGCGCCTTCCTCGACGAGGTGGCCGCGGGCCTGGCGCCCTTGTTCGCGCTGGCGCCGGCGCAGGTGAAGATCCGCCTGCAGAGCCTGGTGCACCTGATGGTGCGCTACTCGCTGCACCCCGCCGCCGAGCTGACGATGATCACCGGCGCGGCCACCGAGGCCGAGGCCGTGGCCTTGGTGGACCGCCACCTCATCGACGTGGCGCGCGCGCTGTTTCAGCCCGGGAGGAGCGCATGATCTGCCGCATCGCGGCGCTAGGCCTGGCGGCGAACGCCTGCGTGGCGCCGGTGTACGACGATCGCCTGGGCGTGGCCGGCGTGCCCGTCGACGAGGGCGCCCTGGCCGGCCGCTTCGGTCTCGCCTCCACCGCCGCCGATCTCGCGCACGTCGCCATCCTCGGCGACCAGGTGAGCGGCGGCATGACCTTCGTGCTGGTCGACCGCGCCTGGGACGGCACCGCCTACGCGCAGACCAACACCGTGTGCCGCGTGGTCAACTTCGAGGTCGCCGGCCTGCAGAGCACCATCAGCGACGAGACGGCGAGCACGGTGCCGCCCTTCGCCGTGGCCGTCGACGTCGACCACGCCGCCGGTGCCGTGACCACCGATCGCTTCGCCGAGACCTGGGCCGTGCAGGGCCTCGGCGCCGACGACGCGCTGCCGAGCGCGCCCGATGACCCGCGCTTCTACGACATGGACGGCGACGGCAAGCCGGGCGCCACCATGGCCACCTCGGGCCTGGTCACCGGCGAGCTGTACTTCGCGCAGCGCAAGACCCTCACGTTCGAGGGCGTGGTGCGCGGGCCAAACGAGGCGTTCGGCCTCTTGACGCACAAGAAGGAGGCGACCGTGATCGCGGCCACCGACGACCTCCTGCTCACCCAGGGCGAGCGCGAGCCGCACCCCGATCCGAAGGAGAGCTGGTGGCACGAGGTCCGCCTGGCCGACGACGCCACCTGCGACGACCTCACCGCCGCCATCGACGACGGCGGCTTCTCGCTCCTGCGCCCGTTCTGACGCGGCCGGCGGCGGCGTCGGCCGCCCGCGTGCGCCGTCCACACGCTCGGTCGGTGTGGCGCAGATCGCGCCGGTGATGCGCGTCATCGAGGATCGCGATGCGCTCCTCTACGGTGCGCGTCCCATGCTTCTCTCCCACGACAAGTCCTCCAAGAACCACCCCCAGCCTCCCGTCGTGCTCGACGTGGAGACCCGCGTGCGCGACTGGACGGTCACGCGCGTGCTCGACCCCGTCACCCCGGGAATGCAGGAGGCCGTGGCCGAGGACGCCGACGGCGTGCCGGTGCTGTTGCGCGTGCCCGCCGACGGCGACGCCATCGAGCGCGTCTTCGCCGAGGCCGCCATGGCGCGCCGCCACCGGCACTGGGGCATCGTCCACACCATCGGCGTGGTGGACGTGAACGGGTGGCCCGTGCAGGTGGTGGAGCACGTCGACGGCCTCACGCTCGACAGCGTGGCCATGCTGGCGGGCTCGCTGGCGCCCGAGGCCGTGTGCCGCATCGGCAGCCAGCTCGCCATGATCCTGGTGGAGCTGCACCGCGAGCCGGGCGGCTTCCACGGCGCCCTCTCCGCCGAGCGCGTGCTGGTGGACGCGGCCGGCCACGTGCGCCTGGCCGACCTGGGCCGCGCGCGGCCCGAGCAGCTCTTCCGCCTGCTCTCGCCCGAGCGCCGCGCCAGCGGCGGCATGGGCAGCCCCGAGGACGACATCTACGCGCTCGGCGGCACGCTCATCGAGGCCGCGCTGGGCCGCCCGCTCGAGCGCACCGTGGGCTGGATCGACACGCGCGCCCTCGGCGGCATCCTGCCCGAGCGCCTCATCGACGCGCTCGACGCGCTGGTGGCCCCCTCGGGCAAGCGCCTCAAGAACGCCGCCGCCGTCATGCGCGTGTTCGAGACGCTCGAGACCACGCTGGGCGACGGCGCGCTGCGCCTGAAGAAGGCCGTCGACTACGCGCGCATCGGCGCCGCCCTCGGCACCACCGCCAAGCTGCCGCCGGCGCCCCAGGCGCCGCGCGCCGTGGACACCTCGTCGGCACCATCGATCCCCGACGCGCCCGCGGTGGACTTCTCCTCGACCCCCGACGCCCCCACCGAGACCGCGCTGGCCGCCGGCGAGCCGTTCGCCCCCTTCGACGACGCGCCCGACGCCGAGCTGCAGGCCACCGACCCCGGGCGCGCGCCGCAGTTCGTGCCCTTCAGCGAGGCGCCGCCGGCGCCCGAGGCCGAGCTGGGCGCCGACACCACCAGCCCTGAGGCCGTGGCGCCCACGGAGCCGGCCGCCGACGACAGCCAGGCCCACCGCTTCTTCGCCGCCGCCGACCACCCAACCGACGAGGTGGAGCGCGTGCGCCCGGTCGCCACGGGCACCGCCGCCGCGCCGACCAAGAAGTGGCCGCTGTTCTCGCGCCTGATCGCGTGGGGCTTCTGCGCGCTCCTCGCCGTCAACGCGGTGTCGGCGCTGTGGCTGCTGCTGGAGCCGCCGCTCTCGCGCGCCACCGGCGTGGCGCTTCCCCGGTTCCCCTACGCGGACCTGTCGTTCCAACACCTGGCGCTCTCGGGCCTGTCGTCGGCGGCCGGGGACTCGGGCCTCGCGCTCGCCGCCGATGACGACGCCGCCAAGCTCGGCGACGCGTTTGGCGCCGCCCTCGCGGCCGAGCTCGCCAAGGCACCGCTCGACGCCGCGCCGGCCGCCGGCGGCGACGTCGCGCCGCTGTTCGGCGGCGGCGACGCGCCCGCGCTCACCAAGGAC
>CAZONM010000293.1:0-7784 GCA_964580865.1 uncultured Myxococcales bacterium | reverse complement strand
GGGCGAGGGTGAGGGCGAGGGTGAGGGCGAGGGTGAGGGCGAGGGTGAGGGCGAGCTGCCGCACATCGGCGCCTGCCCGGTGTTCACCGCCGACGACGCCTGGAACACCGACGTCAGCGCCGCGGCCGTGAGCGCCGAGTGGACGAACAAGCTCGCCGACACCTACAGCGCCACGCTGTTGCACCCCGACTTCGGCAACTTCGGCGATGAGCACTACGGCATCCCCATCAACGTGGTGGCCTCGGGCACGGCGCTGGTGTCCATCACCTACGACTTGTGGGACGACGAGAGCGATCCCGGGCCCGTGGCCCTCCCCGACGTCGACGACGTGCGCATCGAGGGCACGGACGATCCGCGCGACTGCTCGGGCGACTGCCACCTGATCTCGGTGGCGCAGGGGACGTGCGAGGTGTTCGAGGGCTGGGCGTGCCGCTACGACGACGACGACGGCTACGTGTGCGCCAACGGCGCGCGCTTCGACCTGCGCGCGCGCAGCCTCGGCCAGCGCCCCGAGGGCTGGACGTCGGCCGACGCCGGGGGCCTGTCGATCCTCGCGGGCCTGGTGCGCTACGACGAGGCCGCCGCCGGCGACATCCGCCACGCGATCCGTTTCACGTTGCCGTGCACGCAGGCGCACTACGTGCGGCCGGCGTCGCACTACGCGGTGCCGAACGCCTGTGACCCCGACGATCCTGACGCGCCACCCATGGGGCTGCGCGTGCGCCTGCGCGCCGACTTCGACGTCACCGGGTTCTCCCCCATCCCGCGCGCCTTCCTGGTGGCGATGCAGCGCTACGGCATGGTGCTGGCCGACAACGGCAGCGCCTTCTACTTCCAGGCGGAGGACGACCCGCGCTGGACCGACGACCTCGACGAGCTGAAGGACGTCCCCGCGAGCGCCTTCGAGGCCATCGCGCCGGGGACGTTCTACCCCTGACGATCACGGCAGGCGCGCGAACACGCTCGCCGCCGCCGCCGGCGTGATGCGCTGGTAGCGCGCGTACGCGTCCACCAGCGCGCGGCGCAGGTGCGCGCGCTCGTCGACGCCGTGGCGCGCCACGTTGCGAACCAGGGCATGCAACAGGTAGCCCTCGGGCGCCATGAGCGTGCGGGTGAGCGCCACGCTGCGCGCGCCCAGCGCGTCGAGCGACGGCTTGAAGTACGTCTCGCTCGTGCACGCGAGCACGGCGGCGCTCGCCGGCGCGTCCGCGGGCAACAGCGCGGGCGCGGCCACGTCCATGAGGCGGTCGTGGCCCATCCACACCACGAGGTCGGCGCGGTGGCCGGCCACGGCGTCGAAGAAGTCGCCGAGCGCGTGATCGATGCGCGCGCCGTCATACGCCAGCAGCGTGACGCGCACCGGGCGCTCGCCCGCGCCGGCCGGGCGCACGAGGTGCCTCTCGTCGAGCACGTCGTCGCGCGTCACCGCGGGCGAAGGAGCGGGGCGATAGTCTCCGGTGTCCTCGAGGAAGCGCGCGGCGCCGAATCGCGCCCCCCAATACAGGTTGCGCGAGGGCTCGCGCGCGTCGCCGAGCCCCCCGCTACCGCACGCGAGCTGCGCGCCGTCGCACAGCGGCACGATCACCAGCACGTCGATGGGCGCGGCGGCCACGAGGAGCGCGGTCAGCGCGAGCACATGAGCGCGAACCCACGGTGGCGCGGCGGGATTCCAGGCGCCGCTTCGACGTCGACGATGCGCGCGGCGCTCAGCGCCACTGATCGATGGCCTTGAACTTCTTCTTGGCGAGCGCCACGAGCTGCTTGTCGGTGGGGTGGTCCACCGCCTCCACGCCCACCACGCGCGGCACCAGCTGCTTGGCCGTCTTCTCGACGTGGTGCATGAGCTCGCTCTTGGCGGTGCCCGGCCCCACCACCAGGATCTCGCCGATGTTCTTCACGCCCGCGATGACGGCGTCGAAGAGCTTGTGGTCGTGCGTGGCCTTGCCGTCGGTCTTGTGGCGGGCCGCGGTCGTGTGGTGCGCGGCCTCGGTGAGCGCGGCGCCCTTGGGGTCGCCGACGTCGACGTGGAAGATCTTGGCGTGCTCGTGATCGATGAAGACGATGGCGTGTTGGGTCATACGACCGCTCGTGTAGCAGGTTCGCCGTCGGCGTCGAGTGGCGCGCGTCGACGGACACGCGACGGCGCGCCGCGGTGGGTGCGCTCGCACGCGCGGTGGCTTGGGCTGTGCGGGAAGGCACGGCGTCGAGGGCCGTGACGCGCCGCGGCCGACGGTGCGTCCGGCTACGAGCGATCGACGGCCGCGATGACCTCGTCGGTGACGTCGAGCTCGCTCGCCGCTGCTAGCGCCGTGCCGGCGTCGAGGACCAGGCGCGCGCCTCGCTTCTTGCGGATCTGCTCGGCGGCCACGCGCGCAGCCTGCAAGATCTCGTCGCGGCGCCGGCCGCGCTCGGCCTCGAGGTCGCGAGCCACGTCGAGCTCGAAGCGCGCCCCCTCGACGGTGTCGGTGATGGCCGCGCGCCTCGCGCGCGCCTCGACGAAGCGGGCGCGCAGCTCCTCGGCCGCTTTACGCCCAGCCATGGACCGATCCAGCACATCCGTCACACGCACGAGCAGGACAGCGGGGCGTTCTTGCGGCATGCTGGGACCCTACCGCTCGACGAGGATGACGCGCCAATGGCCGACAGCCGAGCAGATCACGTGCGCTTTCGCGGCGCTCGATTCCCAGTGCCGCCGGCGCTGCAGGACACGTCGGTGCTCAGCTTCGTCGACCAGCTGGGCACCCCCACGCTGTCGCTTACGGTCGCCCACGAGCACCTCACCGGCGGCGCGCCGGCGCTGTCCGTGTACGTCGACGACCAGCAACGCGCGGCGCAGAAGGCGGTGCCGGGGTACGCGATGGTGACGCGCACGGACCGCACCGTGGGCGGGGCCGCCGCGGTCCTCGTCGAGGGCAGCGCGCCGTCGCCAGGCAAGAAGCGCCGCGTGCTGCAGCTCTACGTGATCGATGCGCCAGGGGAGCGCGTGTTCGTGATTACCGCCACCACCGCCGAGTCAGAGGTCGCGCGCGCGCGCGCGGCCGTCGAGCACCTCGCCGCCGGCTTCACCTTCGAGGGCAGCGCATGAAGAACGACGGCATCGGGCGCCGCACCAAGGTGCATCACCACGGCCGCACGCACGGGACCGGGCACACGCCGGCGGTCGCGGGCGGAGCCACCGTCGTCGAGGCCAAGGGCACGCAGCGTGTGGCGCTTGAGGCGACCGAGGACCAGGGCCTCGACGCGCTCAGGCGCCTCGGGCTCGAGGAGCGCGAGGGCGCGGGCGGTCAGGGTGGCGCGGGCGCGTCGCAGATCGCGCACACCTTGGCGGTCGTCGACGGCAAGCGCGGCACAGGCAAGCTGCGCGCGGCCGTCACCGGCATGCTGCTGGCGCTGGCGCTCACGTTCACCAGCGTCGCGCCGTCTCATGCCCAAGACACGAGCCAGATCGTCGCGCCGCACACCGCCAGCCTCGTGGTGACGCAGAAGACCGGGCCGCCAACCCTCTCGTCGGTGGGGGGCACCGAGCTGCCCGAGCTCGGCATCGACGCGCGCGCCACGGTGTTCGGCGCGCAGCTGCAGGCGCTCAAGAAGCAGGAGGCCACCACCGTCGACGCGGCCGTGCAGCGCGCGCTCGATCAGTTCAGCCTGGCCATGACGCATGCGTTGCGCCTCGACGCCGCGGGTTTGGCCATGGGCGGCCCGCTCGATCCCGCGAAGCTGACGGACGCCGATCAGCGCGCGCTGCAGAAGGCGCTCACCGGCCTCGTGTCGGAGCTGCCCGTGGGCGCGCTCTCCCCACGGCTTACCGAGCTGTTGTCGGAGACCATGCGGGAGCACGGCGTCTCCGCCACGGGCCTCGAGGCCAAGCGCCTGCGCGATCTCGGCAAGCCCGGGGGTGAGCTCATCAAGGCGATGGTGGAAGAGCTGCGGAACGAGCGCCCGGCGGTGTTCTACGGCATGGCCGTGGGCCTGGCCGGCGCCGTGGGCGTGGTGGGCTACACCCAGGGGACCGACGCCCTGGCGTCGCTGGGCCTGCGCCCCGAGCTCAAGACCACGTTCTTCAACGATCACCTGGTCGCCAAGGTGCGCGCCGAGTGGGGCGAGCGCTTCTCCGACCCCAAGCTCACCACGCGCCTCGAGCACCACGGCACGATCACCATGGGCGGCACCACCTGGACCACGGCTACCGGGCTCGGCGTGGTGCTGCAGGGGTCCACATTCAAGAACCTCGAGGCGCACGGCTTCGAGCTGTCGGGCTCCATGACCGGCGTCCTGCAGAACGGCGGCACCCTCGGCGTCTCCAGCACGGCCATCGGCGACCCCACGCATGGCCTCGAGCGCGTCACGGTGTCGGGCGCCTACCTGAACGATCCGTGGAGCGCGGGCGCCTCGGTCTCGTACCTCGCGCGCGAGGAGCGCACCGTCGGCCAGCTCTCGGTGGGGTATCGCCCGCAGAAGAACGTCGAGTGGTCGTTCTACGGCGGCATCGACACCAAGGGCGAGAAGCGCGCGGGCGTGGGCTTGCGCGTCGGCTTCTGATCCTCGTCGCCAGGATCACACGGCGAAGAAATCGATGAGCCGCTGGCGCATCGCGTCGGCGTCGCGCATGCCCATGGCCACCAGGTCGCTCGCGTACTCGCCGTCGAACAGCAGGTAGCTGAGCAGGTCGCCCTCGCGCTCGCCGCCGGCGCCGGCGATGCGACGGATGAGCGGGCCCACCACGCCGCCGGCACGCGACACCACGCTGCCGATGCGCGCGTGCTTGGCGGCCACGGCGGCCACGTCCTCGCCGGGCTGGATCATGAGCGCGTCGACCTTGCGATAGGGCTGCCCGCGTCGGTGCTCCATGGCGTTGGCGAGCGCGTCGGTGAAGCCGTCGCCGAAGGCCTTCTCGCCAGCGTCGATGAGCGCGTTGAAGCGCTCGAGCCGCTTGAGGTCGTACTCGGTGCGGTCCGACAAGAGCGCGTTCAGGATCTTGCCGAGCAGGAAAGGCGCCGACGGCGACTGGTCGACGCCCGTGGGCGGCACCAGGCCCGAGTCGGTGCTCTCGCCCTTGGCGCGCAGCCCGATGACCATGATGCGATCGGCGCCCAGCCGCAGGGCGGGCGAGATGGGCGTGTTCAGCTTGAGCCCGCCGTCGCAGTACACGTCGCCGGCGATGTCGACGCATGGGAAGATCCAGGGGATGGCCGCCGACGCGAGCGCGTGCTCGGGGCCGATGGTGCCGAAGCGCGCCGTCACCTGCGGGTCGGTGCTCCACGCCGGCGGCTTGTTGCCGCGCACCTGCACGAAGCTGTGCGTCATGCCCGTGGCCAGGTGCGTGGCGTTGACGCACAGGCCGTGCAGGTCGCCGTTCTCGAGGTTGCGCGTGATGTTGGCCCAGCGCGTGCCGCGCCGCACCAGCTGCTCGAGGGGCGCCGTGTTGAGCAGGCCACCCAGGCGCCCCGGGCCCACCACGTCGTCGAGCTCGCCGCGCCCCTGCGAGCCGAGCAAGAAGCGCGGCAGGTGCATGAGCTCGCGCCAGCCCACCTTGTACACGCCCTCGATGCGCAGGCGCTCCCACACCTCGGCGAGCGCACGACCCTGCAGCTCGGGCGCGTGCGCGTTCGCCGCCAAGAAGCACGCGTTGATGGCGCCCACCGACGTGCCGCAGATGATCTCGAAGCGCGCGTGCGCGCGCACGCGCGGCGGCAGCTCGTCTCGAATGTAGCGGATGACGCCCGCCTCGTAGGCGCCGCGCGCGCCGCCGCCCGAGAGCACGATGCCGGTCAGCGGCGCGTGCCGCCGCTTCCAGCGCGACGGGCCGGGCGCGGTGTCGGCCACCACCGGCGGCGCGACACCAGGCTCGAGCGGGTAGTTCTCGTACGCCACGCCGGCAGTGTAGCAGGCTCGGCGCTGCCGTCAGCGAACGCGCGTGTGCAGCGGCCGATAGAGCGTGCGCCGCGGGTCGACGTCGAGCGCGGGTCGCGCGCAGCCCGCCAGCGACAGGCACGCGTCCTTGCCGCGCGTCACCAGCGAGCCGCTGGCGAACCCGTCGTCTTGCGACAGGATGCTCACGTGCAAGTGGTGGTGGTGGAAGGCGAACCAGCCTGCGCCGCCGTCGGTGACCTCGTAGGCGAGCGACAGGCCCGCGCCGCACGCGGCGCCCGACACCCAACCGCCCGCGCACAGCTGGTCGATGGCCGACTCCACGAGCGGGCCCACCTTGCCGTCGACGCCGATGACGCGCAGCTGCGGCGAGTCGTGCAGCTTGGCGATGAACAGCGCCGTGCGCCACACGTCGAGCGAGTCGGGCTCGGCCACGCAGTGATAGGCGTCGGTGCTGCCGTTGGTGTGGTCGCACACGGGGCGCAGCGTGTTGTCGGCCGTGCCCTCCTGGAAGTAGGCGATGTCCATGTCGTGCCCGTCGACGTGCGTGCCCGCGGGGTGGCCGGGCTCGCCGATGGACGTGCCCGGGATGGCGCCGTTCTGCTCGCTCATATCGCCCAGGCCGAGGCGCCCGCCGTTGCCGACGGTCCAGCCCGCGGCCGCGCAGCGCACCGACGCGGACGCGTACTTGATGAGCGCCACCAGGTCGCGGCGCGCGAACGAGCGGTACTGGTTGCCGTCGGTCTCGCCGTTGAGCGGGTAGTCCCAGTACCCGTCGCCTTGGCGCGGGTTGAAGGTGGTGAGCTGGCCGCAGGTGGACTCACCGCCCGCGCACGTGAGCGAGGGGATGTCGCTGCACGACGGCGGCGGGCCCACCGGTGGCGCGCCGATGTCGACGACGCAGCGGCCGCTCGCCGAGCACAGCATGCCGGCGCCGCACGAGCCCTCGGTGCACGGCGGCTCTTGGCAGGTGAAGTCGGCGCCGCACACCAGGCCGCCGGTGCAGTCGGCGTTGCCCTCGCACTCGTGCACGCACGCGGAGCCGGCGCTGTTCACCTGGAAGCCGTCGTTGCAGTAGCAGGCGTCGCCCTCGAGGTGGGAGTTGGGCGGGCAGCCGCCGTTGCCGCCGTTCTCGCCGGGCTCGCAGCCGGTGCCCGCGGCGTTCACGACGAAGCCGTCGTCGCAGTAGCAGGACTCGCCGTCGAGGTGGGAGTTGGGCGGGCAGCCGTCGGTGCCGCCGCCGCCGCCGGGGCAGTAGAACGACGCCGCCGGATCGCAGGCCGCGCCGGTGGTGCTGTTTGGCATGCACGAGCCGTCGGCGTCGCAGGTGCCGGCGCAGCTGAAGGCGTCGCAGTTGGGCCAGCAGATGGGCGCGTTGTCGGTGAGCTCCCAGCAGCGCAGGCCGCTGCCGCACTCAGCCGTGGACCCGGGCTCGCTGCATGCGGCCGAGGCGGTCTGCATGCACACGCCCGCGACGCACAGGCCCGCGTGCGCCGCGTCTTCGGCGCAGTCGACGTCGACAACGCAGGCGCCGCCCGGCGCGACGCTGCCCGGGTCGGTGGGGTCGGTGGGGTCGGTGGGGTCCGTGGGGTCCGTGGGGTCCGTGGGGTCGTCGTCGTCGTCGTCGTCGAGGCCGCGGCGCTCCTCATCGTCGAGGTTGGGCGGCGGCACGGTGCAGGCGTTGGCGAGGAGGGCGCCGAGGGCGACGACGAGCAGGCGAGCGAGCATGGGGACCCCTTGGGGCACGTAGGCCCAGGTGGGCCGGTGTCGCACACCCCGACGCCGATCGCCAGAGCGGAGTACCCCGCGGCCAAGAGCCCGAGCGGTCGTTCACGCGCGCGGCGATCGCCGAGGAGGCCCCGCCGCGCGTGTCGCCGGGCGGCCGCCGTCAGCCCTTGCCAGGCGCGCCGGGAGCG
>CAZONM010000292.1:0-7865 GCA_964580865.1 uncultured Myxococcales bacterium | reverse complement strand
CGCGGTCTCCCCGCAGCGCTCCACGGGGCTGTGGCGCACCACCACGTGCGCGTGCAGCGCGGCGAGCATGCGCCCCGCCCGACGGGCCTGCTCGTGCCCGCGCTCGGTGAGCAGCACGTCCTCGTGGTTCGCGAGGCTGGTGACCGGCCCGCGCTCGGCGTGGCGCACCACCAACGCCGCGCGGCGGCGCGCCGCGACCGCGGCCCGCCACGCGTCCAGCAAGTGCTCGGGGACGCTCATCGCTCCCGCACCTCGAGGCTCGGGGCGGCGTCGCCCGCGGGGCACGGGCCCTCCCACTGCACGTACGAGCGCGCCGGGTGCCACCCCGTGATCCCCAGGAGCACGCCCACCCCCGTGAAGCCGGCGCCGCCGAGCGCCTGGTAGAAGGGCTGGGCCTCCAGGGGCGAGCGGCCCGCCACGTTCACCTCCCACCACGCGCTGCCGAGCAGGAGCGCGCCGACGCCCGCCAGGCCCGCTGCCACCACCGCGCGCAGCGCGTCGGGGCGATCGTTCACCAGCACCAGGGTCTCCGTGCCGCCGCGGCCCTCGAAGGTCAGCTCCGATTTCGTCAGCACGAGATCGAAGGTATGGTCGAGCTCGAAGCGACGGGGCCCGAGGCGCTGCGCCTGGCCGGTGACGTCGACGCGGTCCGCGCACGGCGGGATCTCGACGACGGTCTTGGGGCTCGCGCAGCCGAGCGCAGGCAGCGCGCAGCAGACCACGAGAGCGAGCGGGCGGACCATGGCGCACGATCTACCAACACCGGACACAGCGCACGAGCCCCCACGGTGATCAAGTACCTCGGCAGCAAGCGGCGCTTTCTCGGCCGCATCGTCGACGTGGCGCGCGCCGAGCTCCCCGACGCCACCAGCGCGCTGGACCTGTTCTCGGGCAGCGCCCGTGTGGGGCATGCCCTCAAGGGCGCCGGGCTGCGCGTCATCGCCAACGACCACAACGAGTACGCGCGCACGCTGGCGCGCTGCTACATCGAGGCCGACGACGACCTGGTGCCCGCGGTCACGCGGGTGCTCGCCGAGCTGCGGCGCACGCCGCCGCGCGCCGGCTGGTTCACGCACACCTACTGTGAACAGGCGCGCTTCTTCCACCCGAAGAACGGCGCGCGCATCGAGGCCATGCGCGCGCGCATCGACGAGCTCGACGTGGCGCCGTTGGTGCGCGACGTCGCGCTCGTGTCGCTCATGGAGGCCGCCGATCGCGTCGACTCCACGGTGGGCGTGCACATGGCCTACCTGAAGGCGTGGGCCCCGCGCGCCCACAACGACCTCGAGCTGCGGGTGCCGGCGCTGTTGCCGCGCTCGCCGCACGGGCGCGGTGCGGCCCACGCCCTCGACGCCGAAGAGGCAGCGCGCGCGCTCGCCGCCGACATCGCGTACCTCGACCCGCCCTACAACCAACACTCGTACCTGCGCAACTACCACGTGTGGGAGACGCTGGTGCGCTGGGACCACCCCGAGACCTACGGCGTGGCCGCCAAGCGCGTCGACTGCAAGACGCGCGCGAGCGCCTTCAACCTCAAGGGACAGGCGCGCGCCGCGCTCGAGCGCGTCGTCGACGCCGTGCGCGCGCGCGTGCTCATCGTCAGCTTCAACGACGAGGGCTACCTCGATCGCGAAACGCTCGAGCGCATGCTCGCGCGCCGCGGCCCGGTGCGCGTGGAGACCATGGCCGCGCGGCGCTACGTAGGCGCGCGCATCGGCATCTACAACCCGCGCGGCGAGAAGGTGGGCGCCGTCGGCAAGCTCAAGAACCACGAGCTGCTGTACGTCGTGCGCTGCGAGCGGTGATCCTTTAGAGTCGGCGGCCATGCGCGCCACGCTCCTCGCCCTGTCCGTGCTCACCGGGCTCCTCGCGGGCCCCGCCATCGGTGCGGACCCGCCTGCGCCGCGGCAAAAGACCAAGGTGCTGGTGCTCGACGTCAAGAGCACCGACCTGCAGCCGAGCGAGGTGGCCACGCTCACCAGCCTCATCACCTCGAAGCTCGCCCGCTACCAGGAGATCGAGGCCATCTCGGGCCAAGACCTGCGGCGCCTCGTCGACCTCGAGGCGCAGAAGCAGGCGGTCGGCTGCGACGACGCCGGGTGTTTGGCCGAGATGGCCGGCGCCTTGGGCGCGCAGATCGTCATCTTCGGCCAAGCCGGGCGCCTGGGCGGCACGCTGGTGGTGACGCTCGACGCGTTCGACGCCCAGAAGGGCGTGGCCGTGGCGCGCCAGCCCATCGAGGCCAGCGACGTGGGGCAGCTGCCGAACCTCGTGGGCCCCGCCGTCGACCGCCTCGTGGCGGCGGCGCTCCACGGTGCCGCCGGGCCTGGCGTGGGCGACAGCCTGAAGGACGGCGGCCCCGTGCTGTCGGGCCGCGCGCGCGAGGTCTTCGAGAAGTCGGCGATGGACCTGTGCGTCGACGGCGGCGAGAAGCTCGACTGGTGGTTCTGCGACCAGGGCCAGCGCTACACCGAGAACGCGTTCGTGCGTCGCTATCGCGACGTCACTGGCGAGCGCGACCTCGACCAGTTCGAGGTCAACCGCAACAAGGCCGGCGTGCTGTGGCCCTCGGTGACCATCGGCGGCGGCGCCCTCCTCGTGCTCGCGTCGCTGCCGGTGATGTATTTCGGCGCCGTCGAGACCACCACGGTGCCGCCCCTGGCCGAGACCTACCAGGGCGCGCCCATCGGGCTCTCCGTGGGCGGCCTCGGCGCGCTCGTGGGCCTCGGGCTCACGGCGTGGGGCGGCTGGATGTTCCTCGATGCCATGAAGTTCACCGACGGCAAGCCCACCGACCACACCATGAAGGAAGCGGCGGCGCGCGAGGCCACCGCTCGGCACAACGCCGCGCTCGCCAAGAAGGTCGCCGACGACTTTGCGGGCGCGCCGGCGCCGTGACCGCGTGACCCCGCCGCTCCTCGACAAGCTGCCGCCCGCCGGCACCACCGACACCGACGTCATCCTGACGGCGTTCCTCGAGTGCGTCGCCGCCAAGAACCTGTCGCTCTACCCCGCGCAGGAGGAGGCGCTGCTCGAGTTGCTCGACGGCAAGCACGTGGTGCTGTCGACGCCCACGGGCTCGGGCAAGTCGCTGGTGGCGCTGGGGCTGCACTTCAAGGCCATGGCCGAGGGCAAGGTCAGCATCTACACCGCGCCCATCAAGGCGCTGGTGAGCGAGAAGTTCTTCTCGTTGTGCAACGAGTTCGGCGCCGCCTACGTGGGCATGATGACGGGCGACGCCACCATCAACCGCGACGCGCCCATCCTGTGCTGCACCGCCGAGATCCTGGCGAACATCGCGCTGGCCGAGGGCGCGCACGCGCGCGTCGACGCGGTGGTGATGGACGAGTTCCACTACTACGCCGACAAGGATCGCGGCATGGCGTGGCAGGTGCCGCTGCTGGCGTTGCCGAAGAGCCAATTCCTGCTCATGTCGGCCACCCTGGGCGACGTCGACGCCATCGCCATCGACCTGACGGCGCGCACGGGCCGCGCCGTTGCGTCGGTGACCTCGGTGGAGCGGCCGGTGCCCCTCGACTTCGAGTACCGCGAGACCCCGATCACCGAGACCCTCGAGGCGCTCATCTCGTCGAACCGCGCGCCGGTGTACATCGTGCACTTCACGCAGCGCGAGGCCGCCGAGCAGGCACAGAGCCTCACCAGCATCAATTTCACGTCCAAAGAAGTGAAGGAGCGGATCGCCGAGGCCCTCAAGGGCCAGCGCTTCCACACGCCCTACGGCAAGGACGTGCAGAAGCTCCTGCGCCACGGCATCGGCCTGCACCACGCCGGCCTGTTGCCGCGCTACCGCCTGCTGGTGGAACAGCTGGCGCAGCAGGGGTTCCTCAAGGTCATCTGCGGCACCGACACGCTCGGCGTGGGCGTCAACATCCCCATCCGCACGGTGCTGTTCACCAAGCTCGCTAAGTACGACGGCGAGAGCACCGGCATCCTGTCGGCGCGCGACTTCAAGCAGATCGCCGGGCGCGCGGGCCGCAAAGGCTTCGACGATCGCGGAAGTGTCGTCTGCCAGGCCCCCGAGCACATCATCGACAACAAGCGCGCCGAGGCCCGCTTCACCGCCGGTGAGACCAAGAAGCGCCCGGCCAAGAAGCAGCCGGAGGCCGGCTTCGTGGGGTGGGACGCCAACACCTTCCAGCGCCTCATCGACAAGCCGCCCGAGGCGCTCACCTCGCGCTTCGCCATCACCCACGGCGTCATGATGACGCTCTTGCAGCGCGAGCAGGGCGACGGCTACGCGCGCCTGGTGGAGCTCATCGGGCGCAGCCACGACAGCGACGCGCAGAAACGCAAGCACCGCCAGCGCGCGCGCGTGTTGTTCCGGGCGTTGCTCCAGGCCGGGCTGGTGCAGGTGCACGCGCCGGGCGGCGGCGCGCGCCCCACGGTGCGCGTGCCGGTGGCGCTGCAGACCGACTTTTCGCTGCACCAGGCGCTGTCGCTCTACTTGGTGGAGACGCTGTTCCAGCTCGATCCCGCCGGCGACAGCTATGCGCTCGACGTCGTCACCATGGTCGAGAGCGTGCTCGAGAACCCCAAGCAGATCCTGCTCAAGCAGCAAGACAAGGCGCGCCAGGCGCTCTACCACCAGCTCAAGGCCGAGGGCGTGGAGTACGACGAGCTGAAGGAGCGGCTCGACGAGGTCACCTGGCCGAAGCCGCTCGAAGACTTCGTCTACGGCACCTTCAACGAGTTCGTGAAGAGGCACCCGTGGGCCGACGAGGGCATCCGACCCAAGTCGATCGCGCGCGACATGCTCGAGCGCTACCTGAGCTTCAACGAGTACATCAGCGACCTCGGCCTCGAGCGCAGCGAGGGCCTGCTGCTGCGTTACCTCTCCGACTTTTACAAGACGCTGGTCCAGACGGTGCCCGACGCCCGCAAAGACGACCAGGTGCTCGACGTGCAGGCCTACTTCCGCGCGCTTCTGGCGCGGGTCGACTCGTCGTTGGTCGACGAGTGGGAGTCGTTCTTCAGCGCCAAGGTTCGGCCCGACAAGCCGCTGCCCGAGCTGCCCCGCTTGCTGCCGCTCGACGCCGACCTCCGTGCGTTCACGGCTCGGGTGCGCGCGGAGCTGCACCGCATGGT
This sequence comes from uncultured Myxococcales bacterium, assembly GCA_964580865.1. Lineage (GTDB taxonomy): Bacteria > Myxococcota > UBA727 > UBA727 > VGSZ01 > JACOUT01. Next base: position 2,759 of record CAZONM010000292.1, on the reverse strand, counting down.
GCAGGCGCTGGCGCGCGAGGACTGGCCGCTCGCCGTCGCCTTGGTGCGCACGAGCGATCCCCCGTGGACGCCCGAGCGGCTCCAGGCGGAGCTCGCGCCCTTCGTCGCCGCGCACGGCCGCGTGACGTTCACGCCGCCGGCACGGCAGCCGGGCCTCACGCTGCTCGACAAGACCGCGGAGCATCGCTACCGCGTGCGCCAGGTCCTCCTCGACGAGCACGACGACAACGACTGGTTCCTCGAGGGCGTGGTCGACCTGGACGCGCGCACGGCCAACGATGAGCCGCTGGTGGAGCTGGTGGGCGTGCGCAGCTAGTGCCGCAAGCCCGAAGTTCGTAGGGGGGTAGTGCTTGGTCTTCTCGTCGATGGCGGCGTCGCGTCCTCGCCGCGTAGCGCGGCTACGCGGCTGCGGGGCTCCAGGCCCTCGACGAGAATCCGCGCCCCCCCCTACGAACTTCGGGCTTGAGGCACTCGTCGAACGACGACGTCAGCGAACCTCGAGCGACCGCACCATCTGCTCCGCCACCGAGATGCCCTCGTCCCACGCGATGCGCTGCGCCACGGTGCGCGCCGCGCGCGCCGCCGCCAGCGCGTCGGGCACGCGCCCGACCTGCTGCAGCACGCGCACCTGCTGCTGCAGGATGCGCGCCTCGGCGGCCTCGTCGCCCACGGACGCGGCGATGGTCAACGCGTGCTGGAGCGAGCGCAGGGCGCCCTCGAGGTCGCCCTCGGCCTGCGCCAGCGCCGCCTCCATGCTCGCGACGTCGATGCGTGCGGCCGCCGTGGTGCGCCGCTCGGCCTCGTCCCTCGCCTGGGCGAGCAGCTCGCGCGCGTTCGCCACGTCGCGCGCCTTGAGGTGCGAGCGCACCAGCGCCAACAGCGCGTCGAGCGCCCGGCCCCGTTGCTCGCGCGGCACCAGGCCGAGCACGCGGAGAGCTTCGCCGAGCTGTGCGCGCGCCGCCTCGGGCTGCCCTGCCTGCTCGAGCGCCGCCGCGATGTCGACGAGCAGCGACCCCTTGAGGGCCGGGCCCACCTGGTCGGCGTGGCGCTCGAGCACGTCGTCGAGCGTGCGCTGCGCCTCATCGGTCTTGCGCAGGCGCAAGAGCAGCACGGCGCGCGCGCGCTCGGCCTCGACGCGCGCGGCCACCGCCAGCTCCACCGGCAGGCGGCGCAGGTACGGCAGCGCCAGATCGACGGCGGCCGCGGGGTCGCCCTCGCCGATGAGCGCGGTGGCCCGGCCGACGACGTCGAGGGCCCGCTGCGCCTGCGCCTCGTCCATCGGCGCGCGCCGCAGCAGGCGCCAGCGTGCGTGCAGCGCCTCGCGGAAGCGCTCGGCCATGGCGTCGACAGCACCGTGGCGCTGCGCATGTCCGGCGGCGCGCTCGGCCGCCTCGGCAGCGCCGCGCTCGTCGTCGAGCGACAGGGCCACGTGGGCCACCCAGGCGTCGTGGCGCGGCGCGCGATTGACGTCGTCGAGCCCGCCGAGCCACGCCGCCAAGCGCTGCTGCTGCTCCACCACCGTCTTCGGATCGGCGCGCGCCGCCACCAGCTCGCGCTCGGTCATCGACGGGAACGCGAGCTCGTCGCTGGTCTCGTCGAGCACCAGGGCGCCGGCACCCGCCAGGGTGAGCAAGCCCGAGCGCACGTCATCGACGGAGGCGGCGCCCACCGCGCGCGCCAGCAGCTCGACGTCGATGACCTGCCCGAGCTGGGCCGCCGCCTCCAGGAGCGCACGCGCCTCGGGCGGCACCAGCGCGTGGACGGCGAACGTCAGCACCCCCAACGTCGGCGGCGTGGGAAACCGGGCAAGATCGTCGCTGGCCACGGCGTCGTCGCCCACCACGCGCACCAGATGCACGCGCTGCAGGTGGCGCGCGAGCAGCGCGGCGAACAGCGGGTTGCCACCCACGCGGGCCGCCACCAGGTCGAGGGTGGCGCCGGGCAGCTGCCCGCCGATGGCCTGCGAGGCCACGGCCTGGAGATCCTTTGCGTCCATGGGGCCGAGCACGGCGCGGCGCGCCAGCGGCAGCACGCGCTCGCCGCGCGCCGGGCGGCTCGCGGCGAACAACAGGAAGCGCGCCTCGCCGAGCCGCGCGCCGATCTCGGCGAACAGGTCGAGCGACGGCGCGTCGGCCGCGTGGACGTCGTCGAGGACCACGCAGGCGCCGCGCCGATCGACCAGGTGACGGAAGAACGCGATCAGGACCCCGCGCAGGAGCACGCGCCGGCGCGCGAGCGGCACCGCCTCGTCGCTCGGCACGCGCTCGTCGTCGACGAAGGCGCGCAGGCGGGCGCTGTCCGCTTCGGGGAGCGTGACCATGGCGAGCGCCTCGTGCCAGGGGCCGTCGCGCCCCACGGTGGCCAGCAGCTCACGGCATGCCCCCGTGATCACCTGCCGCACGGCGTCGTAGTGCTCGAGCGCGGCGGCGCGGCCGCAGCGCCCGCGACCCACGACGAAGCCGCGATCGCGCGCCTCGGCGGCGGCGAGCTCGAGCAGCGTGGACTTGCCCATGCCGGCGTCGCCGATGAACAGCAGCTGCTGTCCGGTGCCCACGTTGGCCGTCGCGATGCACTGCTCGATCGCCAGGCGCTCGGCGGCGCGCCCCGCCACGCGCGGCAGCGGCGGCACCTCGAGCGCGTCGAAGGTGGCGCCGTCGAGGCCGGGAACGTGCAGCGTGGTGCCCCAGGGCAGCGCCACGCTGGCCAAGCGGCGCGCGCGCTCCGCGATCCAGAGCGTGCCCGGGCGGGCGCGCCCCACG
>CAZONM010000291.1:0-7901 GCA_964580865.1 uncultured Myxococcales bacterium | reverse complement strand
AAGCTTGTGGCGCTCATCGGCGCCGCGCTCGACGGCAGCGTGAACACGCGCGCCGGCGGCGGCGCGGCGAGCCACGGCGTGCGCGCCAGGAAGTCCGACAGCAGCCCGATCACGTGCCCGTGCACGCGCCGCGGATCGGCGAAGCGCACCTCGGCCTTGCGCGGGTGCACGTTGACGTCGACGAGCTCGGGATCGATGGACAGATCGAGCGCCACGAGGGGCTGCCGCCCGACCTCGAGCAGCGTGCGAAACGCGGTGCGCACGGCTTGCACCAGCCCGCGGTCGGTGACCGGGCGCTGATTGACCGACAGGTGCACGCCGGCGAGGTCGCGCCGCGTCTCGAGCGGCGCCACCACATGGCCGGCCAGCGTGATGAGCTCGCTTTGGCCCACGAACGGGAACAGGTGCGGCCGCACATGCTTGCCGAGGCACGCGACCGCGCGCTCCACGCGCAGGCGATGCTCGGGCGTGACGTCGGCGGGCGCCGCCGGCAGGTCGAGCGTCGTCTTGCCGTCGACCACCAGGCGGAACGCCACCGCCGGCGTGGCCAGCGCCACCGACGCGACCGTGTCTTCGATGTAGCCCGTCTCGGCGCGCGCGGCCTTGAGGAACTTCTTGCGCGCCGGGGTGTTGAAGAACAGCTCGTCGACGTCGACGCGGGTGCCCGGCGGCGCGCCGGCCTCGCCCACGGCGGTCACGCGCCCGCCCTCGACGCGCACCTGCTGCGCCACCAGCGCCGTCGGGCGCCGGGTCGTGAGCGTCACGCGCGCCACCGACGCAACCGCGGCCAGCGCCTCGCCGCGAAAGCCGAAGGTGCGCAGGCTACGCAGATCGTCGGCGACCCGGAGCTTGCTGGTGGCGTGCCGCGAGAAGCACAGCACGGCGTCGTCGGCGTCCATGCCGCCGCCGTCGTCGAGCACGGCCACGCGCTCGAGGCCGCCGCCCTGCACGTGCACGTCGACCTGTGTGGCGCCCGCGTCGAGCGCGTTCTCGATGAGCTCCTTCACCACGCTGGCCGGTCGCTCGACCACCTCGCCGGCCGCGATCTGGTCGGCCACGGCGCTGTCGAGGACACGGATGGCACCCACGCCGCGCTCCACTAGTGCCGCAAACCCAAAGTGCGTAGGGGGGCCTGCGCCGCGGATTCTCGCCGAGGGCACGGAGCCCCGCAGCCGCGTAGCAGCGCTACGCGGCGAGGACGCGACGCAGCGATCGGCGAGAAGACCAAGCAGAACCCCCTACGAACTCTGGGTTTGTGGCACTAGAGCAGGCCGCGATCGCGCACCACGCGGCGCGAGATCTGGTACGCGTTCACCTTCATGCCCACCTTGTGCAACAGCGCGCGCACGCCGGCGAGCACGCGCACGTAGAACAGCACCTCGCGCGGCGGCGCCCACAGCTTGATCGACGGGTTATCGAGGACGAAGCGCATGGCCGCCTCGTTCACCTTCCAAGCGCCGAAGTCGGTGACGCGATCGACGAGCAGGGGCTCGAACAGTAGGCGCAGCCAGTCGTAGATGAGCTCGGCGTCCACGCGTTCGTCGAGGAACCCCATGGCGCGCCACAGGCGCTGCATGTCGTCGAGGTCGTGGCGCCACAGCGCGGTCAAGAGCTGCAGCTGCATGTCCATGAACGCCACCGGGAAGTCGCGCACGCAGCCGAGGTCGAGCAGCCCGATGGGCGGCACGTCGTCGCCGGCGGCGCCCTCGAGCACCAGGAAATTCCCGGGGTGCGGATCGGCGTGCAACGCGCCGTGCTCGTGCAGCATCTCCAGGTAGGCGGCCAACAGGCGCTCGCCCTGCCGCGTCTTCTGCGCTTCGGGAGCGCCCGCGAGCCACTCCTCGAGGCGCTGTCCGCGAAACAGCTCCATGGTCAAGACCGTCTTGCGCGTCAGCTCGTGCACCGGGACGGGCACGCGCACGCCCTCGACGTCCTTGAGCAGCACCTGGAAGCGCTCGAGGTTGTCGGCCTCGTTCAGGTAGTCGCTCTCGCGCTCGATGACGGTGGTGATCTCTTCGAGGTAGCCGTCGACCCGCTCCTTCGGCACGGCGGCGCGCGCCATGACCAAGAGCGAGCCGAGGTTCTTCATGTCGCTGCGGATGGTGTCGGCGATGCCGGGGTACTGCACCTTGACGGCCACGGCCATGCCGTCCCGCGTGCGCGCCTGGTGCACCTGCCCGATGCTGGCCGCGCCGATGGGCTCTTCGGAGAACTCCGCGTACAGCTCGTCGAGCGGGCGCTCGAACGCGCGTTCGATGGCGGCCTTGACGGTGGCGAAGTCCATGGCGGGCGCGCTGTGCTGCAGGAGCGAGAGCTGGTCGACGAACTCCGGCGGCAGGAGCTCCGGGTCGGTGGCCAGCATCTGCCCGAGCTTCATGGCCGCGCCCTTGAGCTCGCCGAGCGTGCGCGTCATCTGCTCGGCGCTCTTGGCGCGCGCGCGGCGCTCGCCCTCGGCGGCGGCGGCCTCGTCGGAGAACGCCGCCGCGACCTTCTGCGCCACGTGACGCGCGGTCACGCTGGCGCCGAGCCCCGTAAGCTTGGCGAAGCGCGACAGGCGGTTGACCTTGGGCGCTTGCGGTGCTGGTCGCGCAGGGGCGTCCGCGTCCGCGGGGGGATCATCGTCGACGGCCACGGGCGCACCATAGCGATCCCGCGGTTCGGTGACTACCGCGGCGCGACCACATGGCAGGCCACCGCGCGCTGGTCGCCGATGAGGACGGGGCGCTCGGTCGCGCACCGCGCGATGGCCTCGGGGCAGCGAGGGTGAAACGAGCAGCCTGCGGGGCGCTCGGCGACGGTCGGCAGCTCGCCAATGATGGCGCGCGCCGTGGCCGCGCGCGAGCGCCGCGGCGTCGCCTCGAGGAGCGCGCGTGTGTACGGGTGGCGCGGGTCGTCGAGCACGTCGGGGCCGCCGAGCTCCACCAGCGTTCCCAGGTAGAGCACGCCGACGCGCTGGGCGATGGCGCGCGCGACGTCGGGGCGTTGGGTGAGCGCGAGCACGGCGGGCGCGGGCCCTTCGTCGCCCGTGGCGCGCGCCAACCCACTGAGCGCTTCGAGCAAGAGCCCGCGCTCGAGCGGATCGAGGCGCGCGGCCGGCTCGTCCATGACGATGACGGCGGGCTCGGCGATGAGCGTGCGCGCGAGGGCGGCGCGCGCGCGAACGCCGGCCGCCAGAGCGCCGGCGCGCGAACCGAACACGTCGAGCGGCAGACGCGCGCGCTTGGCCGCTGCGTGTACCCGTGCGCTCACATCGGCACTCGAACCTGGCAGCGCCAGCGCCTGGGCAGCGTCGAGCAGCGCGCGCTCGACGGTCCGGCGTGGGTCGAAGCCGTGCTCGGGGTCATCGAGGAGCACCTGGAGCGTGCGGCGCACCTGGAGGCGCTGGGCGCGACGCCGCGCCTGGCTGTCGATGCCCGCCACGGCGATGGCGCCGCCGTCGAGCGCCATGAGCCGCGCGCATGCGCGCGCGATGGTGGTCTTGCCGCAGCCCTCCTCGCCGAGCAGCGCCACGCGCTCACCCGCGACGAGGTCGAGGGTCAGGCCATCGACGAGCTTGTGGGCGCGGCCGCTCTCTTGCGCGACGACGTCGATGAGGAAGCGGGCGAGGTTCGGGAGGTCGCGCGGCGCCGCCGCAGACGACGACGACGGCGCCGAGGCGCGGATCACCACGCGGTCGAAGCGCAGGGCCGGGGGAGCCGAGCCGTCCACGGCGCTCGCTCAGTTCGGGATCTTCTCGACGCCGACGCCCGCCGCCGGGGCCGCCGCGGTGTCGGGCGCGCACCGGCCGTCGCGGCATACGGCACGCGTCGCGACGCACGACGGATCGTCGCTCATGCCCTGCGCGCATGCGATGGTCCCGCAGATGGGCAGGCGCCGCGCGGCCAACGCCTCGGCCCGATCCTTGCGCACCCCCACTTGGTGCCCGAGCGCGTTGCAGCCACAGCAGTCGAAGGTCGCGAGGACGCAGTCGGCGTCGGCGGCGCAGCGCTGCTCGTCGACGGTCGCGGCGACATCGACGTCGGCGGCCGCGGGCACCGGCGGCGGCGGCGGCGGCGGTGGCGGCGATGCCGGTTCCTTGCACGCGACGATGAGGGTGGCGACAGCGCCGGCGATCACGGTGAGGACGGGGAGCACGGGGAGGCGTACGCGCATGGCCCCACGCTACACCGGCGGCGCGCCGTCGGGGCGAAGCGTGTCGCGTAGCCACGCCCCCGCGACGTGGAGCGCGACGGTGGTCGCCACGAGCCCGCCGGCCGGCACCAGGAACATCCATGGGGCCAACGACATGACGCGGAAGCCGCCAGCGATGAGCGTGCCGAGCGACACCGCCGGCGACTCGACGCCGAACCCGAGGAACGACAGGAAGCTCTCGGTGGCGAGCGCCGACGGCAGCGCCAGCACCGCGCCGGCCAGCAGCGGGCCAGCGGCATGAGGCACCACGTGGCGCACGAACACGCGCACGCGTGACGTGCCGAGCATGCGCGCCACCTGCACGAAGCCACGATCGCGCAGCGCCGACGTGTGTGTGTTGACCACGCGCGCCAACGCCAGCCACTCGATGGCAGCGATGGTGACGACGAGGATCAACCGGTTGTCGACCAGCGCGTCGAAGGGCGCCATCACGAGCGGGCGGGCGCTCCGCGCCAAGACGACGAAGGTGATCATGAACAGCGTGTAGGGCGCCGCGGCAAGCACCTCGACGGTGCGCATCATGGCGGTCTCGCCACGTCGTGGGAGCAGCGTGGCGGTGGCGCCCCACGCGATGCCGAGCGCGAGCGCGACCAGGGAGGCGGTCACAGCGATGAGCGCGCTGGTGGCGAACCCGCGCAGCACCAGGATGACCAGGGTCATTGCGCGCCTCGCACGCGTGGATCGAGCGCGCCGTACAGCGTGTCGGCGACAAGCGAGAACGACAGCAGCAGCGCGGCGTAGGCGAGCGCGCCGCCCAAGAGCAGGTTGTAGTCGCGGCCGTTCGCGGCGCGCAGCACGAGCGGGCCGAGCCCGTCGAGGTCGAATACCAGCTCCACGGAGATGGCCCCCATGGTGATGGCCGACGCCATGGGCCCGAGGCCCGCGAGTACGGCCAAGAGCGCCAGGCGCAGCGCGCGCGCGCGGGCGCGCGTCGGCGACAGGCCGCGCGCGAGATCGACGGTGCGGCGGCGCACCACCTCCGGCGCGCGCAGCGCGTCGCGGGTGACCCGCGCCACGCCGGCAGCGAAGGCCACGCCGAGCGCGCCCGCGGGTACCAGCAGCTCGAGGCCCGAGAGGAACCGCGCGGGCGAGAACAGGGGCAGCCAGAGGCTGCCCACCAGCACCAGGAACGGCGCCAGCACGAACGCGGGCATCGCCGCCGTCACGGCCAGGGCGCTGCGGCTGCTGCGCTCGGCCAGGGGCGACGACGTGGCGGCGGCGCCCACGCCGCCGAGCGCGCCAAGGATCAGCGCGAGGCCGATGGCGAGCAGCGACAGCTGCAGCGTGGGGACCACGGCGCGCGCCACCGTGGGCAGCACCGGCGCCGCGTCTGCCAAGGAGATCCCGGTACAGCCGTCGACGTCGAGGCGCACCCAGCTGACGAGCGCGGCGATCATCTCGAGTGTCAGGGGCTCGTCGATGTCACAATCGGCGGCGAGCGCCGCCTCCACCGCCGGCGGTAACGACCGGCGCGGGTCGAAGGGCCCATCGGGCGCGGCGTGGACCAGCAGGAACGCCGGCACGAAGCTCGCGATAAGCAGGAGCGGGATGCGCAGCGCGCGCCGCAGCAGGTACGCGATCATGGGTACGCCACCTGCACGCCGCGCAGATCGAGGCGCGCGAGGGAGAGCCCGCGCACCTCCGGTGCCACCAGTCCACCCTCGGGCACCCAGTCGGAGGCGCGCTTGAGGCGCGGTGCGAGGTCGGCGGGCACGGCGAGCACCACGTCGAGCTCGCCGGCGCGGTAGAGGTGAAGCGCCGCCACGGGGTCCTCGATCACCAGGAGCTCCACGCGTTCGAGCTTGGCGCGATCGCGTTCGAGCGCGCCCTCGCTGCGCGCCAGCACTACGCGCTCAGGCGAGACGACCACGGGCGTAAACGGGCCGCTCGTGACGACGGCCGCGGGCGTGGTCCAGGCGCGCCCGTGCTGGGCGATCGTGTGGGGCGGCACCGGCGCGAGCACCGGCTGGGCCAGCGCCGCGAGCACCGCGGCGGCGTCGGCCTCGCACTCGATCTCGATGGTGGTGCTGTCGACGGCGTGCGCGCCGAGCGCGCTCGGGTCGAATGCGAGATCGCGCAGCGGCACCCAGGCCGGCACGGTCGTGGCTGCCGCATCGACGGCGACCACGCCGAGCCACTGTTGGACGCCGCGCAGCGCCTCGAGCGAGCGCCGCGGAAGGAAGCCCATGTGGCCGCTGGTCAGGTCCACCGCGTTCACCCACCCCTCGTCGATCCCCAGCACCTCCACCACGTCGTCGTCGCGGAGCCCGTGACGCACTGGCGCGTCCTCGTCGGGCCCCACGCGCAGCGCGGCTGCGCCGTCGCCGCGGTCGACGACACGCAACAGCGACGCGGGCGGCACGTGCACGGCCACGAGGTCTTCGGCGGTCCACCCCGCGGCACCCGACGAGCTGCGCAGCTGAAGGTGGCGCCGGCCCTCGACGGTGCGGACGCCGATGATGGTACCGACATCGCCGGCGTTGAGCGCGCCGAGCGCCTCGCCGCGACCGGGCTCACGCAAGAGCGGCACGCTCCTGCCGCAGCACGGCTTGCGCTCGTTGCTGTCGACGACACTCACCAACGTCCCTCCGCGCAGATCGATGGCCTGCTCGGTCGTTGGCGCCACGCCAACGGTCGTGAACGGCGCCGCGTGACCCACCGCGTCGCGGGCGAGGCGAAGGAGGCGCCCCTCCGCGAGTGCGCGTCCGCGCGCGATGCTCGCGAGCGGACGGAGGTCGACGGCGCCGGTCGAGCGCAGGAGCGCGCGGCGCCACGACCACACGACGACGTCGGCGTCGATGGGCGTGGCGTCCGAGAAGCGCGCGCGCGCGTCGAGCGTGATCACCACCCGGCTCCCGTCGGCGCTCGTGGACACACCGTGGGCCAGGCGGGGCCGACCGTCGGGCTCGAGCAGCGGCGCGAACGCTTGGAGCGCGACCGCGCGATCGATGTCGTCGCGGGCGCGGGCCGGGTCGAGCTCGACGACGGGCGCCAACAGGTGGATGCGTACCGCACCGGGGCGCGCGCCCACACGACCGAACCGGTCGCCGTCCGCCACGCCACATGCCGTCGTCGCTGCGACGCCGATGGCGCCGACCGCCAACGCGGCCCGCGCGGCGTCCCATCGCGGCCTCAATCCCGTTGCGCCTCGCATCGGCGGTAGGATGCGCCGACGGTCGGCGCGCTGTCGACTGGGCCGCCTCCACTCGGGGCCGAGAGGACCGCTGGTGCGCATCGAGGTCTGGGCCCTGCAAGACCAAGAGCGCCTCATCGAAGAGGCTCGCCTCCGCTTGCCGAACAAGGTCCGCGGTGCGTCGGCTGCCGACACGCGGCGCCTGCTCGAGGTGGTGCACCGCGCGTTCGTTGCGCGCCTGTCGAACGCCGTGGTCCACCCCGACACGGTGGTGAAGCTGCGTGCGCGGCACGGCGGCGCGGCGCTCGCGTCGGCCGCGCAAGGGATCGCGGCCACCATGCGCGAGCGCGCGGCGCGCGCCATCCCAGAGGACGAACCCGAGGTGCTGCAGCGCGCGCGCGCCGCCATCACCCAGGCGCTCGACGACATCGTGACGCTGTTCGACGATGAGCCGGCCGAGCTCGCGCCGACCGAGCCGCGCCCGACCGTGGTGGCGGCGCTCCACGAGCTGGCCGCGCGCCCTCCCACGGTCGACGAGCCGCAGGCGTGCGCGCTGCTGCGCGTCCGCGCCACGACC
>CAZONM010000290.1:0-7936 GCA_964580865.1 uncultured Myxococcales bacterium | reverse complement strand
GTCGACAAGCCCCCGGTGCGCGAGCGCGACCCGCCGCCACCCGAGCGGCCGCCCGAGGAGCCCGCCGCCGGCACCGGCACGCTCTCGCTCGACACGGTGCCGTGGACCACCGTCTTCCTCGCCGGCAAGAAGCTCGGCGAGACGCCGCTCGTCAACGTGCCGGTGCCCGCGGGCACGCTGGAGCTGACGCTGGTCAACGCCGAGGCCGGCATCAAGGAGAGCTACCTGGCCAAGGTGAAGGCCGGCCAGGCCACCAAGGTGCGGCTCGACCTCAACTGAAGCGCCATGCCGTGCGGGGTGCCTGGCCTCGGCACCCACGCCGCGCTCGGTCGATGTCGGCCGTCGAACCCTCGGCCAGCGGACCGCTCGGGCCGCGGGCTCCGGCCTGCGGATCATGGTCAAGTGCCGTGGATCGGACGCGCGCGACACGGCCCGATGCTCCGCCGGCCGGAGCCCGCCGCGCGACCGTCCGCTGGCCGAGGTCCGAGCTCGACGGTCGCGCGTCGGTGAGCGTCACGTCGGCGCCCCGAGACGGCGCCAGGAATTCCGCCGCCGATGCGCCCGAGGGGTACACTCGAGCCATGCGCTATGCGCCAACCACCCTCGCGCTCGCCGCGCTGGCGCTCGCCGGCTGCCCCGAGGAGCGCCCGGCGCCGCTGGTGCCCGTGAAGATCGGCGTCTTGAGCCCGCTGTCGGGCGCCCTCGCCGGGCTCGGCCCGGCGTGGGAAGACGCCGTGCGCCTGGCGGCCGAGGAGGTCAACGCCGGCGGCGGCGTGTTCGACGGGCGCCCCCTCGAGCTGGTCTTTCGCGACTCGGCCACCAGCGCCGCCACCGCGGTGACCGAGGCGCAGGAGCTGGTCGCCGAGGGCGTGGTGGGCATCGTGGGCCCCGGCACCTCGGGCGAGAGCGGCGCCGTGCTCGCGTCGGTCATGGAGCCCGCCGAGCTGCCGATGATCTCCTGCTGTGCCACGGCGGCAGGGCTGACCGCCCAAAACCCGCCCAACGGCGGGTTCTTCTTCCGCACCACGCCGTCCGACAACCTGCAGGGCACGGCGCTCGCGTACCTGGCCAAGAACGGCTTCGCCGCGCGTGGCCTCGAGCCCTGCCCCACCACCGCGTTCATTCACCGAAACGACGCCTACGGCGAGGGGTTCTTCGACGTGTACCGCGAGCAGTACGAGGGTCAGCCCGTGGAGGGCACCACCGCGCTCGGCGCGCTCGTCGGCACCGTGAGCGGTGAGCCGGTCACCTACGGCACCCCCGAGACCGAGGCGAGCCTGGCCGAGCTCGAGGCGGCCGCCGACGCCCTGGTCGACGCCGTCGGCGCCGGCCTCGTCGACGACGTCAACCCCGATCTGTGCGTGGTGGTCATCAGCTTCGACACCGACGGCGGGCCGGTGGTGGCGCGCGTCCACGAGGGGCTGCAAGAGCTCATCGCGTCGCGCCCGGCGCCGTTCGCGCTCACCTACACGTTCCTCGTCGGCGACGGCGCCAACTCGAGCGCGTTCGCTGGCGAGGTCGGCGCCGGCGTGCCGCTCATCGGCACCGTGCCCTACCACGCCGACAACGAGGCGTACGCGCGCTTCTCCAAGGCGTACCGGGCGCGCTACCAGCTCGACGCCGAGCCCATCGCGTTCTCGGCGCAGAGCTACGACGCGCTGTTCTTGATGGCGCTGGCCATCACCAAGGCGCGCTCCACCGTGGGCACCGACATCAGGAACGCGCTCTACGACGTGTCGGGCGCCAACGCGGGCGCCACCCGCTTCGAGGGCAAGTTCTTCGGCGAGGTGGCCGCCGCCATCCTCGACGGCCAAGAGGTCGACTACGTGGGCCCGTCGGGCGAGGCCACGTTCAGCCAATTCGGCGACGTCGTGGGCGACTACGTGCTGTGGCAGGTGGAGAGCGACGGCGCCGCCGGCTTCCGCGTGGTCGAGCGCGAGGCGCTCAAGGCCGCGGACTTCAGCGAGTAGGCGCGTGGGGACGGCGCCGGGTCCGAGCGACACCCGATGGCGGGCGCGTCGTCGTACCTGCAGTGCGGCCGAGGCGCGTGGAGGCCTGGGCGCCGGGGCCAACGGTTGCTATACGCGCCCGATGCCGCGTGTGTGCCCGCGCCTCCTCGCCCTCGCCCTGCTCGCGCTCGCCGCGTGCGACCTGCCCACGCCCATGGCGCCAGCCGAGCCCATCGGGGAGCTGCCGCGCTGGGGCGAGGGCTTCACGGTGCCGCGGGCCGCGCCGGCCTCGGCCCTGGGCGGCGGGGGAGGCGGCACCGCTCCGACCAGCGGCATGGCCAAGCCAGGCGACACGGGCGATTGGAGCGGCGGCGACGCCAACCTCGGCAAGGGTGTGTACGTCGCGCTGTGCGCCCGCTGCCACGGCAACTTGGGCGAGGGGGGCGCGCTGCCCGATGGCAAGCCCGTGTCGGCGCTGGCCGACCCCGCGTGGCAGGCGAAGGTGAGCGACAAGGAGATCGCGCGCACCATCGTGCTCGGCAAGGACGCGATGCCGAGCTTCATGGGTGAGCTCGATCGGCCGAAGCTCGCGGGCGTGGTGGCCTACATCCGCACGCTCAAGCAGTAGCGCGCGCCGTGTGGCGAGGGTGTGGCGTGTGCGTCGCCGTCAGAACGACGGCAACGCGATGAGCGCCTGTTGCGGGAACTGCAGGATCGCCAGGATCGACCCGGTGATGAGCCCGATGGCGGCGCCGGCGGCCACGTCGAGCGGGTAGTGCACGCCGAGGTACATGCGGCCGTACCCGACGATGACGGCCAGGAGCAACAACGGCGGCGCGAGCAGGGGCATGGAGCCGAACATGGCGATGGCGAGCGAGAACGCGGCCGCCGTGTGGCCCGACGGGAACGAGTAGCGATCCGGCGGCACGCTCGCGTGCAGCTCGTTGTGCGGGCGGCTGCGCCGCACCAGGCGCTTGACCAGGTAGGCGAGCAGCGACGTGGCGGCCAACGCCACGCCGGCGCGGTTGGCGACGTCGACCAGGGCGGGGTGAAAGAGCGCCACCGCCACCGCCATGATGACCATGTCGGGGTCGTAGAGCCGACACACGCTGCGCAGCAGGAAGGTCGCGCGCGCGCGGCGGCTCTGCACCAGACGGCGCAACAGGCGCTGGTCGAACGCGATCAGGCGAGCGAAGCGGGAGAGCTTCACGGGCTCGGGCTCGAAGGGGTGCAGGGTCTCGGCGAAGGACATGGTGGCGCTCGACGTGTGAAGGGCGTGTGCGAGCACACGCGATCGGGACACGTCGCAAGATGGATGCCGGCGATGGCGGAGGCGAGGCGAGGGCGCAACATGGAGGGGGCGATTGCTCGCCATTCTGCCTTCCTGCATCGGCGCTGTCGCGCCATACCTGAGGGGTGACCGCCGCGCTCCCCCTTCCCGGGCTGTCGACGCCGTTCCCGGTGAGCGCCCCGCTGTCGGCGCTGGTGGACGCGGTGGTGCAGGCGGGCGGGCGGCCGCTGGCGGTGGGCGGATCGGTGCGCGACCACCTGCGCGGGCTGCCGCCCCACGACGTCGACCTCGAGGTGTACGGGCTGCCGCTCGTGGCCCTGGAGCGTGCGCTCGCGCCCTTCTCGGTGCATGCGGTGGGGCGCGCCTTCGGCGTGCTCAAGGTCGACGTCGAGGCCGCGGGCGCGCGCGAGTGCTTCGACGTGGCCCTGCCGCGGCGCGAGTCGAAGGCCGGGCGCGGCCACAAGGGCTTCATCGTCGAGAGCGACCCCGGCATGACGCCCGCCGAGGCCGCGCTGCGACGCGACTTCACCGTCAACGCCATCGCCCTGGAGCTCGTGGGCGGCGGCGCCACCGGCGCGCTGGTGGACCCCGCGGGCGGCGTCGCCGACCTGCGGGCGGGCCTCTTGCGCCACGTATCGCCGGCATTTGACGAAGACCCGCTGCGGGTCTTGCGAGCGGCGCAGTTCGCCGCGCGCTTCGGCTTCGAGGTGGCGCGCGACACCGTCGAGCGCTGTCGCGCGCTCACGCCGGAGCTGACCACGCTGCCCAAGGAGCGCGTGTGGGGCGAGCTCGAGAAGCTCGTGCTGCGCGGCGTGTGGCCGAGCGGGGGGCTGCTCGTGCTCGAGCAGACGGGCGCGCTCGGCGCGCTCTTTCCGGAGCTGGCCGCGCTGGTGGGCTGCGCGCAGGACCCCGAGTGGCACCCCGAGGGTGACGTGTGGGCGCACACGCTGCTGGTGGTCGACGAGGCCGCGCGCCTGGCGCGCGCCGACGCGCTCGACGACGGCGAGGCGCTGCGCCTGGTGCTCGGCGCTCTGTGCCACGACCTCGGCAAGCCGGCCACCACGTCGTTCGAGGACGGGCGCCTGCGCTCCAAGGACCACGAGGCGCAAGGCGAGGCGCCCACGCGCGCGCTGCTCGGGCGCCTGGGCGCGCCCCACGACCTGGTGGATGACGTGGTGGCGCTGGTGAGGGAGCACCTGAAGCCCTTCCACCTCTACAAGGACCAGGCCAAAGACGCGGCCGTGCGGCGGCTGGCGCTGCGCGTGCCGCTGCCGCGCCTGGTGCGCCTGGCGCGCGCCGATCACCTCGGCCGCACCACGCCCGACGCCCTGGCCCACGACGACCCCGCCGGCGACTGGCTGCTCGAGCGCGCCGCCGTCTTGGCCGTGGCCGACCAGGCGCCCAAGCCCCTCCTGCTCGGGCGCCACCTGCTGGCGCGCGGCCTGGCCGCGGGGCCCGCGCTGGGCGCGCTCCTCAAGGAGGCGTTCGAGGCGCAGCTCGACGGCCGCTTCGCCGACGAGGCGGGCGCGCTCGCCTGGCTCGACCGGCGCCTGGGCGGTGGCTCGTGAGGCGCGTGGCCGCGCTCCTGGCGCTGACCCTCGCGCCGCTCTCGTGCGAGGTGCGCGCGTGCTTGGCGCAGAGCGACCTGTTCGCGTCGCTGCGGCCGGCGCTCATCGAGGAGTGCTGCCTCTGCCTGGCGCGCCGGGGCACTCGCTATCCGGGCGCGTCGTGCGCCGAGGCCGCGCTCAGCCCCGACGGCGGCGGCGTGGTGGTGCCGCCCGACGGCCCGAGCATCCCGCTCGACGCCGGCTTCCTGGGCGACGACCTCGACGACGTGCTCGACGAGGGCGTGGACGGCGGCGTGGGCGAGATCCCGTGCCTGTGCCAAGGCAACGCCGGCACCTGCCAGGCAGCGCTCGGCCAGGGCGCGAGCATCGTGGTCACGGGCGCGTGCTTCACCCAAGGCTCGGAGGTGGTCACCGAGGCGCCGTGCGAGGCGGCGTGCGCCGGCGTGCTCACCTTCGATCCGCTGGTGGAGCAGCAGCCGTAGCTGGTGCTCGATGTGCAGCAGCCGCGCCCGTGTGTGGCAGCTACCTGCACGCCGCGAGCGACGTGATCCAGAGCGCATTCCAGCATCGCTCTCGGGGTGCTACGGCCGACGTCGATGGTGTCGCCAGCCAAGCCCCTCCTCGAGGGATCGCGCCGCAACCTGACCGCCCTGCTGGAGCTGCACGAGGAGCTCGCCGCCGGCAGCGGCGTGGTGGTGGTGGGCGGCCCGCGCGGCGTGGGCAAGGCGCTGCTCCTCGGCGAGCTGCGCCGCGAGCTGGCGGGGCGCGGGCGCCTGGTGCTGTTCGGGCGCGCCGAGCAGACGGCCACGCACCCCTACGCGGCCCTGCGCGAGCCGGCGGCGCAGGCGCTGGCCTTCCTCGAGGCGCGCGGGGTGGCCGAGGACTTCCTCGAGACGCATGCGCGGGCCGTGGGCGTGCTCTTGCCGCACCTGTCGGGCTTCGGGCAGCAGTCGTCGCGCGAGGCGCCGCGGGCGCGCGACAAGGCCGCGTTCTTCGAGGCGCTGCGCGGCTTCTTCGCCGAGCTGGCGCACCTGCAGCAGCTCACGCTCATCGTGAGCGACCTCCACGCCGCCGACGACGACACGCGTGACGCCGTCCGCTTCCTGGCGCAGCACCTGTTCAACCCCGAGGCCGGCGCCGAGGCCGTGGAGGGGTTCGCCGGCGTGCTGGTGTGCGGCACCCGCACCGACGACGAGCCCACGCAGGCGCTGGCGCGCGCGCTGGCCGGCGAGCGGCGCGGCCGCATACTCGAAGTGGGCGGCCTCTCGCGTGAGCAGCTGCTCGAGTACCTGCGCCAGCACCCCCTGCTCGACCGGCTTCTGGCGTCGTCGCGCGGGCGCCCCGAGGACCTCGACGAGCTGCTCGAGAGCCTGCCCCGAGACACCGACGCGCTCTTGCTGCAGCGCGTGCAGGCCCTCGAGCCCACGGCGCGGCGCGCGCTCCATGCGCTCGCGGTGCTCGGGCGACCGTCGGCGCCCGATCTGGTGGCCGGCGTCATCGGCGTGCCCGTGTCCGAGGTGGCGCACGCGCTCGGGCAGCTCGTCGAGCAGCGCGTGCTCGCGCGCCGGCTGCAAAACGGCGAGCTCTTGTTCGGCTTCGCGCGCCCGCACCACCAAGAGGTGCTGGCCCACCACCTGGCCGACGCCGAGCGCGCGGCCCTGCACCACGCCGTGGCCGGCGCGCTCGAGGCGCGCGAGCACGATCCGGCCGACCCGCGGCTGGCGTTCCACTTCCTGCAGGGCAACCAGCCCGAGCGCGGCGTGCGTCCGGCGCTGGCGGCGTGCGAGCGCCTGCTCCTCACCTTCGCCTACGGCACCGCCGTGGATCTGGCCACGCGCGCCCTGCCCGGCGCGGCGCCCGCCGAGCGCTTCGAGCTGCTCGGCCATCTCGTGGAGGCGCAGCGCCTGCGCGGCGAGCTGCGCGCGGCGCTGGCCGCCGCCGAGGAGATGCGCGCGCTGGCCGACGAGAAGAAGCGCCCCCACGTGCTGCGCCGCATGGGCGAGCTGTACGCGGCGCGCCGCGAAAACCCCCCCCCGCGCGACCCCCGGGAACATGCGCTGGGTGCAGATGCCGCCCGCCCCCCACAAGCAGATGGCCGAACCGACCCCGCGCAGCGCTCGACGCCCTGGAAGAGGCGCTGGGTGCCTTGGCCGCCGTCCCCGACGAGGCCGAGGCGCTGCCCGAGCGCGCGCTGGTGCTCGCCGCCATGGCCGAGGTGGCGTACGCGCAGGGCGACCTCGAGAGCGCCCAGCACTTCGCCGACGACGCGCTGGGCGCCGGTCCACAGGCGCCCATGGCCTTCCACCTGCGCGTGGCCAACACGCTCGCCAAGGTCGCGTTCTCGCGCGAGCGCTTCGACGACGCCGAGGCGCGCTTCTTGAGCAACCTGCGCCTGGCCGAGGAGCACGGGCTCGATCACGAGGCCGTGCTGGCGCGCATGAACGCCGGCCTGGCCAAGCACCGCCGCGGCCAGGCCGACGAGGCGCGCGACATGCTCGAGCGCGCGCTGTCGAGCGCGCGCGCCATCGGCGACCTGCACAACGAGGCGTTCGCGCTCTTGAACCTCGGCACCATCTACCAGCGCACCGACGAGACCGGGCGCGCGCTCGACAGCTACCGTGCGGCGCTGGTGCGCTTCTCGCGCCTGGGCAACCGCGCCGAGGTGCGGCGGGTGACGTGGAACCTGGCGAACCTGTCGTGCGCCATCGGCGACTACGCGGGCGCGCAGAACTTCCTCGAGCAGAGCCGTCACCTGTCGGAGACCGACGACTCCGATCGCGGGCGCGCGTTCGTGCACTTCACCGAGGGCGACATCGCGTTCAACCAGGGCCAACCGGCGGTGGCGCTGGCCTGCTACGAGAAGGCGCGCGCGCTGTTCTTGCGCATCGGCGAGTCGAGCCGCGTGGCCGAGATGACGGCCAAGTCGGCGTGGGCCGCGCTGTTGCTCGGCGACGTCGCGCACGCCGACCACCGCATCGCGGAGCTGCCGCCGCCGCCACCGGGCACCTTGCCGGCGGCGCGCAAGGACGTGGTCGAGGGCGCGTTGCACGCGCTGGCGCGCGAGGGCGAGGACGCCACGCGCGGGCTCGCGCAGCGCGCCGGCGGCGGCGACGCGCTCGCGCGCCTGC
>CAZONM010000289.1:0-7942 GCA_964580865.1 uncultured Myxococcales bacterium | reverse complement strand
CGGCGGTGGCGCGGGCGCGGGCTCGCCCGGCCGCAGCAGCAGCATGGCGACGGCGCCGAGGAAGCCCACGCTGGCCGCAGCGGTGACGCCGAGGAGCGCGCCGCGCCGGCCGTGGTCGCCGGGGTTGGTGGCGGTGACAGCGGTGGCGGCGAAGGTGGCCGAGATGGGCTCGGAGGCCGGCGCCCGCTCGCCGCCGTGCATGCTCGGATCGTCGTCGTCGGCGTCGGGGGCGCCGATGAGCTCAGCCACCAGGCGCGCCGACGGCGCGCGCGCCGCGCCCTCGCCGCCGAGCATGGCGAGCAGCCGATCGTGCAGCTCCTGTCCGTTCTGGTAGCGGCGGCGCGGGTCCTTCTCGAGCAGGCGCACCACCAGGCGATCGAGCGACGCGGGGACGCGGTTGTTGATGCGCGACGGCGGCGCCGGCTGGTCGTCGAGCACGCGCTTGAGGGTCAAGACCTCGGTGGCGCCGTCGAAGGGGCGCTTGCCCGCGAGCAGCCAGTAGAACGTGACGCCGAGCGAGAACAGATCGCTGCGGCCGTCGAGCGCGTGGCCCTGGATCTGCTCCGGGGACATGTAGGGGATCTTGCCCTTGAGCTCGCCGGTCTTCGTGACCGGGCCGCGCTGGGCCGTGCTCTTGGCGATGCCGAAGTCGAGCACCTTGGTGACGCCGTCCCTCGTCATCATCAGGTTGTCGGGGCTGATGTCGCGGTGCACCAGGCCCGCGGGCCTGCCGTCGTCGTCCTGCAGGGTGTGCGCGTGGTGGAGGCCCAGGGCCACGTCGGCCATGGCGCGCACGATCACCTCGGTGGGCAGGGCGCGATGCTGGTGCCACGCGCGCTTGGCCAGGCGGTGGAGCGTGATGCCGTCGATGAACTCCATGGCCAGGAAGTACGTGTCCTGGTCTTGGCCGAGCTCGAAGAGCTGCACCACGTTCGGGTGGTTGAGGCGCGCCGCCACGCGCGCCTCGCGCAAGAACATGTCGACGAAGCGCTTGTTCTCGACGAGGTGGGGCAGCATGCGCTTGACCACCACGGTCTTCATGAAGTCGCTCGGGCCCTCTTGGCGGGCCAGGAACACCTCAGCCATGCCGCCGCGGCCGAGGCGCCGCAAGAGCGCGTAGCGGCCGATGCGCTGACCCTCGGGGAGCGCGGTGCCCAGCGTGAGGGGCACGGTGGCGTCGGTGAGCGTGGGATCGGCCACGGCCCCGCAACGCTACTACAGCGGGAGGAACACCTTGATGGACGCGGCGAACACGCGGTGATCGGGGTGGTTGACGCTCTGTTGGTAGGCCACGTCGAGCCCAAAGTACGGCACGATGAAGCCGGCGCCCGCGCTCAGCACGTGGTCGTCGTCGACCTCGTCGTACAGCCAGCCGGCGCGCAGCGGCACCACCTCGAACAGCAGGTACTCGAGCCCGGTGGAGACGCGGCTCTGGATGCCGTAGAGCGTGAGGAAATTCATGTGCCAGTCGAGCTCGAGCGTGAGGCCCGACAGCGGCCCCATGAGCTCGAGGCCGCGCGCCGTGGGCAGGCCGCCGGCGCTCATGGCGCTGCCGGGCGCGGGCGCGCCGCCGAACAACAGCGCCGACAGCGGGCCGAGGTCGACGCTGGCGCCGAAGCCGGCGGCCAGCGGCACGCGCGCGCTCTTGATGGGGATGAGGTTGTAGCCCACGCCGCCGAGCGTGACGCCGAAGGGCAGCGCCGCCAGCACGCCCACGTCGGCGGACAGGGCGTTCAGGTAGTTGCCGAGCACGGCGTCGGACACGTTGACGTACTTGAGCCCGGCACCCACGTTGAGCACGCGCCCGAAGAACGGATAGGCGAGCGCCAGCGTGGCGGTGTGCTGCAGCGACGCGCGCTTGGTGAACTGCTGACCGTCGAAGGTGTAGGCGAGCCCCGCGGCCAGCTCGCTGGTCTTGCTGTCGACGAGCGACAGGTCGAGCTGGTGTTCTTCCGCCTCGAGGTCGATCTTGTAGTGCAGCTCGGTGGCGAAGCGCGGCAGCAGCACCAGGCCCGCGGGGTTCAGGTAGATGGCGTCGTTGCCGGTGGCGTTGGCGCGATAGGCCTCACCGAGCGCCAGCGCGCGCGCGCCCACGAAGTCTTGCGCGCGCGTCGGTAGAGCGGCCAGCGCGGCCACGACGAGGACGGTGACGGTCAGCGCCGAGCGCACGGCACCATCCTACCCGCCTGCGATCTCGGGCGCGCGTTCTTGGCTTGCGCGTGCGCGGCGGCTTTGCGAGGGTGCAATCCCCCTCGAAGTGGAGGCCTCGTGGCAGACGACACGCGCTGGGTGTGGCTCGACCTCGAGATGACGGGGCTCGACGACAAGAGCTGCGTCATCCTGCAGATGGCCGTGATCATCACCGACGGCTCGCTCAACGAGCTGGCCATGCTCGAGCAGACCATCTGGCAGCCCGAGAGCGCGCTCGAGACCATGACGCCCTTCGTGCGCAAGATGCACACCGACAACGGGCTGTTGGCGGCGGTGCGCGCCTCGCAGGTGGGGGTGGCCGAGGCCGAGCAGCGCGCGCTCGAGGTGCTCACGCAGCACGTGCCCTACCGCAAGGGCGTGTTGGCGGGGAACTCCATCTGGCAGGACCGGCGCTTCCTCTTGCGCCACATGCCCTCGTTCGAGCAGTACCTGCACTACCGGCAGATCGACGTCTCGACCATCAAGGTGCTGTCGCGCGCGTGGTACGGCGCCAAGGGCGAGGCGCCGGGCAAGGCGTCGGATCACACGGCGCTCGGCGACATCCGCGCGTCCATCGCCGAGCTCAGGTGGTACCAGGAGCACTGCTTCTCGCTGGTGCCGACGACGTGAGCGCCGCCGGCGCCAGCGGCACCTCGAGCGCGCGCACCACGTAGCGATCGGTGCCGCCGGTCTGCAGCGCGTGAAACGGCCAGCAGGTGATGAGCGTGAGCGCGCGCCCGGGCTCGTCTTGCAGCGCGCGCGCGTCGCGCTGGTCGACGATGGCGGTCTCGACCACCGCGTAGCGCACGAGCTCGCCTTGCGGCGTCTCCACCTCCAGCACGTCGCCGAGCTGGACGCGCTCCAAGAACGCGAAGCTGGTGTCGCGGTGCCCGCCCACGGCCGCGTTGCCGCTGCGCCCGGGCAGCGCGGTGCCGTCGACGTGCCCAGGGCCGAAGGCGAGCGAGCTGCCCGAGGCGCCCGCGAGCACGTACAGGTCGACGTCGTGCTGCGCGGAGATGAGGCGCGCCACGGGCCAGGTGTCGGCCCAGGGCCAGGGGCGGGGCGCCTCGACGCCGTGGCGGGCGCGCGCCCACGCGTCGTGCAGCAGCACCTGCGCCAGCTCGGCCTTGAGCGGGATCCACAAGGCGTGCACCACCACGACGAGCCCGAGGGCAAGCGCGACGAGCGCGGGCGCCAGCCGTCGCCACCGCGGTGTCATGTGATCCCCCGGCGCGCCCACACCGTGGCGATGACGAGGGCCAGGGCGCCGAGCAGGAGCTGCAGCTGCCAGCCGGTGCCGCCGCGCGGCAGCATGCCGGGGACCATGGGCGCCGCGGCGTCGGCGCGCGCGACCTCCTCGCCCTTCTTCACCGGCGTGACGTCGACGGCCACGAGGCTCGTCAGCTCGGAGACGATGTGGTGCTCGAGCGCCACCGCGAGGATCTCGGGCTCGAGGCCGCCCTTGCCCGTGCGCATGGCGTCGGTGAGCGAGTCGACCTTCTTTCGCGCCCACAGCTTGTGCACGCCCGCGCCCTCGACGGGCCAGGGCACGTCGAAGCCCATGCGGTACGGGCGCCCGGCCATGCTGCCGGTGACCACCAGCTCCTTCGGCAGCCCGTCGACGCGCGCCACGAGCAGGAGCGGCTCGCCGAGGTACAGGTCGGGGATCTTCTGCGGCCACGCCTCCACGCGCGCGCCCTGGCCGAAGTCCACCTCGATGCCCGAGAGCACGGGGCTCTCGAGCTTGGCGAACAGCTCGCCCATCTTCGACTCCACCTCGCTCGGCGCCCCCACGTAGGTGAAGGTGCCGCGGCCGCTCTCGGCGGCCTTGCGCATGAAGTAGGTGTTGGGCGCGGCGCCGATGCCCACGGTGAACAGGCGCGTCTTGCCCAGGTGGTCGTGGATGAGGCCGAACAGCTCGTCCTCGTTCGACACGGCGCCGTCGGTCATGAAGATCACCTGCTGCACGCGGCCCGCGGCGCTGGCGTGTGCGCGGGCCGCCTCGATCTGCTCGAAGGCGAGCTTGAGCGCCGGCGCCATCATGGTGCCGCCGTCGGCCTCGAGGCCGTCGATGAAGCGCGCGGCCAACGCCTTCTTCTCCGCGGTGGCCGGCACCAGCGACAGCGACATGGGGACGAGCTTGTCGTCGAAGTCGATGATGCTGAACGAGTCGCGCGCGTCGATGCGCTGCACGGCGAGGGCCAGGGCCTTCTTCGCCTGCTCCATGGACGGGCCCGACATGGAGCCCGAGGAGTCGATGATGAACACCGTGTCGCGCGGCGTGCGCGCGCTGTCGTCGTCGGTGGCGACGGTGGGCGGCACCATCATGAGGAGCGCGTAGCTCTCGCCGCTCTTGCCGCGCTCCTCCAAGAACACGGCGCCCGTGGGTGCGGTCAGGGGCTTGGCGTCCCAGGTGAGCACGAAGTCGCGGTCGGCGGCCACGGGGCCGCGGCTCGCCACCACGAAGCCGCGCTCGTCGACCTTGGAGATGCCCACCGGGAACGACGGCGCGCGCACGCCCGCCACCGGGAAGCCGGCGTCGACGTCGATGTCGATGGTCACGGGGGTGGGTTTGGCAGCGCCCGGCACGTCCACGGGCGCGCTGGCGCCGGTGCCGCCGGGGTTGAAGCGCGGCGTGATGGCCAGCGGTAGGCGCAATGTCACGCGCCCGGCCTCGTAGTGCAGCGTGTCGCTGGTGCCGATGACGACGTCGATGCTCTCGCCGGGCGCCACGTTGGCGAGCTGGGTGGAGAACAGGTTGGGGCGCACCTGCTCGACCAGGCTGGCGCGCTTGCCTTCCTCCTTGGCGGCCGCGTACACGCGGCGCGCCCGGTCCTTCTCGGCGATCTGCCCCTCGATGACGCGCTCGCCCACGATCATCTTGAGCTCGTCGACGGCGGCGGTCTCGGAGAGCGGGAAGACGTAGAGCATCTCCACCGCGTCGGCGTCGGGGTTGGTGAAGCGCTGGCGCACCGTGGTGCGCGTGATGAGCCCGGCCACCGTGACGTCGAAGCGCGTCTCCACCGTCGGCGCCTCGCGGTACAGGCCCGGCTGGTCGCGGTCGGGGATCAAGAGCGAGCCGCGCCGGATGTCGCTCAGGTCCACGCGATCCTGTGGGGCCTGCGCGCCGCGCTCGTCGGCGGCGGCAGCGGGAGAGAACACCAGCGGGGCGAGTGCGAGCGCGGCGGCAAGGGCGGCGTGGGGTCGGCGGTGGGTGGCGGGCATGGGGCTCCTGGGGCGTGGGCGCCACGAGCCAATGCGACCGGCGTGCCCGCGGCGCCGGCGCGTCCCGACGCGATCGCGCAGCTCGTGCGCCGAGCGCGCGTGTCCCGCCGGACACAGCTCTTGTGTGCCGCCGTCAGCGGCCCATGCGCGCCGCCAGGTCCGCGAGCGCTACGCGCCCGTCGTCGTCGGGCAGGCCCACGCGCGCGCGGAAGCGGCGGTCCACGGTGGTGAGCAGCATGAGGATGCGCGTGGCGTCGAGGATCTCGGCGGGCGCGGGGGCGCGCGCCGTGTAGTTGAGGCCGCACACCTCCACGTCGTCGCCGAAGCGGCGCAGCGTGTCGGCGCGCGCCGGCTCGGGCGCGGTCTTGAGCGCAAGGCCGTGGGTACGGCACAGCACGGGGCGCGCCGCGTACACCGTGCAGTCGCCGCGCTCGTCGAGGAACGCGCACATGCCCCGCGCGACGCGCGCCGGCGGTCGCGCGCCCGACGCCTCGATGAGCGCGGCCTCCACCGGCAGCACCGTGAGCCCGCCGACGCAGCACTGGGCGCAGCCGCGCGCGCAGGTGACGGCGTCACCGGCGCGCGCGCGCGCGGCGGCCACGGCGTCGTCGATCTTGGCGAGGGCGGCCTCGAGCTCGGCGAGCGGCACTACTGCTCGACCGAGCGGAGCTGCGCGAGGAGGCGCAGGAACATCTCCTCGTGATCGAAGTCGGACACCAGGCCGACGGTGAGGTCGGCGATGAGCCCGACCTCGTCGAGGTGGTCGGCGGGGATGCAGCCCAAGAACGTCGAGCGCGGGTCGCGCGCGCTCCGCGCCGTCACCAGGCCGTCGTTGGGCGTGGGGCTCTCGAGGTCGCCGCCGTCGGTGAAGGACAGGTAGGCGCCGGTGGCGAGCAGGAAGGGGTCGACGGCGTCGACGCGATCGGGGCGCGGCCACAGCGACGCGGCGCAGTCGGCGTTGTCGAGGGAGCGCAGGTTCGACACGCCGGCGATGGTGAAGAACGGCACGCTCGCGGGGATGGGCGCGCGCGCGCGCAGCGCGCGCATGGCCTCGGGGGTGAGGGCGCGCACGGCCGCCACCATGTCGGGCTCCCACGCGTCGGCGCTGTCCTCGTTGGCCCAGGCGGCCTCGTCGGGGGGCTCGCCCTCGAGCAGGCCGAAGGCCCACGCGAGGAACTGGCCCGCGGGGTTGAGCACGCCCGCGGGCGCCTCGTCGGCCAGCGACGCCACCTCGGTGCCGTCGTGAGGTGTGGAGATGGTGGTGAACGACGCCACGCGATCGGCGTAGCCGAGCTCGGCGATGACCACGCGCGAGTCGATGCCGCCCTGCGAGTGCCCGATGAGGTGCACCTTGGCCTTGCCGGTGCGCGCCAAGGTGTCGTCGATGACGTCGGCGAGGACGCGCGCGCGCTCGGCGGGGTCGTTGTAGGGCGGCAGGGCCGGCGTGGTGACGTCGGCGCCCTGCTCCTCGTACAGCTCCTTGATGCCGAAGAAGTACTCCATGGGTCCAAGATCGGTGAAGCCCGAGAAGCCGTGCACGAGGACGATGGGGTAGGGCGGGCCGAGCGGCTCGTGCACGGGGCGCTCGTCGACGGCGCTGCCGGTGATGGCGATGGGCGCGCGCTCGTCGACGCGCGCGGTGGCGTCGGTGGCGCCGAGCGGCGTCACGTCGCCGCAGGCGGCGAGGGGGGCCAGGGTGGCGACGAGCATGGCTGCGAGGGTCGTGCGCATGGGATCACCTCCGCGCGAAGGGCCCCTAGATACATTGACTCTTCAGTCAGGTCTTGGCGCGCCGCGTCAACGCCGGATCTGCTCGCGCACGCCGCACACGGGCAGGTCGGCGCACGCCTGCTCGAGCACGCAGCGGCTCTCGCGATAGGTCTCGACGGGCTCTTGCTGCACGAGGGTGGCGCAGGCCTTGGTGCAGCGCCGGTCGCCCGCGTGGTCGCCCGTGCACTCGCCGCGCTTCCAGCACGCCTCTTCGCAGGGCGCGGCGGCGGCGGCGGCGCAGGTGTCGGCCTCGGCGAGGCGAAAGTCCGACGACGCGAGCTTGCGCACGTCGCCCTCGCAGCTGGCCATGGTGCAGTCGGCGTACGTGCGAAAGCCGCACTCGGCCTCGCGGTCGCAGGCGCCCGCGCACGAGACGCGCCGCGCGCCGAAGCGCTCGACGACCATGGGCGCGGCGCGCCCCGCCATCGCCTCGTCCTTCGACGCCTCGGCGATGGCCTTGGCCTCGGCGCGGAGCGCGGCGCGCTCGGGCGCGGGCGGCGGCGCGTCGACGGCCGGCATGGGCATGCCTTCGAGCGTGGCCGGCGCGCGGCCGGCGACCAACCACAGCGCCAGCGCGGCGCTCAGCGTGGCCACGGCGAGCGCGGCGCCCACCAGCAGCAGCCGACGACGCCGCGGGTCCATCACCAAGAGGTAGCACAGCCCGCCAGCTCACCGCAGGGACGCTCGAGCAGGCAGCGCGCGGCCGTGCCCGGGAGCGTCGGATTTTCGATTCAACGACAGGAGGAGGATGAGATGA
>CAZONM010000288.1:0-7965 GCA_964580865.1 uncultured Myxococcales bacterium | reverse complement strand
ACTGGAGTTCAGACGTGTGCTCTTCCGATCTACGTCGACCAGCTGCGGCGCGCGGCCGCCGAGGCCACCGAGCGCCGCGATCTGCCCGCAGCCATCGTGGCATGGCGTCGCGTCAAGGCCGCGTCGGACGACGCCGACCGGCGCCCATCGGAGGCGCTGGCCAAGATGCTGGTGGCGCTCGGAGAGGTGCCATGAGCGCCACGCTCCGCGGCGCGCTCGTCGCGCTCGGCCTCGCGCTCGCGCCACCGGCCACGGCCGGCGGCGCCTTCGTGGTCACGTCGGACCAGCCCGCCTTCACCCAGGCGGCGCAGGCGGCCGCCGACGCGCTGCCCGGCGCCAAGGTGTTGCGCGCCGACGAGACGGCCAAGGCCGCGGTCGCTGGCGCCGACCTCGTGGTGGCGGTGGGCCCGCTGGCGGAGCGCCTAGTTGGCGCGGCCATGCCCGCGACCGCGTGGGCCGTGGCCGTGCTCACGCCCCGCCTGGCGACCTTGCCCGCGGCGCGCACCGTCGGCGTCCCCGTGGCCGCCAGCGCCGCCGACGTGCTGGGCCTCGTGCGCCTGGTGGTGCCGTCGACCCGCCGGTTGGCGGTGTTCCCCGCCAGCAGCTCCGACACCGGCGCCCTCGCCGACGCCGTGCGCGCCGCCGGCATGGAGCCGCTCTTGCCAAAGGCGGGCGAGCCCTTCCCCACCGCGGTCGATCGCCTGGTCCAGGCGGCGGACGTGGTGTGGATCGAGGAGACCTCGTCGGTGCCCGCGGGCGGCGGCGCGCTGGTCGTGAAGACCGCCGCCGACGCGGGAAAGCACGTGGTGGGGCCGAACCGCGCCACCGTGTTGCAGGGCGCGCTCTTCGCCGTGGTCCCCGACCCCACGGCCCACGGGCGCCTGGCGGGCGAGCTCGGCGCGCGCATCCTGGCGGGCGATCGTCCGTCGAGCGTGCCGCCGCCGGTCGGGCGCATCGTGCTCAACGCCGCGCGCGCGCGCGCGCTCGGCGTGAAGCTGCCGCAGGCGGTGGCGGCGCGCGCCGAGGCCGTGGAGTAGCGCCGACAAACGAGCGGCACCGAGTGGCAGTCCCGGCGGGCGCGATGAAGCCACGGACCTGCGCCCGTCACCCCGATGACGGCGCGGGGCGCAGCAGGTCGATGCGCACCCAGTCGTTCTTGCTCGCGGTGCCCACGTGCGAGAGCCCGGCGGCGACGTACGCCTCGCGCACCGCGCGCTCCTGATCGACGAGCACGCCCGACAGGAACAGGCGGCCGCCGGGCGCGAGCGCGCCCACGAGCGCGTCCTTCAGCTCGAGCAGCGTGCCCGCGAGGATGTTGGCGATGACGACGTCGTGCACGGGGCCGTGGGCGTTCGGCATGCGATCGTCGGCGGTGAAGCCGCGCACCTCGTTGTCGCGGGCGTGATCGAGGGCGGCGCGCACGGCCACGGGATCGATGTCGGTGCCGCGAGCGCGCGCGGCCCCGAGCTTGAGCGCGGCGATGGAGAGGATGCCGGTGCCGGTGCCGACGTCGAGGAGCGCGCGCGGCGCGTGCTCGAGCGCCTCGAGCGCCTCGATGCACAGCTGCGTGGTCTCGTGCATGCCGGTGCCGAACGCCATGCCGGCGTCGAGGTAGAGCACGAGCGGCGCGGGCCCGTCACCCACGCGCTCGGCGCGGAAGTGCGCGCGCTCCCACGACGGGCACACCCACGTACGCCGACCGCAGCGGAACGGGCGCCACTGGGCGCGGAAGGCCGCGTTCCAGTCTTCGGGGAAGAGGTCGGTCCAGGAGAGCTCGAGGTCGGCGGCGCCCTCGGCGAAGCGCGCCACGGCGGCCAACCGCTTGGCCACGCGCGCCTCGAGCCCAGGGGCGCGCGAGAAGGTCCCGGTGACGGCGGCGCGCCCCGTGGGCACGTGCGCGCGGCCGGGGACCGCGCGTGTCTCGTCGTCCTCGGTCTCGAGGCCGAGGGCGCCCTCATCCAAGAGGGCGCCCGACACCGCATCGACCGCGCCGAGCGCGACGTCGACGGTGGCGCGCCGCCAGGGCGAGAGCTCGGGCGGCGCTTTCTTGGTGTGCTTGGGCAAGCCCAGCGCGGCCGGTCTCAGCCGCCCATGGGCCCAAGGATGCCCGCGGCGATCAGGAACGCGAGCAGCACGAGCGACTCGATGAGCGCCAGGCCGAGGATGAAGGGCACGAACACCTTGCCCGACGCGCTCGGGTTGCGGGCGATGCCCTCGAGCGCGCTGCCGGCGGTGCGGCCCTGACCCATGCCACCACCGAGGGCGGCGAGGCCCACGGCCAGGCCGGCGCCGATGCCGAGCAGGCCCTTGGCGCTGGTGGCGGCGCCGTCCTCGGCGAAGGCCGGGAGGGCGAACAGCACGGTCATGATGGGGAGGAGGAAGCGAGCAAAGCGGGTCATGGTTCTATCCTGTCATCCTGTCCTGTTGAGTCAACGCAGCAGGCACGTCGGGAATCAGTGGTGGCCTTCTTCGGCCTCGGCGGTGTGGAGCGCGATGTACACGCACGAGAGGATGCAAAAGACCGCCGTCTGGATGAGGCAGACGAGCAGGCCGAGCGCGTAGAACGGCAGCGGCAGCAAGAGCGGGAAGATGCCGGCGAACGCGAGCAGCACGGCGTGGTCGCCCACCATGTTGGCGGCGAGACGCAGGCCGAGCGTCACCGGCCGCACGCACACCGAGATCAGCTCCACGGGGAGCAACAGCGGCATGAGGAACCAGCCCCACCACGTGCCCACGGGGTTGGCCATGTGCAGCAGGTGGTGGATGCCGTGCGCGCGCAGGCCGTGCCAGTTGAAGTACACGAAGACGATGAGGCCGCACGCGAACGTGGTGTTGAGGTTGTCGGTGGGCGGCAACATGCCGGGGATGAGACCCAGCAGGTTCGAGCAGAAGATGAACAGGCCGAGCGTGCCGATGAGCGGCACGTAGCGCTTGTACGTGGGCCCGATGATCTGCTCCATCAGGCCGAGCACCGTCTCCAAGAACAGCTCGAAGAACGCCACCACGCCCATGCGCGACGGCGGCACGATGGCCTTCTCCAGGTCGGCGATGCGCAGCTTGGCGAGGGTGGAGCCGACGAAGAGGATGATGAGCACGAGGAGCGCGGCGAAGATGTGGTGCACGGTGGTGATGCCGTGCTTGCCGATCATCTCGGTGTGGCCGAAGTGCTCCTGCACGTAGTGCAGGGTGCTGCCGTAGCCGGGCAAAAAGCTGAACCACGACGTGTGGTGATCCATCTGCGCCTACCCTCGATGGGCCGGCTCGTGCCGGCCGCGCGATCGCTTTCGTCGGACGCCGTCGCTATGCCGCCTCCGTGCCCGACGCGCAAGCCGCTTTCTTGCGCCCCGTGGCCTCACCTGGGGCGGCAAAGCGCCGCGGTGGCGCCGCGTGGCACGAGCGGCGCGGCAGGCGGGGCGCCGTCCCGGCGTCGGCTGGCGCGCGCTACCGGCGGTCGAGCGTGCGCCCGTACAGGATGCCCGCCAACGCCGGGGTGGCGAGGCCGATGGCGAAGCCGATGCTCCACTCGCGCCGCGCCAGCACCACCCAGAAGCACAGGAGCAAGAGCGCCACGAAGGACCCGCCAAAGGCCAGGAGCGCGCGCCAGCTCGCGGCCCCGTCGGCGCCGGCGTAGCCGCGCATGAGGGCGAAGAAGCCGCCCGACAGCAGCCACAGGTTGAGCGTGGCCACGGC
Organism: uncultured Myxococcales bacterium; assembly: GCA_964580865.1. Classification (GTDB taxonomy): domain Bacteria; phylum Myxococcota; class UBA727; order UBA727; family VGSZ01; genus JACOUT01. Next base: position 4,275 of record CAZONM010000288.1, on the reverse strand, counting down.
CGCTCCCAGCAGGTACCCCGTGGTGGTGGCGAAGCCGGCGCCTCGCAGCACGTCGATGACGACGATGACGGCGCCGAGCAGCGCCGTCGCCGTCACCGAGGCCGTGAGCAGCTTCCTCAGCTCGCCCTGCGCCTGCTGCACCCGCCCCTCGACGGTGGGCGGGGCGTCGGGGTCGGGCTGGTACTCGTCGTCGCCCGCGTCGTCGTCGCGCTGATCGTCGTCGCGCTGGCCGTCAGGCGGGGGCTGGTCGGCGCCGTCGGGCTCCTGGCGGTCGGTCATGGGCCCTCCTCGGTGCGCGCGGCGCTCTCGGCCTGCGCGTCTTCACGCTGGTAGGCCTTGACCAGGCGATAGAGCGCGCGCACGGCGGCAGCCACGCCGAACCCCAGGCCGCCCCAGGTGCCCCACGGCGCGATCGCCGGCACGTAGCCCTCGAGCACGCGGCCGAGCAAGAGGCCCACCACGACCGAGACCGGCACCTCGAGGGCGCGCCCGCTCCACGTGAGGTAGCTCCGATACTGCTGGCCGCGCTCGTGCTTCTCGCGGCGCTTCTCGAGGAAGCGCTCGAGCACGCGCTCGTCGGCGGGGTGGGTCATACCTTGAGCTCCGCGCGCTTGAGGATGCGCCGCAGGTTGCCGTGGTGGCGCGCCACGATGACGACGACGCACAGGGCGAGCGGCGCCAGCGACACGTCGCGCGGGCCGAGCGCGACGAGCGCGATCACCACGCCCACGGCGGCGGCCAGCGACCCCACGCTCACCAAGCGGAACGCCGCGAAGGCGACGGCGAACACCACGAGCCCCACGGCCGCCACCTCGGGGCGGTGCGCGAGCACCACGCCGAGCCCGGTGGCCACACCCTTGCCGCCGCGCAGCTTGAGCCACACCGGGAAGCAGTGGCCGACCAGGGCGCACAGGCCCACGGCGCCCTCGACGAACAGGCGCTCGGTGGCGGGCGCCGAAGCGAACACCACCTGCCCCGCCACCACCACCGGCACCGCGCCCTTGGCGGCGTCGAGGACGAGCGTGACGATGCCGAGCTTCTTGCCCACCACGCGCGCCACGTTGGTGGCGCCGATGTTGCCGCTGCCTGCCTGGCGCACGTCCTTCTTGCCGACGAGGAGCGCCAGGATGAGGCCGAACGGGATGGAGCCCGCCAGGTAGCCGACGCCGAGGAGGGCCCAGGCCGAGGGGCTCGACAAGACCGCGCGCGCCGCATCCACACCGACGTGGTAACGCGCGCCACCGGATCCCGAAAGGGGCTCGCGTCAGCTCGCCTTGCGCTTGCCGGCGAAGACCTCGTCGAAGTACTGCACGGCGCCCTGCGTGTACCAGTCGCGCGGCCCCGTGAACTTGGCCACCACCACGCCGTCGGGGTTGATCAAGAACGTCTCGGGGAACTTGCGCGAGCCGTACGAGAACGCGGTCTTCTTGTCCTTGTCCCACAGCACGCTGAACGTGGGCGCGGTGGCGCCGAAGAAGCGATTGACCTCGGCCCAGTCGTCGTCGACGGAGACGGCGATGAGCTTCACGGGCTTGCCGTCCTTGGTGAAGCGCCGGTTGAGCATCTCGAGCGACGGCATCTCGTCCCGGCACGGCGCGCACCACGTGGCCCAGAAGTTCACCAGCACCCAGGTGCCGCGCAGCTGCGCGAGGTCCACGGGGGCGCCGCCATCACCGGGCGCCAGCGCCACGGGCGGCGCCACCTTGTTGCCCCAGGGCTCGGGCTCGACGGCGCCCGCCACCATGAGCTGGAGGAACTCGACGCGCTTGGCGCCCGAGTACCAGGCCAGGCCGCCGAAGCTCAGCACCACCACCCAGAAGAACGCGGCCTTGAGCCACCCGGGCACCGCCCACGCGCGCTCGGAGTACATGATGCCCATGAGCGAGCCCACGTCCTCGCCCTCGAGGGCGCCTCCGGCCAGCGCCGGGCGGCCGTCGGGGGCGTGATCAGCGGTGGCGGGGGCGGCGGTGTCGCCGGCGGGCTCGGTGGCTGCGGACATGCCGGTGGTCTAGCAGCGCGGCGGCTTTGGGCAAAGCGCGCCGCGTCAGCGCTTCTTGATGAGCTCGGCCAACAGGAGCGGCCAGGCGATGACGAACACCACGGCCAGCGCCGAGCGCACGGCGGGCCGATCTCCCTCGTCCTCGAGCAGGATGTTCATCTCGATGTCGTCGCCGTTGTGGACCCAGGCGAGCGTGGTGGTGAACAGGCCCACGCAAAGGTAGGCCACGGACATGACCATCAGCGGGCTCGCGATCAAGGGCTCCACCAGCACGAGTGTAGCCAGCGCGCACCGCGAATTCACGTCGAGCGCCGGAGTGTCCGGTGCGGGGAGTCACCACATGAACCACCGTTTGCTGCTCGGCCTCGGCGGGCTCACCGGCGCCCTCGGGGTCGGCCTGGGCGCGTTCGGCGCCCACGGGCTCAAGAGCTGGCTCGCCACCGCCGACGACGGCGCCGCGCGGCTCGCCTGGTGGCAGACGGCCGCCCACTACCACCTGCTGCACGCGCTGCTCGTCGTGGCCATCGCCGTGTGGGCAAGGTCGCACCCGGGGCGGCTGGTGCGCGCCGCGGGGGTATGTGCGCTCGCGGGCGTGGCGGTGTTCTCGGGCACGCTCTACGCCATGGCGCTCGGCGCGCCACGCGCGCTCGGCGCCGTGACGCCGCTCGGGGGCGTGGCGCTCATCGCCGCCTGGCTGCTGGTGGCGTCGGCCGCCTGGCGCGCCGATCACGCGTAGAGGGGCTCGGGCTTCTCGGGGTTGGTGCGCACCAGGTCACGCGCCACCAACGCCAGGCGTCGGTGCGACTCCTCGGGGTCTTGCACCAGCTGCTCCACCAGCGCGTAGAAGGCCGCCGCGTCGGTGGGGCGCTCCTCGGGCGTGGTGCCGAGCGCCTGATCGACCAGCGCCTTGATCTCGATGGGCACGTCGAGCCCGCGGGGCCAGGGCGCGCGGCGGTTGTTGGCATGCGCGCGCAGCAGCGCCTCGTCGGTAGCGCTCTCGATGGGAAAGGCGCGCTCGCCCGTGAGCAGCTCGAACATCACCAGGCCCACCTGGTACACGTCGACGCCCTGGGTGAGCTGCTCCTTCTTCGCCTGCTCGGGCGCCAGGTAGCCGGGCGTGCCCACCACCTCGACGGTGGGCTCTTCGCGCAGCGACAACAGCACGGCCCCGAAGTCGACGAGCTTGGCGCGCCCCTTGAGGTCGAGCATGACGCTCTTGGGCGTGACGTCGCGGTGGATGAGGCCCAGCGTGCGGCTGCGGTGATCGGTCAGCTGCTGCGCCGACGACAGGCCAGCGAGCAGGTCGGCGGCGATGGACGCCACCAGCTCGGGGCGCAGGCGCACCTTCTCTTGCTGCATGACGCGAAACACGGTCGCGAGCTCTTCACCCTCGACGTACTCGAGCGCCGTCCACACGCGCCCGCCGGTGACGCCGCGGGTGATGAAGCGAACGATGTTCGGGTGATCGATCATCGCGAGCACCTCGGCCTCGCGCGTGAACAGCTGGGAGATCTTCTCGTCGCGCGCGGCCACGTCGCGCAGCACCTTGAGGATGGCGTGCTCGCCGGGCGCGATGCGCAGCGTGCGATCGCGCTTCTCGGGGGCGTAGAGCGCGCGGAACACGCGCGCGCTGCCGCTCGACTGCAGCTCGTCGGCGAGGACGAAGTCGCCGATGCGCTGTTCGCCTTTCTTCTTGGGGGCGGCGCCGGAGGGTGGCATCGGGGTCGAGCCTACTCCAGAGCGCCGCACGGCGCGCAGTCGCAGCCGGCGGGCGCCGAGAACGCCGACGGTGTTGCGTTGCTGGGCTCGGCAGCGCCGTCGTCCTCGGCGTGAAACGGATCCACGAACGAGAGCGCGCCGCTGGCCGGCGCGGGTGTGACGTCGAGCCGATGCAGCGCGCCCAGGTAACGCGGCACCGGCCACCACAGCACCGTGGGCCCCGCCAGGCGCGGCAGCACCACGGTGACGTGCTCGTCGCCCAGGGGGCGCGCGCTGGCGCCGTCGCACTCGCAGGCCTCGAGGCCCAAGCTGGTGGTGGTCAGCGTCAGCGGTCCGCCGCCGGTCACCACGAGGCGCAAGCCCGGCCCCCACTGCGAGAAGCCGGCGCCCAGGCGCGCCATGCGCTGCTGGTACGCTCCGGTGGCGCCGCGGTGCAGCTCGGCGGCGGCGGCGGCGATGGCGCGCGCGTCGTCGTCATCGAGGCCGGCGTCGTCGATGGCCGGGGCGCACGGCGGGCGCACGTCGACGCGCGCGACGCAGGCGTCGGGCGGTGCCAC
>CAZONM010000287.1:0-8011 GCA_964580865.1 uncultured Myxococcales bacterium | reverse complement strand
AGGGCGAGGGCGAGGGCGAGGGCGAGGGCGAGGGCGAAGGCGAGGGCGAAGGCGAGGGCGAAGGAGAGGGCGAAGGCGAGGGCGAGGGAGAGGGAGAGTAAAGAGAACGCCTGGTTGCGCGGATCCGCCGAAAGTGCGTAATCCACTACGCACCTGCCCGGGGTGGGCGCTACACTTTTCAAGGCTCCGATGAACGCTCCCCAGGCCATCCGGCTGAACGACATCCTCGACGCGGTGCTCGCCTACCACCCCAAGGCGGACCTCGACGTCATCAAGAAGGCGTACGTCTACAGCGCCAAGGTCCACGCCGGTCAGGTGCGCAAGACCGGCGAGCCCTACCTGGTGCACCCGCTCGCCGTCGCCAACATCCTCGCGCACCTCAAGCTCGACGAGGCCAGCGTGGTGGCCGGCCTCCTCCACGACACCGTCGAAGACACGCTCGCCACCATCGAGGAGGTGGAGGAGCTGTTCGGCAAGGACGTGGCCTCCATCGTCGACGGCGTCACCAAGCTCGGCCAGGTAAAGTTCAACACCGCCGAGGAGAAGCTCGCCGAGAACTTCCGCAAGATGCTCGTGGCCATGAGCCGCGACATTCGCGTGCTCCTGGTCAAGCTCGCGGACCGCCTGCACAACATGCGCACGCTCGAGCACATGAAGCCCGAGAAGCAGGAGGCCATCGCGCGCGAGACCATGGACATCTACGCGCCGCTGGCCAACCGCTTGGGCATCAGCTGGCTCAAGATCGAGCTCGAGGACCTGGCGTTTCGCTACACCAACCCGCGCGAGTACGAGGAGCTGGCCGACAAGCTCGGCAAGACGCGCAAGGACCGCGAGAAGTTCATCGACGACGTCACGCACGAGATCGCCGACGTGCTGAAGAAGGCCGGCGTGCAGGGCTGCGACGTCACGGGGCGCCCCAAGCACCTGTGGTCCATCCACAAGAAGATGGCCACGAAGAACATGCCGTTCGAGGAGGTGTACGACCTCATCGCCTTCCGCGTCATCGTCGACAACGTCGGTCAATGCTACGAGACCCTCGGGCACATCCACGGTCTTTGGCGCCCCATCCCCGGGCGCTTCAAGGACTACATCGCGATGCCCAAGCCCAACGGCTACAAGTCGCTGCACACCACGGTCATCGGTCCCAAGGCCGAGCGCATCGAGATCCAGATCCGCACGCGCGACATGCACGAGGTGGCCGAAGAGGGCATCGCCGCGCACTGGGTGTACAAGGAGCACGGCTCCGTCGACGCGAAAGAGGGCGAGCGCGGCGGCTTCCAGTGGTTGCGCCAGCTGATGGACTGGCAGCGCGATCTGAAGGACCCCTCGGAGTTCCTCGACAGCGTCAAGTTCGACCTGTTCTCCGACGAGGTCTTCATCTTCACCCCGCAAGGGCACGTCATCGAGCTGCCGCGTGGCAGCTCGCCGGTGGACTTCGCCTTTGCCATCCACTCCGACGTCGGCATGCGCTGCGCCGGCGCCAAGGTGAACGGCCGCATCGTGCCGCTGCGCTACACGCTGCGCAACGGCGACACCTGCGAGATCATCACCAACAAGGCGCAGCGCCCCAACAAGGACTGGCTCGAGTTTTCGCGCACGTCGCGCGCCAAGACCAAGATCCGCGCGTACCTGCGCACCGCCGAGCGCGATCGCGCCAGCGCCATCGGCAAGGAGCTGGTCGAGAAGGAGTTCAAGCGCTACGGCGAGAGCCCCGGCCGGTACCTGAAAGACGAGCTCCTGGAGAAGTTCTCCACCGAGAAGTACCGCACGCTCGACGAGCTGCTCATCGCCGTGGGCTACGGCAAGCTCGCCCCGTCGCTCATCATCGAGCGCGCGCTGCCCGACGAGGTGCGCACGCGCCCGCCAGAGCCGGCGCCCAAGCGGAGCCGCCTGTCCGAGCTCATCGATCGCGTCGCGCGCCGGAACGTCAGCGGCGTGAAGATCGAGGGCATCGAGGACATGCTCGTGCACTACGCGCGCTGCTGCTCGCCGGTGAAGGGCGATCCCATCGTGGGCTTCGTCACCCGTGGGCGCGGCCTCACCGTGCACCGCAAGGACTGCACCAAGGTGCTCGAGCTCGATCCCGAGCGGCGCATCCACGTGTCCTGGGACAGCTCGAGCTCCTTCTCGCGCTCCATCTCGCTGCGCGTGGTCACCGACGACCGCGAGGGCATGCTGGCCGACCTGTCGGGCGTGTTCTCGAAGAACGCCATCAACATCAGCGAGGCCAACTGCAAGGCGCTGGCCGACGGTCAGGCGGTCAACACCTTCAAGTGCAGCATCGCCGACATCGAGCAGCTTCGGCGCATCGTCAAGGCGCTCGAGGCGGTCAAGGGCGTGCACGGCGTCGAGCGCGCCCGCAGCCAAGACGGCTGACCGGAGCGCGCGGCATGCAGGGGTACATCATCGCCGTCATCCACAGCGACCTCGGCGCCGACGACCGCGCCTCGCGCTTGGCGCGCGTGCTGGCGCTCGCGCCCTACCAGGCTCGGCAGCACGCGCTCGTGGACCCGCCGCGCGCCGTCTGCTCGCGCGCCACCGCCGCCGACGCCCAGGCCCTGGCCGCGCGCCTCGGCGCCGAGGGGCTGCCGTCCGCGGTGTTCCACCAGGGCGACCTCCTGAGCGACGAGCGGCGCTTCGTGGCGCGCGCGCTGCAGGTGACCGACGACGGCGTGGCGGGCATCCGCAAGGACGGCGCGCAGGCCTCGCTCCTGTGGGGCGACGTGGCCGCCATCGTCCTTGGCGTGCGCAACCGGCTCGCCTTCGTCGACGTGGTGGACCAAGCCGGCGGCGTGTTCGCGGCGCGCGAGCGCGAGACCCAGTTCGAGGGCAGCGGTGTGCCGGCGGTGGGCGGCCGGGCGGGCGTGCTGGCGCTCGCCGCCTGGGTGCGGTCGCGCAGCAACGGCCGCTTCGACGACCGCCTGATGAAGCCCGCCACCCTGGCCCAGGTGTGCGGGCCGTTCGCGGGCTCGCCCCAGGTGGACGACCTGGCCGAGTCCATCCTGTTGCGCTCCCTGTCGGGCTGACGGCGCCGCCCGGGCGCGGGTCAACCCTGGACAGCGCGCCCCGCATGGGCCAACACCGGCACCCTGTCATCGACCAGGAGACCTCTGCATGCGACGCGTGATCTCGACGGATAAGGCCCCGAAGGCCATCGGCCCCTACTCGCAGGCCATCGCGGTGGCGCCCAAGGAGCTGGTGTTCTGCTCCGGGCAAATCCCGCTCGACCCGAAGACCAACCAGCTCGTCGAGGGCGACATCGAGGTGCAGACCGAGCGCGTCCTCGACAACATCGCCGGGCTCCTCGGCGCCGCCGGCTGCACCTTCGACGACGTCGTCAAGACCACCTGTTGGCTGGCTGACATGAGCGACTTCGCCAAGATGAACGAGCTGTACGCCAAGCGCTTCACCAAGGAGCCGCCCGCGCGCTCCACCGTGCAGGCGGCGCGCTTGCCGAGGGACGTCATGATCGAGATCGAGGTCATCGCCGCCAAGCGCTAACCCACGACGTGCCCGTGCCCGACCACCGACGGGAGCAGAGATGCCGGCCAAGAAGAAGTCCGCCGCCACGAAGGCGACGAAGCCGACCGCGAAGAAAGCGAAGGCGCCCTCCGGCAAGAAGGCGCAGGGGCCCGCTGCCAAGAAGGCGCTCGGCCGCACGGCCGAGCCTCGGCGCGCGGCCCGCGCCGCGCCACCGCCCACGCGCTTCTCGTCGTCGACCGCGGCGCCGCCCGCCACGACGTTTCAAGAGGTCATCCTGCGCCTGCAGCGCTTCTGGGCCAACAAAGGCTGCCTCATCGTGCAGCCCACGCGCACCGAGGTGGGGGCCGGCACGCTCAACAAGCACACCTTCCTGCGCGTGCTCGGCCCGGAGCCGTGGAACGTGGCCTACGTCGAGCCGTCGTCGCGCCCGGCCGACGGGCGCTACGGCGAGAACCCGAACCGCCTGCAGCACTACTACCAGTTCCAGGTGATCCTGAAGCCGAGCCCCAAGGACATCCAGGAACAATATCTGGATAGCCTCCGCGAGCTCGGCATCGATCCTGTCGCCTTCGACGTGCGCTTCGTCGAGGACGACTGGGAGCACCCGGCGCTCGGCGCCGCCGGCCTCGGCTGGGAGGTGTGGGCGCAGGGCATGGAGGTCACGCAGTTCACGTACTTCCAACAGTGCGGCGGCCTCGACCTCCCGCGCGTGTCGGTGGAGCTCACCTACGGGCTCGAGCGCCTGGCGATGTACCTGCAGAACGTCGAGAACGTCTACGACCTCGTGTGGGCCGAGCTGCCGAGCGGCCAAAAGATCAGCTACGGCGACGTGCACAAGCAGGACGAGCTGGAGTGGTCCCACTACAACTTCAAGGCCGCCGACACCGCCGTGCTCTTGCAGCAGTTCGGCCAGCTCGAGGCCGAAGCCAAGCGCCTCCTCGAGATGACCGATCCGGGCCCACTGGTGTTGCCGGCGTACGAGCACACGCTCAAGTGCTCCCACTGGTTCAACGTGCTGCAAGCGCGCGGCGTCGTGAGCCAGACCGAGCGCGCGGCCTACATCGGGCGCATCCGCGACCTCGCGCGCGGCTGCGCTGAGAGCTACCTGGCGTCGCGCGCCGCGCGCGGCTTCCCCATGTTGACGGGCGCCGATCGCGCGCTGTTCGTCGAGGGACCCCATGCCTGAGCTGTTGTTCGAGATCGGCTGCGAGGAGCTGCCGGCCGGCTTCATCGATCCCGCGCTCGCTTACCTCGAGAGCGCCATCGACCAGGCGCTGACCGCCGCGCGCCTGCCGCACGGCCGCGTGCTCGCCGAGGGCACGCCGCGCCGGCTCGTGGTCATGGTCGACGACGTGGCGGCGCGCCAGGCCGACCTCGAAGAGGAGCTGCAGGGCCCGCCCGCCAGCGTGGCGTGGAGCGTGGGCGCCGATGGTACGCGCGCGCTCACGGCCGCGGGCGAGGGGTTCCTCAAGAAGAACAGCCTGGTGGCCGGCGACCTGTACGAGGTGCCAGGCAAGAAGGGCACGGTCATCGCCGCCAAGCGGCGCGAGGTCGGTCGCCCGGCCGCCGACGTGCTCGGCCCGCTGCTCGAGGCCGTGCTGCCCAAGATCCCGTTCAAGAAGACCATGTCGTGGGGCGACGCGCGCGTCACCCACAAGGCCGTGTTCGCGCGGCCCGTGCAGTGGCTGCTCGCGCTGTTCGGCGGTCGCGCCCTCACGGTGCGCTTCGCCGACGTCGTCAGCGGTGACACCACCCGCGGCCACCGCTACCACGCGCCCGCCGAGGTGAAGGTCACCAGCGTGAGCCAGTATCGCGCCGTGCTCGAGCGCGGCCACGTGGTGCTCGACCGCACCGAGCGCAAGCAGATGATCCTTGAGCAGGCGGGCGCGCTCGCCAAGCAGGCGGGCGGCGCGCTCCTGCACGACGAGGCGCTCCTCGAGATCGTGAAGAACCTCGTGGAGAAGCCGTTCCCGGTGCTCGGCCGGTTCGAGGAACGTTTCCTGGAGATGCCCAAGGAGCTCCTGGTCTCGGAGATGCGCGAGCACCAGAAGTACTTCGGCGTCGTCGACGGCGCGGGTCACCTGCGCCCGGCGTTCGTGGTGGTGGCGGGCAGCGACAGCCCGCAGAGAGACGCGCTCGCCGCGGGCAACGCGCGCGTGCTGCGCGCGCGCTTCGAGGACGGCGCCTTCTACTTCCGCACCGATCGTGAGCACCCGCTGGCGGCGCGCGCGCCGCGCTTGAAGGAGGTGGTGTTCCAGCGCGAGCTCGGCACCCTGGCCGAGAAGTCCGAACGCCTCCAGGCGCTGTCGACGCACCTGGGCATGCGCCTGGGGCTGCCGCAGCCCACGCTCGTGGGCGTGTTCCGCACCGCCGCGCTGTGCAAGTGCGACCTCGTCACCGGCGTGGTCAACGAATTCCCCGAGCTGCAGGGCATCATGGGCCGGACCTACGCGCGCCACGACGGGGAGCCCGAGGTGGTGGCCGTGGGCATCGAGGAGCACTACGCCCCGCGCCACGCGGGCGCGGCCGTCCCCGCGGGCATCGAGGGCGCCATTGTCGGTATCGCCGACCGCCTCGACACCATCGTGGGCATCCTCGGGATCGGCAAGGCGCCCACGGGCTCGGCCGATCCGTTCGCGCTGCGTCGCGCGGCCATCGGCTGCGCGCAGATCGTGATCGCGCACCGGCTGCGCTTCTCCCTCGAAGACGCGGTGACGTTCGCGGTGTCGGCGTATCGCACGCAGAAGAAACTCGATGGTGTCGACCCGGTGGCGCTCATCAAGTCCACGGTCGAGTTCCTGCGCGGGCGCGTGCGCGGCGTCTTGGTGGAGCGCGCGGCGGCACAAGGGCTGCCCGGCGCCGAGGACATCGTCGACGCGGCCATGGCGGCGCGCGGCGGCGTCGACGACCTGCCCGACGTCGATGCCCGGGTCACGGCGCTGGCGCGCCTGCGCGCCGAGCAGGGCGCGGCCTTCGTCAGCTTGGCGGCCACCTTCAAGCGCGTGGGCAACATTCTCGCGCAGGCGCGCCAGAAGGGCATCGCGCCGATCGCGCTCGATCCCTCGCGCCTGATCGACGACGCCGAGCGCGCGCTCTACGACGCGCTCGAGGGCGTCGAGGCGCGCGGCGCACCGGCGGGCGTCGATCTCGCCGAGCTGCGCGCCCGCGGCGCGGCCGAGCTGGCGCGCCTGCGGCCGTCGGTGGATCGCTTCTTCGACAAGGTGCTGGTGATGGCCGACGACCCGGCCGTGCGCGACGCGCGCCTCGGCCTGCTGGCGCGCCTCGAGGAGCAGCTCGTCGAGGTGGCCGACTTCACCAAGGTGCAGCTCGAGGCTTGATCGCACCGCGCGTCAGCGCTTGCCGAGGAAGCGCTGCAGCACGCCGAGCCGGTTGCGCGTGGTCGACGAAGCCTCAGTGGGCGGCCGCTGCAGCGCGCGGTCGGTCTCGAGCTCGTCGTCGGGCAAGAGCGGCGTCGACGTGCGGATGTTCTCGTGCGTGTCGTCGCTCGCGACGGTGGCCCCGTCATCCACCGGCGGCGCCGGCGCGCCCGGCGCTTCTTCAACCACGGTGCGCTCGTCGAGCGCGGGATTGACCGCGGCCGTCGCTCCCTCGCGCTCCGAGAACACCTCGCCCTCGTCGGGCTCGCGCTCGGCGGCCTCCACCGCGGCGCCCACCACGTCCACCACGCGGTGCCCGGGGTCCGTGAGGTTCGGATCGAAGAACGGGGCGGCGTCGGCCGCGGGCTCGGGCGCGGCCGCGTCACGCGCGAGCCACGCGCTCTGGGCGATCGCCTGGTCGAGCGCGTCGCCACCCTGGGCCCGCGCCTCGTCGAGCGCGCCCACGCGCTTGGTGCCGGTCGCCGGCCAGCTCACCACCTCGAGGCCCACGGGCGCGCTCGTGCGCCGCGCCACCATGAACGCGATGCCGACGGGGCGGTGCGAGAGCGCCTCGGCCGTGGGCCAGGGCGCAGGCGGGGGCAGCGGGCGCGGCGGCAGCACCGAGGCCTCCGTGTCCGACGCCTCGGCGGTGGGCTCGCCGACGTCGAGGCTGTGCTCGGTCCTGGCCTCCCAGTCGCCGGCGCTCGAGCCGCGCGAGGCCACCACGGCGTGCTCCGCCGTGTGGAAGTCGGCGGCGTCGAGGCTCGGCAAGTTCGACGTGGGCACTTCGTGGCTGCCGGTGGAGTCCTCGTCCACCGGCGACACGTCCTCGTCCGACACCACGAGCGGCTCGTCGGCGGCCTCCTGCGGCTCGTCGCCGAGCGGCACCATCGTGACCGCAGGAGGCACCAGCGCGACCCCGGGCGCCGCGGCGCGAGGCCCGGCGACGTCGACCAGTGGCCGGCGCTCGAAGCCGTCGGGCTTGCGCAGGTCGTCGACCCTGGGCGCGTCGTCGACGGAGCGGAGCAGGTCGACGTCGGTGGGCACCTGCTCGAAGGCCGACGTCGGCGCCGCGCTCGGCAGGTCCGGCAGGCCGTCGAGCGCCACCGCCGCCGGCGCCACGGGCACGGGCGGCGGGGGGCTCGCAGGCT
>CAZONM010000286.1:0-8030 GCA_964580865.1 uncultured Myxococcales bacterium | reverse complement strand
GGCGCCGGGGCCGCCACGGGCGCGTCACCCGTCGCCGCGAGGCGCTCCTGGTACGCGCGCCGGCGCTCGGGGTCGCCGAGCACGGCGTACGCTGCCTCGACGTCGGCGCGGGCGCTCTCGGCCGCCATGGGGTCGAGCATCAGGTAACCGCCGATGGAGCGCCCTTCCACCAGCGCCAGCGCGCGCTCGTAGGCCTTCGTGAGGTCCGCGGGCGACGCGTCGCGCGCCACCTCGAGCACGTCGAACCACGTCTTGGCGCCGCCGCGCGGACCATCGGCGATGCGCCGCTCGACCGAGTCGGCGGCGGGCGCGGTCCCTTGGGTCTCGGTGGCCGTCACGCCGCTTGCTCCTCGACCGCCTCGAGGCGCAACAAGTGCTCGGCGAGCTCGTCGACGGCGCGCTTGACCCGGCTGTCGGGCGCCGCCACGCGCAGCGGCTGTCGCATGCGCACCGCGCGCCGCACGGCGTCATCCTCGGGCAAGGTGCCCAGCACCTCGAGGTTGATGCCCAAGAAGCGCCGACATGCGCTCGCCATGTCGTTGGCGATCTGCACGTCGTCGACGCCGTCGTCGGTGCGCGATTGGTTCAGCACCAGGCGCGGGCGGAAGCGCGCCATCTGCGCCTGCACCTGCGCTCCCACGTCGGGGTCGCGCTCGGCGACGGCGCGCAACAGATCGGCGGGCGTGCGGATGTTGAGGCGGTTCTTCTGCGCGCGCGCCTCGTCGACGAGGTCCTTGATGCCGAACGCCTTCTCGACGACCGCGAGGCGTCGGAAGAAAGCGGCCTTGAGGAAGCGGTAGGCGTTCTCCACGCTGGTGGGCTCCGGCAGCACCACGAGAATGCCGCAGGACGCGATCAGGAAGAAGTCGAGGGTATTGAAGCCGGTGCCGGCGCCGAGATCGAGCACCAGGAAGTCGGTGTCGAACCCCGAGAGCTTGCGCAACAGGCGCATCTTCGACTGGTGCTGCGGATTGGCGGCGCCGACATCGTCGAGCGCGCCGGAGACGAAGCGCAGGTTGGCGTAGGGCGTGGAGACCGCCAGCGTCGCGAGGTCAGCCTTGCGCTCCAGGAAGTCCGAGAGCGTCGCCGCCGGCGCCGGCAGGCCGAGCACCGTGTGCGCGTTGGCCGAGCCCAGGTCGGCGTCGACCAGCAGCACGCGCTGACCGCGGTCGGCCAGCGCGAGGGCGACGTTGGTGGCGAGCAGGGTCTTGCCCACCCCGCCCTTGCCGCCACCGACCGCGACGATCTGCGGTGTTGCGCCCACGCCAGCCATGCCCCGGAGTGTATGACGAGCGGCGGCGCCGATCACCAAAGCCGCTCGCGCACCGGATCGCCCGGGCGCGCTCAGTCCTCGTCGTCGTCGACCAGCTCGGTGTTCCAGTACGACGCCGTCACCGGGTCGAGGAACGGCAGCCACTCCTTGTACGGCACCCGCGCGAACGTCGGGGTCAGCGACGACCACGACGGCTTCACGGGCTGCTTGCGCAAATTCATGCCCGCCTGCTCCGGCGAGCGACCGCCCTTCACGAGGTTGCAGCGCACGCACGAGCACACCACGTTCTCCCAGCTCGTTCGGCCGCCGCGCGAGCGCGGCACCACGTGGTCGAGGTTGAGCTGGCTGCGCGGCAGCACCTTGCCGCAGTACTGGCAGGTGAACCCGTCGCGCAAGTAGATGTTCTGGCGCGAGAAGCGCACGTGGGTGCGCGGCATGCGGTCGTAGGCCTGTAGCACGATGACGCGCGGCACCTTCAGCACCATGCGCGGCGTGTGGATGACGTCGAGGTCGCCGCCGGTGCCAAGCTCGGCCGACAGCTCGGCCCACGTGTCGAAGTCGAACGTCCGGAACTGCTCGTCGAGGGCGCGGGCGGCGCCCGAGAACAACAGCCCGAAGGCGCGCTGCGCGCGCGTCACCGCCACCGGTTGGAAGATGCGGTTCAGCACCAAGACGCGCGCGTCGAGGCCGCGGGGAGGCGGACGGCCAGGCGACCGGGCCAGCAGGGCCAGCATCGCCGTCATGGGTGCGCAACCGGCCGCAAAGCGACAATCATCTGCTCACTCGATGTAGCCAAACCGGCGCGTCTATCCCACCGAGCTCGGCAGCCTCCTCGGCCATCCTACCCTCCCGCGCCGCGGCGTGCCATTCCTCGGCCGGCCGTGCTCGACACCCTCGCTTCACAGTCGGCGCTCGTCGCCGTCATCGTGGCGGTCGCGACCACCATCGCGTTGCTGTTGCGCACGCGCCGCCCGTTGACCGTGCGCTTCGCGGCCATGGCGGCCAGCGTGGCCGCCTACTACACGGGCGTGCTCGGCTCGGCCATCGCGGGCGATCGGCTGGTGCTGTTGTCGGCGCGCATGGTCGCCGGCGGTTTCATCGTCGTCACCGCCAGCATCTTCTTCGACACCATCCTCGGCGAGATCTCGGGCGTGGCGCGGCGACGACGCCGCGTGCCGTTCACCGTGGGTGGGCTGGTGGTGCTCATCGGTCTGACGCCTTGGGTGCGCGAGCCGTGGCTCGCGGGCCCCGCGGTCGCGCTCGTGGTGGTGACGCTCGCGCTGCGCGTGCGCGCGGTGTTGGCGCGGGCCGCGCGCGTCGACAGCCAAGCCGAGCGCACGCGCCTGCGTTACCTCGGCATCGGCGGCTTGGTGGCCCTGCTCGCGAGCCAGCTCGACGTGCTGTCGGCCGTGGGCATCGGCGCGCCCGCCGTGGGCGGCATCGTCGTCGCCGTGTACCTCTATTTCATCTCGCAGGCGCTCTTGAAGAGCCGCCTGCTCGACCTGCACGAGCTCCTCGGCAAGGCGCTGGTGTTCGGCACCTTGGCGCTGTTGTTGGCCCTCGTGTACGGGGCGCTCAACGTCGCCATCGGCGATCGGCGCGGGCTGTTCCTCTCGACCACCATGGTGGCGAGCTCGCTCATCCTCATCTTGTTCGAGCCGGCCAAGGCCGCGCTCGAGGAGGCGGCGGCGCGCATCTTCTTTCGCGAGCAGCTCACGTTCGCGCGCGGCCTGCGACGGTTGGTGCGCGATCTCCAAACGGTCATCGAGCTGCCCGCGGCGCTCAACACCGTGCTCGACGAGATCTACGACGCCAAGCGGGCTACGCACGCGAGCGTGTGGCTGCTCGAGCGCGACGGCATGAGCTTCGTGCTGCAGGGGCACCGCGGCCCACCGCCGGCCAAGCTCCTCGACGCCAAGACCCACCCGGCGCTGTTCGCGCACCTGCTGAAGAGCCAGACGCCGGTGTTGCGCGAGGCCATCGCGCGCCGCCTGGTGGAGCCGGAGAAGGCCAAGGAGGCGCTCACCGGCGAACAGCCGCGACCGGCGCCCACCACGCAGGACGAGGCGTTGGTGCGCGGCCTCGACGCGCTGTTCGCCGACCTGGTGGTGCCGTTGCGCGCGCAGGGCGGCGTCGCCGGCCTGTTGTGTCTGCGCGACGAGCGACTGGCCGACGCCTATGCCTCCGACGAGATCGCCGCGCTCCTCGAGGTGGCCGACCAGCTCGCCATCACCATCGAGAACTCGCGCTTGTTCGGCGTGCTGCGCGAGCGCGATCGGCTGGCGGCGCTGGGCGAGATGTCGGCGGGCCTGGCACACGAGATCAGAAACCCGCTGGCGGCCATCAAGGGCGCCGCGCAGGAGCTCGACCCCAAGCGCATCGGCGGCGACGACGGCGAGCTGATGCAGATCATCATCGACGAGGTGAACCGCCTCAACGTGGTGGTCACCGAGTTCCTCGACTACGCGCGCCCGTTCCGCGGCACGTTCGTCCCCATGAACCTGAACGACGCCGTGCGCCGCACGGCGCAGCTCATGCAGCACGACCTGGCAAACGTCGAGATGGTCGTGGAGCTGCAGCCCGACCTCCCCGACGTCAGCGGCGACGCCGAGCGTTTGCAGCAGGTGATGATCAACCTCATCCTCAACGCCGCCGACGCCATGGGAAGGAAGGGCAAGCTCACCATCACCACGCGCACCAGCGCCGACCTCACCGACGTCGCCCTGTGGTCGCTCAAGGGGCCGAAGATGTTCGTGGAGGTGCGCCTGCGCGACGAGGGCCCCGGCATCCCGAGCCGCCTCGTCGAGCAGATCTTCATCCCGTTCTTCACCACCAAGGCCCGCGGCACGGGCCTGGGCCTGGCGCTGTGCCAGCGGATCGTGCAGCACCACGGCGGCACCATCGAGGTGCGCTCGGTCGAGGGCCAGGGCGCCACGTTCGTGGTGCGTCTGCCGGCGCTGCCACAGAAGAAGAAGGACGAGCCGCGTGACGCCCCATGAACGCGAGGGCCGCCGCCCGCGCGTTGCGCTATAGAGCCGAAGACCCGATGCGCCACTTCCAGCGGTCCCCGTCTCGAGAGTACGAGTCATGAGCCAGCGAGTCCTGATCGCCGACGACGAAGCCTCTTTGCGCAAGGTGCTCGCCTCCTCGCTGCGCAAGGAGGGCTACGACGTCGTCAGCGTCAAGAGCGGCGACGAGGCCATGGAGGTGCTCGAGGCCAGCGAGTCGCCCGACACGGGCGAGCCCTTTCACCTCGTGATCACCGATCTGCGCATGCCCGGCATGGACGGCATGGCGCTGTTGCAGCGCATCAACAAGCGCTTTCGCGACCTGCCCGTGGTGGTGTTGACCGCCCACGGCACCGTCGACCTGGCGGTGCAGGCGCTCAAACAGGGCGCGTTCGACTTCATCACCAAACCCTACGAGCGCGACGAGCTGTTCTCGGTGGTCAAGAAGGCGCTCGAGCACCGCGCGCGCGACGTGGAGGAGCCCCGCGGCGACGACGAGCGCACGCTGGTGGGCGCCTCCGAGCGCATGCGCCGCGTCGACGAGATCATCGCCAAGGTGGCCGACTCGCCCTCGACCGTGCTCATCACCGGCGAGAGCGGCACCGGTAAGGAGCTGGTGGCGCTGGCGCTGCACAACAAGAGCTCGCGCCACGACAAGCCGTTCATCCGCATCAACGCGGCCGCCATCCCGCCCACGCTCATCGAGGCCGAGCTGTTCGGGCACGAGAAAGGCGCCTTCACCGGCGCGGTGTCGTCGAAGCCCGGGCGCTTCGAGCTGGCCCACGGCGGCACGCTGTTCCTCGACGAGATCGGCGAGCTGCCCATCGACATGCAGGTGAAGCTGCTGCGCGTGTTGCAAGAGAGCACCTTCGAGCGCGTGGGCGGCATCAAGACGCTGCAGGTGGACGTGCGCCTCATCGCCGCCACCAACCGCGACCTGCGCAAGGCCATCGAGCAGGGGCAGTTCCGCGAGGACCTGTTCTGGCGCCTCAACGTAGTGCCCGTCGAGCTGCCGCCGCTGCGCGAGCGCACCGAGGACGTGCCGGTGTTGGTGGAGGCGTTCATCAAGAAGCTCAACCGCCGGCTCAATCGTTCGGTCGAGCGCTTCACGCCCGAGGCCGTCGCGGTGCTGCAGAGCTACCCGTGGCCGGGCAACATCCGCGAGCTCGAGAACATCGTCGAGCGCACGCTCTTGTTCGCCGACAAGTCGGTCATCGACGCGGCCGATCTGCCGCCCGACCTGCAAGCCAAGATCGGCGGGCTGGCGCCGCGCTCGTCGGCGGTGAGCGCCGCCGAGCCCGCGGGCGAAGGGTCCATGAAGGACATCGTCAAGCAGCGCATGGCCGAGCTCGAGAAGGACCTCATCCAGCGCGCGCTCGACGACACGCAGGGCAACGTCACGCACGCGGCGCGCAAGCTCAAGATCTCGAGGAAGAGCCTGCAGATCAAGATGAAGGAGCTCGGCCTGCGCGAGGAGAGCAAGCTCCCCGAGGAGCCGCCCGCGAAGGACGGCTGACGCACCGTCCCGGCCCACGATGCGCGGGCCACTCCCGCCGGCTCGGCCTCGAGGAAACTTGACCGTCGGGCCGCCCCCTCCCTAACGTCGCCCGACGAGGTCCACATGCCCCGGCTGCCCCTCTTCGCCCGGACCGCGCTCGCCGCCCTGCCCTGCGTGCTCGCCGCGCCGGCGATCGCCGCTCAAATCACCGACGTGGCCGACGCCGTCGACGAGACGGACCCGTTCGACGCCTACCTCGAGGTCAAGTTCGACATCACGCGCCACTCGGGGCTGTTGACCCGCGAGAACACGCAGCCGCCCGAGAACGACGCCACGGGCACACCCCGCACCGCCGACGTGCGCGAGATGAGCTTCGAGCACGTCAAGTTCCGCATCAAGCCGCGCCTCGAGGTCGGCGTGTTCCGCGACCTGTCGGTGTTCGCGGAGTGGCCCATCATCATCTGGCACCAACAGACCTGGCGCTACGCCGACGGGGTCGACGACAGCAAGTCGACGCTGCGGCGCGATCAGGCGTGCCTCAACGGCGGCCGCGTGGGCGACGACGGCCTGTGCGACGACGGCTCCACGCCCACCACGCCGCCCGGGGTCGACGGCTGGCCGGAGACGCGGGGAACAGGCAACACGGCGCCCGAGATCAACAACGGCGCCTACGGCTTCCCGGCCAACACGTACAACGCGTGGTCCTTCGACCACGCCGCCGCCGGCGGCTTCGTCGGGTACCGCCAGGGCTTCGACAACCCCACGTTCGGCGCGCGCTTCGCGTTCCCCTACAACGAGCGCGACGACACCATGCCGACCATCATGCTGCAGGCCGACTACACGGCGCCGTTCCTCCAGTTCATGAACCCCACCACCGACGAGATCGAGGACCCGCAGAACCCCGGTCCCGTGGCCGACGGCGCCCACCGCTTCCACTTTCAGATCGCGATGTCGAAGCGCTTCCTGGTCTTGGACCCCTACTTCGCCGTCGACTACGGCTTTGGCCTGCCCGCGTCGGGCAACGCGTCGCTCGACGGCTACTTCCCGCGCCAGACCGGCACCTTCACCATCGGCACCGAGATCGTGCCGTACGAGGACAAGAAGCTGCAGCAGCGCTTCGCCATCGACGTGGCGGCCTTCGCCACCTACCTGGCGGAGGGTCGCGACTACACCGAGGTCTCCGACGTGCTGCGCGAGCAGACCTACACGGATCAGCACGTGCGCAGCGGCCTCAAGGCCGGCATCTTCTTCAAGGCCATCGAGTACCTGTTCTTCGAGGTCAACGGCACCATCGCCCAAGACAGCGCCCACCTCGTGACCATCGAGGACTTCGGGCAAGACCTCGAGGGCGTCGGCGGCGACTCGAACGACCAGGTCAACCTCGACAACCCCAACGAGCGCAACCCGTTCTTCAACCCGGCCATCGACACGGCCGGTCGGCGCCTCAAGGTACAAGAGGCCATGTTCCTCGGCGTCATGGTGCACGCCGGCATCACGTTCTGATGCACGCGGGGCCGCGGCCGGCGTCGTCCGAGCAGCTCACCCTGTGTCGGCGTCGTCGGAGCTGCCCCGTCCGGTGACCAGCGCGTACGCCTCGCGCACCGTCATTCCCGAGGCCGCGGCGATGCGACGCGCGCGCTCCTTGGGCGCCAGCGTGGTGTCGTTCAGCAGCGCCCCCACGTCGACCTCGGCCACCGCCGCTTGTGCCTCGGCTGCCTCGACGACGATGACCACCTCGCCCTTGTCCACCAGGGGCGGCGCCAGCGGGCCGCCGAGCACGCCGCGGTGGAAGGTCTCGTGCAGCTTGGTGAGCTCGCGCGCCACCACCACGCGACGCGCGCCCATGGCCTCGTGCAGATCGTCGAGCGTCTCGGCGACGCGAGCGGGCGCCTCGTAGATCACGGCCGCGAAGCCGGCCCGCACCACGTCGGCCAAGAGGGCGCGCCGCGCGCGGCCGCGCCGAGGCAAGAACCCGAGGAAGGCGAAGCGCGCGGTGTCGAGGCCGGCGCCCATGAGCGCCGCTACCAGCGCCGAGGGGCCAGGCAGCACCTCCACGCGCAGGCCGCGCGCCGCCACAGCCTCGACGATGCGCCCGCCAGGGTCCGAGAGCGCCGGCGCGCCCGCGTCGGTGATGAGCGCGACGTGCTCGCCGCGCTCCAGTGCCGCGAGCACCGCGTCCACGCGCTCGCGCTCGTTGTGCGCGTGGCACGACACGGCGCGCCCCGCGGCGCCGACGCGGTCGAGCAGCGGG
>CAZONM010000285.1:2855-8035 GCA_964580865.1 uncultured Myxococcales bacterium | reverse complement strand
CCCGTCGAGGCGCCACCGCCCGAGCGCCCCGCGCCCGAGCCCGCCGTCGAGCCCGGCGACGCGCCCAAGAGGCCCGGCGGCGCCGAGGCCACGCGCGCGGTGACGCTCAAGGGGCCAGGACAGCTCTCGTGGCGCCTGCCCGGCGGCAAGAGCGCCAAGGGCAACGGCAGCGCGCGCTTGCCCGCGCGCACCAAGGCCGTCACCGCCGTCGACCCCCGACGGGGCTCAACCCACGAGGTGCCCATCGTCGGCGACGTGGCCGACTTCGAGGCGCTGCCCACCGGCAGCTTGCGCGTGCAGGCCGTGCCCTTCGCCGACGTGAGCTTGGGCAAGGAGAGCTTGGGGCAAACGCCGCCGCTGCCGCCCGTGACCCTGCCCGTGGGGAGCTACAAGGTCACCCTGCGCTGGCAGGGCGTGACCAAGACCGCGGCGGTCAAGGTCGAGGCCGGCAAGGAGGCCAAGGTGGCCGAGAAGATGGGCGAGTAGCGCGCCCTCACCCGCTGCACGTCTTCTTGCAGTCCGCCTTGCACGCCGTCACGGCGTCGGGGTTGCCCTCGGCGTCGCCGGCCACGGCGCACATCTTCTCGCACGCGGCGCAGTCCTTCTTGGAGGCCGTGTCGGCGCCGGTACGCAGCTTCCCCACCTTCATGCCGCAGCCGAGCGCGAGCGTGAGCAACGACAGGGCGACGAGCGTGCGCATGGGTCCTCCGCGAGCAAGCGAGCTGTGACGCCCCACGTGGCGTCGCGCTTCAGGCTCGCCGCGCGACCGCGGTCACGTCAAGCGCAAACCGGGCGGCACTGGTGCTACACCGGTGGGCGTGCTGCTCGTGGCGCTCCTGATGGCCGCGCAACCGGCGCCCACCGCGGCGCCACAGCCGTCCGTCGCGGCCGCGGCCCCGGAGGCCGCCCGCGGCCTCGACGCACGCTTGCGCGTGCTCGGCGACCACCTGGCGCTGGCGCTCAAGCGCCTGCCCGGCGACCACCGCGATCAGCGCTTCGCCGTCGCCCCCTTCGCCAGCCTGGGCGCAGACGCCGAGGCGCGCGCGCTCGGCCTGGTGGTGAGCGAGGCGCTCTTGACCGCGCTGGCCCGCGATCACCGGCTGCCCATGGTGGAGCGGGCCGCGCTCGGCGCGATCCTCGACGAGCAGGCGCTCGGCCAAAGCGGCGCGCTCGACGACGGCCAGGCCGCCGCCGTGGGCAAGCTCGCGGGCGCGCGCGCGCTCGTGGTGGGCACCGTGGCCGACGCGGGCGACGCCTTCGTGGTGAACGTCCGCGCCCTCGACGTGGAGAGCGCGGCGCTGGTGGACGGCAGCGCGGCGAGCGCGGCGCTGCCGCGGGACGAGCTGGTGGCGCTCTCGGCGAGCGCGGTGGTGCTCAGGAGCAAGGGCGGCGCACTCGTTCGCTCGCTGCTGGTGCCCGGCTGGGGCCAGGCCTACAACGGCGAGCCCGCCAAGGCCGCCATGGTGGGCGGCGGCGTGGGCGTGGCCGGCGCGCTGGCCGCCGCCGCCGCGGGTGTGGGCGGGTGGCTGCGCTTCGGGCTCTACCCCGTCATCGGCACGCGCGACCAGGACAAGGACCTGCCGCGCGCCGAGCTCGAGCGGCGCATCGTGGAGACACGGGCGTGGGGCGAGGGCACGCTGGCCGCGGCCGGCGTGCTGGCCGGCGTCACCGCCGCCGCGTGGGGCGTGGGCGTCGTCGACGCGTACCTGTCGGGCACCGACGTGGAGCGCCTCGACGCCGCGCTGGCCGGCGACTGACGACAGCGGAGGTCACTTGCGTTGATCGAGCCCGGCGCAGGGACTTGCCACGAGGCCGAGGAGCACCGCAGGCGCGTACCTCGTGGTACGCGCTGAGGACGCGACGCGGGGATCGTGGCAAGGACCAAGCCCGGCGACCATCAACGCAAGTGACCTCCGCTGTACGCGCTTCAGCGCTGGCACTTCGTGATGCAGCGGGTGATGTCGGCGAGCAGCGCCTTGGTCTCGTCGGGCGAGAGCACGGCGAAGCGCTTGGCTTGCTCCACCGCGGGCCCGGCGCACGGGACGCGCGCGACGCAGAACTCCTTGAGGTAGGCCACCTGCTCCTTGAGGTTCTTGAGCTCGCGCACCGGCGGCCGCGCCTTCTCGCGCTCCGCTTTGTCGCGCTCCGCTTTCTCGCGCTCGGCCTTCTCGCGCTCGGCCTTCTCGCGCTCCGCCTTGGCCAGGCGCAACCGCTCGGCCTTCTCGCGCGCCAGGCGCTCGCGCTCCGCCGCGTCTACGGGCGACGGATCGGGGCGCGTGTCCATCACGGGCTCGCCGGCGTCGACGACGGCGGCGGTGTCGGCGCCGGCGTCCACCAGGGCCGCCGCGGAGTCACCGGCGTCGGCCACGGGCTCGTCGACGACGGCGGCGGCATCGGCGGGCGCGGGCGGCGCGGTGTCGGCTCCCGCGTCGACCGCCACCTCCACCACGCGCACGCCCGGCCCCTGGTCCTTGCGCACCAAGAGCCACACCACGGTGCCCGCGGCGGCGATGGCCAGCGCCGTCAGCACGATGAGCGCGGCGGCCCAGCCGGGCCGCCCCGCGGTGGTCGGCGGCTCCGGCGCGCGCCGGCGCACCTCGTCGGTCACGTGGGGCACGCGCGACGAGGGCGCGGCGCCTCCCACGCCCGCGCGCGCGCTTTGCAGGTTCTCGTCGACGAGGGGCCGGGTGGTGGTGCGCGGCGCCGTGCGCGCCGAGCCGCTCTGCGATCGCACGACGGTGTTGGCGCTGCCCATCCGACCCGACGCCGAGCGCGCCAGCACCGTGGCGTCGGTGCGCTCGTGGGGCCCATCTTTGAAGGCGCCGCCGTCGTCGTCGTCGTCGCCGGCATCGGA
This sequence comes from uncultured Myxococcales bacterium, assembly GCA_964580865.1. Classification (GTDB taxonomy): domain Bacteria; phylum Myxococcota; class UBA727; order UBA727; family VGSZ01; genus JACOUT01. The sequence goes on along the minus strand of CAZONM010000285.1, from coordinate 5,181 downwards.
GATCTCGGGCGCCTGCGGCAGCATGGTCTGCGCGTCGGGGTCGTAGTCTTCGCTCAACAGGTCGGCCAGGCGCGTGCGCACTTGCGCCGGCGACACCGCCCGCGATCGTCCGACGGAGCTGGCCGACCCCGACAGGCTCGGGTCGTCGGACAGCGCCGGCGCCTCGAACAGGCGCGTGCGCGCCTCGGCCAGGCCCGTGGCCTGCAAGATCATGTCGCGCTCGGCCTGGCGCTCGTCGGCGAACAGCTCGGTCATGAAGCGCGCCGATGGGCGGCGGCCGTCCGCGACGTTGCGGGTGCGGCCGAGCTCGATGACGGCGTCGCGCATGTGCGCGGCCGTGGGGAAGCGGTCCTCGGGCTCGGGCGCCAGCGCCAGGTCGAGCACGCTCTTCACCGTGCGCGGCAACGCCGCATAGCCGCGCGGCTTGAACGTGCCCTTCATGGCCACGCGCCAGATGTCCTCCTCCGAGAGCCCCTCGTAGAAGCGCTCGCCCACCAACAGCTCGTAGAGCAAGACGCCCGCCGAGTAGACGTCGGAGCGGCCGTCGAGGGCGCGGTCGCGCACCTGCTCGGGCGCGTTGTAGCGCAGCTTGCCCACCATGATGCCCGGGCGGGTCAGCTCGCGCTTGAGGGTGTGGGCCGCCAAGCCGAAGTCGATGAGCTTCACGTGCCCGTCGAAGCCGAGCATCAAGTTGTGCGGCGACACGTCGCGGTGCACCACGCCGAGCGACGCGCCGGTGCGCGCGTCGCTGAAGGCGTGCGCGTACGCCAGCGCCTCAAGCATCTGCACCATGCCGTGGAAGATCACGTCGTCGGGCACCTGGCGCTTGAGCTTCTGCGCGCGCGTCTGGATGTCTCTGAAGTTGCGCCCCGAGATGAACTCGAGCGCCAGGTAGTAGGTGCGATCGATGACGCCGGCGTCGAGCGTGTGGCAGATGCACGGGTGATCGAGCAGCTGGATGATGCGCGCCTCGTCAAGGAAGCGGCCGATGGCCTCGCGGTCCTCGCGCAGGTCGGTGCGCACGGTCTTGACGACGCACACTTCGTCGGTGGGCTCGCCCTTCACCGGTCGCAGCGCCAGGAACACCTGGCCCATGCCGCCCTGGGCGATCAGCCGAATCAGGGTGAACGGACCGAAGGGCCGGGGCAGCTTGTTCAGGGACTCGAGGGACGTACCCATGCGCTCCTGGACGGCTCCGAAGTTTGCGGCCCTCTCGGGGAAACTGATAGCACGGGGGAACGATCTGATGGTCCCGTCGGTGCTGCTCCTGTGGTGCGCGCTGGCCGAGGCAGGCCCGGTGGCCGGCTCGGTCATGCTCGTGAGCGCCGTGGGCGACGCCGACGAGGCCCGCAAGCGCGCCCTCGACGCCGCGCTGCGGCACGCGGTGGAGGGCGAGGCGGGCTTCACGGTGTTGTCGGCGGCCGAGACGCGCGAGCAGCTGAGCGCCCTGGCCGACATGGGCCTCATCTGCATGCCCGACGACGCCACCTGCTTCGTCAAGCTCGGCATGGCCGCCGGCGTGGACCTGGTGTTGGTGCCCGTGGCCGACGGCGCCGGGGGCAAGAGCGCGGTCACCGTGCGCGTCGTCGACGTGGCCGCGGCCAAGGAGGCGCGGCAGGCCAGCGCCGACCTCGACGTGAGCGACGACGACGCCGTCGCGCGGCTGGCGCGCCAGGGCCTGGGCCTGGAGACCGCCGCGCCGCCGTCCGAGGGCGAAGGCGAGGGCGAGGGCGAAGGCGAAGGCGAGAAGCCGCCGCCCCCCCCGCCGCCCCCGCCAGCGGCCCCGCCCGTCGGGCTCATCGTCACCGGCGTGGGGGGCGGCTTGGCGGGACTGGCCCTGGCGGGCGCGGTGGTCTGCGACCTCATCTACGCCGACGTCATCAACGTGGCCGACGCGAAGACCCGCCGCGAGCTCTATCAGCCGTTGGGCGCCGCGCTCTGGATCACCAGCGCCGTCGGCCTGGGCGTTCTAGGATCGGGCGTGGTGCTCATGGCCACCGGTTCGGCCCCCGAATGAACCTCCCCCGCCTCCTCGCCTTGCTCACCATCGCCCTGTGCGCCTCGGGCTGCACGCTGCTGGCGGCCTTCTCCGGCCGCCCGCCGTGCGACGAGAACGGCGACTGCGAGGGCGGGCGCGTGTGCGTCGCCAAGTTCTGCGTGGAGCGCGATCCGACGGGCGAGGGAGAGGGTGAAGGAGAGGGTGAAGGAGAGGGTGAAGGCGAGGGTGAAGGAGAAGGCGAGGGTGAGGGCGAAGGCGAGGGTGAAGGAGAAGGCGAGGGTGAGGGCGAAGGCGAGGGTGAAGGAGAGGGCGAGGGCGAGGGCGAGG
>CAZONM010000285.1:0-2755 GCA_964580865.1 uncultured Myxococcales bacterium | reverse complement strand
GGCGAGGGTGAGGGCGAAGGCGAGGGTGAAGGAGAGGGCGAGGGCGAGGGCGAGGGTGAAGGCGAAGGTGAGGGTGAAGGAGAGGGCGAAGGCGAGGGTGAGGGCGAAGGCGAGCCCACGATCGCGGTGTGCTCGGGCGGCCCCGCCGTGCCGGTGCCCGTGTGGCACGACACCAACTACGACCGGCGCATCCCCATCGGGCTGTGTGACGACGAAGCACCCGACGTGGCGGTGACGAACCTGCCGGTGACCGTGATCCTGCGCGACGCGTACTTCGACTTCGGCCTCGCCGAGAGCGACGGCGACGACGTCATCTTCGTGGACCACCGCGGCGGCGGCGCCGGCACCATCCTGCCCTTCGAGCGCTCCGAGTATCGCGACGGCTACGGGCTGTTCTTCGTGCGCGTGGGGAGCTTCAACCCGCACGACCTCGGTGACGCCATCTGGCTGTACTTCGACGACGGCTCGCCCACCGACCGCCAGAGCGTCGCCTCGACGTGGACCGACTTCAACGGCGTGTGGCACTTCGACGACGAGGGCAACGTGGTGCGCGAGGCGCGCGGCGCCGCACCATCCGACGTTGGCGACAACTGCCCGGCCACCTGCTGGGACGACGCTGCGCCGCTGTACGGGTCGCTGGACCTGCACCCCGATGAGGTCTATTCGCGGGGCGCGTTCATGGCGGGCCCACCGGCGGGGGCGCGCGTCGACAACGGCTCGGTGTCGTTCATGGTGGGCCCAAACACCAACAGCCAATTCGGCGGCGGCCACGCCGTCGTGCTCGACCGGCGGGAAGGGTATTCGGGCTTCGGCAACTACACCATGCACGTCACGCTCAACGGCGATACCCGTGTGGGCATCAGCCGCCCGACGAACAACAGCGGCACCTACCTCCTCCTGAGCGGCAGCGGGGCGGTACCCGCCACGGGGTTCAGCGTCGTCACCGCCACCTGGACCCCATCGCGCCTGGAGCTCTATGTGAACGGCGGCTCCGTGGGCGGCCTCGATCACACCGCGGCGGTGTTGGTGGACGACGATCAACCCGACACGTACGAGGCGGCGCAGGTACTCATGGGCATCGCGAGCAGCGGCGCCTACAACCTGGCCGCGCGCCTCGACGAGATCCGCGTCAGCAACGCCGCGCGCTCCGCCGCCTACGTGCGCGCCGAGGCGCGCGCGCACCTCGAGCAGCTCCTGCAGTTCGGCGCCACCGAGGAGTACTGAGGCAGCGCCGAGGCCGCGGGTCGCGTTCCACGCACGACCGCCGCCACCAAGGCCCAGAACGAGGCCGAGCGGAGCGAGGCAGGAGCCGCAGCGACGGAGGGAGAGGGGGAGCCGGCGCCGGGGGAGAGACCTTGGCTCTCTCCCCGCCGCGCTGCGCGCGGCGCAAGACCGGTCGCGCCTTGACACCGACCGCAGGGAGCCTTAGCTCGCACCTCGTCACGATCGCGACGAGAGGCCCCCGTGGAGCTGAACGCCACCATCTTCGTGCAAGCGGCGATCTTCTTCGTGCTGCTGGGCTGGCTCACGCCCACGCTGTTCGAGCCGTTCCTGAAGCTGTTCGAGGAGCGCGAGCGCCGCATCGTGGGCGCCGCGCAAGAGGCCAAGCGCCTGGCGGGGTCGGCCGACGAGCGCGCAGCGCTCATCGAGGCCAAGACCAAGGACGCGCAGGCCGAGGCGCGCAAGGTGCTCGCCGAGCTGCGCGCCAAGGCCGGCGCGCGCGAGGCCGAGATCGTGGCGGGCGCCCGCGCCAAAGCGGCCGAGCGGCTCGAGGAGGCGCGCGCCGACCTGTTCGAGGCCACCGAGAGCGCGCGCCGGGACCTGCGCGAGCAGGCCAAGGGCATCTCCGGCGACATCGCGCACAAGATCCTCGGGAGGGCGGCATGAGACGCCTGTTCGCGCGCCTCTTCGTCATCATCCCCGTCATCACCGGCGCCGCGACGGCCCTGGGCGCGGGCGCCGAGCACGGCAGCGGCGAGCATCACGCCGAGGTGAAGAACCTGTGGGGCGTGGGATCCCAGTACGCCGAGACGCCGGCCTTGGGGCTCCTGTCCATCACGTTCCTCGCGTTCTTGGCCGTGCTCATCGTGGCGCTCAAAAAGCCCCTGGCCATCTTCCTCGAGAACCGCGCCGACACGGTGAGGAAGGCCATCGAGGAGGCCAAGCGCGCCAAGGACGCCGCCGAGGCCCGCGCCAAGGACGCCGAGGCCAAGCTGGCGGCCCTGGGCGGCGAGGTGCTGCGGCTCAAGGCCGACTTCGAGGCCCAGGGCAAAGCCGAGGCCGAGCGCTTGGAGAGGCTCGCGCACGACGCGGCGGCGCGCATCGCCAAGGACGCCGAGGACACCATCGCCGCCGAGGCCCAGCGCGCACAGCTGACGCTGCGCCAAGAGGCCGCGCGCCTGGCCCTCGAGCTGGCCGAGGAGCGCATCCGGGGCGCCGTGGGCGACGCCGACGAGGCGCGGCTGCAGAAGTCGCTGCTCGACGAGCTGCACGCCTGAGCGCGCGCGCGGTGGTAGCATCGGCGCGGTGACGCGTCTGCCCACCCCAGCGATCCTGCTCGTGGCGAGCCTGCTCGTCGCCGCCGCCGCGGCGTGCGTGCAGCGCCCCACGCTCGACGACAAGGCCTGTGACGACGCCCACCCGTGCGTGGACGGCTATCGCTGCGCGGCCGAGGGCCGCTGCGTGGTGGGCGGAGCGGCGGAGGGTGAAGGCGAGGGTGAAGGCGAGGGTGAAGGCGAGGGTGAAGGCGAGGGTG
>CAZONM010000284.1:0-8036 GCA_964580865.1 uncultured Myxococcales bacterium | reverse complement strand
CCGATCGCCGCGAGGCGCGCGCGGCTCGTCGCGGTCCTCGCGCTCACCGCGCTCGGGCGCGGGCCGGGTGGCGGAGAAGTGGGTACGCAGCAGGAACGCCAGGATCTCCTTGACGTCGCCGCGCTCCATCATGGCCTCGGCGACCGGGCGGTACTGCTCCATCTCGACGCCTTCGGCGGCCTCGAGGATCTGCACGGCGAGTCGTTCGGCCTGCATCCAGAGGATCTCCTTCTCGTCGGGGAGCTCGAGCTCCTCGAACGGGACCTTGAACTGCTTCTTGAGGGCCGCCAGGTGCGCCATGTATTTGCCGCGCACCAAGCTGACGGCGATGCCCTTCTTACCAATGCGGCCCGTGCGACCCACGCGGTGCACATAGACCTCGTCGTGCTCGGGCAGGTCGTAGTTGAAGACGTGCCCGAGGTCGGAGATGTCGATGCCGCGCGCGGCGATGTCGGTGGCCACCATCATGTCGAGCTCGCCGCTCTTGACGCGCTCGAGCGTGCGCTCGCGCGCCTTCTGCGGCATGTCGCCGTTGAGGGCCTCGGCGCGGAAGCCGAAGCGACGCAGGTACTGGCAGATCATCTCCGTCTCGTCGCGCCGGTTGCAGAACACGATGGCGTGCTTCGGCCGGTGGAATTCGAGGACGTAGAGGAAGTTGCGCGGCTTGCTCCAGCGCTCGCTCTCGTGGTGCAGGATGTGCCGGATGGTGGAGACGTTGACCGTGTCGCGCGACAGGTCGATGCGCGCCGGGTCCTTCAGGTACTTGGCAGCAGCGCGCTCGATCGCCGGCGGCAGCGTGGCCGAGAACAGCGCCGTCTGCCGCGCCACGGGCAGGGTGTCGAGGATGCTCGTGACCTCGTCCCAAAAGCCGCGCGAGAGCATCTCGTCGGCCTCGTCGAGCACGGCGGCCTTGATGTGCTCGAAGCGCAGGTAGCCCTGGCGGTAGAGATCCTTCACGCGCCCGGGGGTGCCGACGACGAAGTGAGCCCCCGCCTGCAGCGCGTCGATCTGCGCGCGCATCGAGGCGCCGCCGTAGATCGTGACCACGCGAACGCCGGCGTGGTGGCCGAGGCGCGCGGTCTCGGCCGACACCTGCAAGGCCAGCTCGCGGGTGGGCGCCAGCACTAGCGCCTGGGGCCGGCGCATGGACGGGTCGATGCCCACGAGGAGGGGCAGGGCGAAGGCCGTGGTCTTGCCGCTGCCGGTGCGCGACTGCACCAGGACGTCGCGCCCGTCGCGCACGGCCTTGAAGACCGCCGCTTGCACCTGGGTGGGCTGCTTGTAGCCGAGGTCCCGCAGGCCCACGTTGAAGGCCTCGGGTAGCGCGAAGTCATCGAAGGTGCCGACGAACTGGGTGCGGCCCGGCTCGACCTCCTCGGCGCCAACCGCCGGGTCGGAGGCGGGCGGCGCGCCCTGCGGGTCGGGGGATGGTGTGTCGCTCATGAGGGCGGGCGGACCCTAGCCATCCACGGCCGGATGTAAACGCCTTTCCACCTGGGCCGCGACGCAGCCAGACCCCGCCACTTGCAGTCAGGGTGTCAGGAATCCGGGGATCTGCGGGGCTTGTGCCCTCCCGATCGGGGCGGCAAACACCCCGTGTACCCAGGAGCCTCCATGCGGCTGTCCGCCCACGCGATCGTCGCCCTCCCCGTGCTCGCCGTGCTCGCCGTGCTGTCGCCGCTGGCGGGCTGTCGCGGCTGCAACGACCCCATCTACCAGGTGCCGGAGGCGGTCGATCAGGTCGACGTCTTTGACCAGAAGGCCGCGGCGCAGGTCGACATCCTGTGGATCATCGACAACTCCGAGTCGATGGCGGCCGAGCAGTTCAAGATCGCCTCGCGCTTCAACCAGTTCTTCAACCAGCTCATCACCTCGCAGGTCGACTACCACATCGGCGTCGTCACCTCCGACGACGCCGAGCTCGGCGCGCTGCGCGCCTACAGCGGCACCGACGTCGCCGGCTGCGTGGGCTGCCGCTTCATCGACAACACGGTGCCGTGCAGCGACCCCGGCGTCGACGTGAGCGGCATGTCGGAATCGGAGGCGGAGGCCGCGTTGTTGGCGTCATGCCCGGCGCAGCTCGTGTTCCGCAAGCTCGTGAGCGTCGGGGTTGACGGCTCGTCGCTCGAGGAGGGCTTCGAGCAGGCGGCGCGCGCGCTCGGGGCCTGGGACATCGACCCCGCCACGTCGCTCCCCGACCCGAGCTCGATCCCGCCCGAGAACGTGGGCTTCCTGCGCCAGGAGGCGTCGCTCTACGTCATCTTCGTCTCGGACGAGGAGGAGGGCGCCAAGCAAGACGGCCCGCCGGTGCGGTACTTCCAGCGCCTGTTCGAGGGCCTCAAGGGCGCGGGCAACGAGAACAAGGTCGCCATCGCCGCCATCACCGGCTTCCCCGCCGACAGCCCGCCCGCCGATGTCACCGACGTGTGCGCCATCCTCGAGACCACCTTCGACTCCAGCACGGGCAATGACGACTCGCGCGCCGCCGCGCTGGTAGAGGCGCTGCGCAACTTCCGCGGCGGGTGCTTCGACGAGGAGGGCGAGGGCACGGGCGCCGATTTCGCAGAGACGGGCGGCCGGTACATCGAGCTGGCGTGTCGCACGGGAGGCGTCATCGCCAACATGTGCGCGGCCGACTACTCCACGGCGCTCGACGCGCTCGGCGCCAACGCCGCCGGCCTTCTGCGCAAGTTCACGCTGTCGCGGCCCCTGTGCGCCATCGAGGCCGGCACCGACACGCAGCTGCTCACCGACGACGACGTGCCCGTGGACTGCGACGACGACGGCGACAAGTCCGGGCCCCTGGACGGCGCCTTGTGCGTGACGGCGCGCGGCTTGGGGACCAGCGCCGGGCAAGAGGCGTTGGTGTCGCGCACCAACGAGGACGGCACGGAGAACTGGCAGTACGAGCCGGGCACCAACAGCGTCCGCTTCGACAACGCCTTCCTGCCAGCGCCCGGCAGCACGGTGCAGGTCCGCTACCTCCTGGCGCGCAACGCGCGCTGCGGGGAGGAGTGAGCCATGGCGATCCGTATCTTGGGAGCGTTCGTGATCCCGTGCGCCCTGCTCGCGGCCGCGCAGGGGTGTCTGCCGCGCGCCGTGGAGGGCACCGGGTGCACCAGCGACCTCGAGTGCGGCGACTTCCGTCGGTGCGACACGGCCAACGGCACCTGCCGCTGCACCGATGACGGCGCGTGTGACGCGAGCGAGTTCTGCAACCTCGCCGGGTCGTGCCAGCCGAAGACCGAGTGCCTGACCGACGCCGACTGCCGCACCGACGACAACCCCGCGGCCATCTGCGACACCCGCGCGCCGCACCCGAGCGGCGCTGGCAACGACGACAACGTGTACTCGGCCACGGCGGGTCAGTGCGTGACCCTGTCGGCGCAGGTGTCGTGCTTGATGGACAGCCACTGCCCCTTCGGCTTCTATTGCCAGGGCAGCCAGTGTCTGCCGGGCTGCCGCGACGACGGCGATTGCTCCATGGGCGACCCGTGCATCAACGGAACCTGTGATCCCACCCCCGGCGCGTGCAGCGGCAATGGGTTCTGTGAGTACGGCGAGATCTGCCAGGACCATGTGTGCAGGCCCCACGCCGAGGCGGCGCAGCTCTGCCAGCGCTGCGACCCGACCGCCCTCGTGAGCGACTGCACGGGCTCCTGCCTCATCGACAACTCCATCGCCCCGAGCGCCTGCGACGCCGACTCGGACTGCGACGCGGGCTACTGCGTGAAGCTCCCGTGCTTCAGCGACGACCAGTGCATGTTCGGCACCTGCGAGGGCGGGGGCTTCCTCACGCCCGGCGAGTGCTCCGGTTACTGCGGCGACTTCTTCTGCGGCTCCTCCTCGTGCAGCGACGCCTCGGACCCCTGTCCCCGCGGCTACTCGTGCTACACGCTGGTCTCTGTCAGCGACGTCTCCTGCACGCGCGGCGGCGGGCAGTGCCCGAGCAGCAGCTCCTGCAGCGCCGACGCCCCGGGCGAGAACCAGGTGAACGGCTTCTGTGCTTGCGGGCCCGACGTGGGCTGCCCGGCGGGCACCGACTGCGTGGACGGTGGCTGCGTCACCGGCACCACCTGCGGGCCCCAGGACGGCCTGCTCTGCGCGGACGTGCTGTAGCGCATGCGCGCCCTCGCCCTGGCCCTGCTCCTGCTGGCGTCGGCGCTCCTCGGCGGAAGCACCTGCGTCCAGACGGGGCCGTGCACGGCCGACGTGCAGTGCGACGCCACCGGTGAGGGGTTCACCGGGTGCAACCTCGAGACCGGCTACTGCATCTGCAAGGACGATCGCGGCTGCGGCGACAACGAGTTGTGTAACGCGCTCGGGCGCTGCCAGACCCTGGCGGGGTGCCAGTCGAACGACGACTGCGGCGGCGACCAGGGCATGTTCTGCGACGTCACCACCAGCCAGTGCCTGAGCGTGGCCGAGTGCAGCCCCGGCGCCGGTCAGACCTGCTGCACCCTCGACGACCAGTGCCCGTACCGGCAGATCTGCGACACGCTGACGCTCACGTGCGTGGAGGGCTGCCGCGACAACGCCGACTGCCTGGTGTTGCAGGGTGAGGGGTGCGTGGGCGCGGGCTTCGGACGCCTCGGGCTGTGCGCCAACCAGTGCACCGACGACAGCCTGTGCCCGCTCGGCTCGCTCTGCAATCTCGGCGAGGGCGTGTGCGAGCACGACACGCGAGGCCCCTACTGCCAGGGCTGCTCGGGTGGCGTGGCCAGCGACGACTGCGGCGGCTACGGCAACTACTGCCTCATCGACAGCGTCAACGGCGGCGAATTCTGCGGCGTCGACTGCTCGGCGCAGCAGGCATGCCCGAACGGCTATTCGTGCGAAGACGTGGTGATCATCCCGAGCACGTACGTGTGCGCGTTCCCCGAGATCTGCGACATTCCCGATGGCCAGGCGCAGGGCTCGTGCACGCGCACCGGCGGCGCCTGCGCCGTCGACGAGGACTGCCCGCAGGGGCCGCCGTTTGGCGACTGCAAGGAGCGCGCGGGCCGCGCTGGCAGCTGCGCGCTCGACCCGAGCGTCGACTGTGAGCGCGACGCCGATTGCGCCGAGGGCACCTGCAACCGCATCGCGTGCCTCGGCAGCGAGGGCGACAACACCGGCTTCTGCTCGTGCACGCGCGACAGCGACTGCCCGCGCGACAGCTGCGAGGACGCCGACAACACCGCGACCCCGCCGGTGCCCGGACACTGCGAGCTCTCGGGTCACTCGTGCTTCCTCGACTTCGAGTGCGACGTCATCACGTGCGTGGAGGGCGGCTGCCTCATCGGCAGCAACTGCGCGCCCGCCGACGGACGCAACTGCAATGACTTCCTCGAGGACGTGGTGCCCACGCCGTGAGGGACGCCGCGCCGAGGGACGCCGCGCTCACCGCGGCCGCGGTCGCGCTGGCGGGGTGCCTCGCCGCCGCTGTCGGCTGCCCGCCCGCGGTCACCACCGCGTGCACCTTGGACGTGCAGTGCCAGACGCCGACCGACCCGTACCATCGCTGCGACGTGGCGAGCGGCGCGTGCAAGTGCACCGACGACCGTGGCTGTGGTGACACCGAGACCTGCAACACCCTCGGGCGCTGCCAGGCGGTGGCCGGCTGCGTCGACAACGACGACTGCGGCGAGGGCCTGTTCTGCCGCTTCGGCAATTGCGAGGCGCTCGGGGGGTGCGGCGCCGAGCGCTGCTGTTCCACCGACGCGGCGTGCCCGTACCAGCAGGTCTGCGACGTGCTCACGTGGCAGTGCCTGCCGGGGTGTCGCGACGAGGCGGACTGCCTGCTCGGACAGGGTTGCGTGGGCGCAGGCGCCGGGCGACTCGGCACCTGCCAGATGGTGTGCACGAGCGACGCGCTGTGCCGCCCCGGCGAGCTGTGCAGCCTGTCGACGGGCGAGTGTGCGCGCGACACGCGCGGGCCCTACTGCCTCGGCTGCTCGGGCGGCGTGCAGAGCGACGACTGCGGCGCCAACGGCAACTACTGCCTCCTCGACACGGTCAACGGCGGCGCCTACTGCGGCGTCGACTGCTCGCGCGGCCAGGCGTGCCCGAACGGCTACGAGTGCAAGGACGTCATCATCCTGCCGGCGGCCACGCTGCCCACGTGCGCGTTGCCCGAGGGCTGCGAGGACAGCCGGTGCACGCGCACGGCGGCGCCCTGCACCGTCGACGAGGACTGCCCCGAGGGGCCGCCCGGGTCCACGTGCCCGCGCGCCGACGTGGGCAACTGCGAGCTCGACACCAACCAGGCGTGCTCGGTCGACGCCGAGTGCGCGGGCCTGGGGGCGTGCCTCAAGCAGGTGTGCCGCGAGCGCGAGGGGGCGTCGTTCGGCGTGTGCTCGTGCACGCGCGACAGCGACTGCCCGCGCGACCGCTGCGTGGGCGCCGACGTCAGCAACCCCGACGAGCCGGTGATGGGCGCATGCGAGCTGTCGGGCCACCCGTGCACGCTCGACTTCGAGTGCGACGTCATCACGTGCGTGCAGGGCGGGTGCTTGCTCGGCAAGAACTGCAAGCCGTCGGATGACCGCACCTGTGTCGACACGCTGCAGTAGCGCGCGCATGGGTCCGATGACACAGCGGGCGGGCGCGCGGACCCACCGTCAGCGCTCGATCTCGACGGCCACGATGCGCGGAGGTCCCGACGACACCTCGAGCTTCACCTCGGGGTCGCGGGCGCCGGCGCGCGCCAGCTGGCGCCGCACGCGCCCCTCCACTGCCGCCGAGGGGAACGGCACCGCTAGCGTGAGCGCGCTCACGGCGCCGCCGCGAAAGGCGGCGAGCTCCAGCGCTTCGGCAACCACGGCGTCGAGATCGCGTCCCACGGCTCGAGCACAGCAATCGCCGTGCCCACGGCGCTACTCGTCCGGGACGCCGCGTTCATCGTCGGTTGGCAGGCGCACCTCGAAGCACGCTCCCGGCGCTGGCGACGGGACGAGCGCCAGCGTGCCGCCCATGGCCTCGACGATCTTGCGCGCCGTTGGCAGGCCGAGGCCCGTGCCGCGCGTCTTGGTGGTGAAGAACGGCTCGAAGATGCGATCGCGCACCTCCGACGCGATGCCGGGGCCGTCGTCGACCACGCGCAGCGTGGTGCCCTCGATCTCGATGCGCACGGCGTGGGCGCCCGCCTGCCAGGCGTTCTGCACGAGCGTGAACAGCACCTGCGTCAACAGCGCCACGTCGGCGAGCGCCGAGCCAGACCCGCGCACCTCCACGGTGCCGTGATCGCTCGTGGCCACCGACGTGGCGACCGCGGCGAGGTCGACCGCGCGGGGTGTGAGCGCGATGGGCTTGCTCAGGCTCAAGAGGTCGCCCACGAGGTTGCCGAGGCGCTGCACTTGCTCCTGCACCTTGGTGAGCGCGCCGCGGCGCGCGTCGTCGGGGGGCAGGGTGCCGGCGACGACCTGCACCGCGGCGGACACCCCCGCGAGCGGGTTTCGGATCTCGTGCGCCACGGTGGCGGCCATGCTCGCGAGCTTCGCGAGCTGCTCGGCGCGGGTGACCCGCGCCTCGGAGGCCAGCGTGTCGGTGAGATCGTCGACGTGGACCAACAGCTCGGCCATGGGGTGATCGAGCGGCGTCAGCGCGATGCGGAATGACGCCACGCCGCTCGGCAGCGCGACGTCGAGGCGGGGCAGCAGGATCTCGCGCTTGAGCCGCCGCGCGCGCTCGAGCCTGGAGGCCAGCTCGGCGCCATCGATGAGCGCGGGCTGCAGCACCTCGCGCCAGGGGCGCCCGTTGGGCTCGGAGGTCACGAACACGCGTGGGTTCGGGCGCGCCGCCGAGGTCACGCGCCCGTCGGCGTCGAGCAGCACCACGCCCGAGGGTAGGTGCGCGACGATCAGGTCGCGCAGCCCGGCCAAGCGCGCGTCGGTGGTCGCCTCACCTGCGGCGCCCGCCAGGATCGCGAGATCGAGATCGCAGGCGCGCGCGACGACGGCGGCGGCCTCGCGGGTGGGCGACGCCTCCACGAGCGCCGCGCGCGCGCGCGCCACGCCGGCCACGACGAGCGCCGCGGATACGCCGGCCTTGGCCAG
>CAZONM010000283.1:0-8045 GCA_964580865.1 uncultured Myxococcales bacterium | reverse complement strand
TCGCCTTCACCCTCGCCTTCGCCTTCACCCTCGCCTTCGCCTTCACCCTCGCCTTCGCCTTCACCCTCCCCTTCACCTTCACCCTCCCCTTCACCTTCACCCTCCCCTTCACCTTCACCCTCGCCTTCACCTTCACCCTCGCCTTCACCTTCACCCTCACCCTCACCTTCACCGTCGTCGGCGTTCCCCGGCGGGGCTCCAGCGCAAACGCCGCGTGTGCAGGTCATGGCGGCAGGGCAGTCGCTCTCGGAGGCACAGGCGAGCGCGGGTGAGGTGCAGCGGCACGCGCCGACGGTCGCGCACAGCGTCGCGAGGAACGACCAGCGAAGCACGTGTCGATTGTGGCACCGGCGGGACACCGTGACCAACCTGTCCGGCGCCCTGCGACGCAGCGTGGCACGACGTGACGAGCCGCGTCGGCGACGACGCAGGACTCCATGCCGGCATCAGTGGTGTTCCTGCCTCACCCATACGACGCGCCCGCTCGCGCTGCCCTGCGCGCCAACGCCACAGCGCTGGCGCCCGCTCGCCCCCGGGCTCGCCAGGTCATCGCGCGCGAGCACCGCAACCGAGCGGGGCGTCCTGGGGCCTACTCGGCGGCGGCGCTGGCGGGCGCGCCGGCACCCTCGAGCAGGTACGCCAGCACGTCGTCCACGCCGTAGTCGTCGCAGCCGTCGCGCAGGAACTGGCCGATCTGCACGAGGTCGTCGCCGGCGGTGACGATGGGCGGCTCCTCGGTGCCGATGCGCGTCAACAGCGGCAGGCCCACGGCGGCCGTGAGGCCGTTGCACAGGCATGCGCGCCCCACCGTGTCCTCGAGCGCGCCGCCCTTGGCCACGTACTGCTCCTCCGGCTCCGACGCGCAGCGGTAACCGATGCTGCCGTCGGCGCGCTTGTAGGCTTGCCGCAGCACACCCACGTTGCAGATGCGCGCGCGCGCGTCGCGCACGGCGGGGTCGCTCACGGTGTTCGACACCTGCACGACCTTGAAGGGGAAGCCCGTGGGTGACGCGCGCGGATCGGTGCGCACGCGGATGCGCCCCGCGCGCGCCTCGGCGACGATGCGGCGGCGCAGCGCGGGCTCCATGCCCGACTCGCGGCAGAACGCGAACGCCGTGCCCACCTGGATGCCCGCGGCGCCGAGCGCCTGCGCCTCGCGCAGGCCCCCGGGGCGCCCGCGGCCGCCGGCGAGCCAGAAGGGCAGGCCGAGGTCCTTGAGCTTCTGGAGATCGACGGCGTCGCGCGGGCCGTAGATGGGCTCGCCGTCGGCGTTGAGCTCGACGTTGCCGCGGGGGGGCGCGTTGTGGCCGCCGGCGGTGGGGCCCTCGACCACGTAGCCCTGGATGCTGCCGTCGGCGCGCTTCAGCATCGCCAGCGCCAGCGCGTTCGACGACACGATGGGATAGAAGCGCGGCCGCGTCAGCGCCGGGCGATCGGTCCACTCGGGAAAGACCAGCGCGGGATCGAACGCCACCTTGTAGTCGTCGTGCTTGTCGGCGCCGTCGACGTCGATGGGGTAGGTGGCGCGCTCGTGGCGCGCCAGGCGATCGAGCGCGCCGGGGATGCGCAGCGGGATGCCCGCGCCCATGATGATGGTGTCGACGCCCGCGAGCAGCGCGCCGTACAGCGTGGCCAGGTTCGGCAGCGCGATCTTCTCGAGCAGGTTCATGCCCACGGGGTTGTCGTGGCCCTCGCGCGCCAGCGCCACCTCGACGAACGCGCCCACCACCGTGAGGCGCTGGCTCTTCGGCGCCGGGTCGAGCGTCCACATCTCGGTCAGCGGCAGCTGCTTGCCCGCGGTCTCGCCGGCGGGCCGATAGAAGCGCTCCTCGAGCTCCTTCGCCACCGACACCAGGGGGAAGCGGCGCAGCCCGCGCAGCGCGTCGAGGTCGCCGCGCCAGAGCCGCGCGGCCAAGACGTTGCCGATGCCCACGCCCGACACCACGCCGAGCTGTCCGCGCGACGACACGGCGCGCGCCAGGCGCCACGACGACACCGAGACGCCCATGCCCCCTTGGATGAGGGCGGGGAGCGGCCGCGTCGACGACGAGGGAGCGGCGGAGGCGGTGGAGGCGGCGTTCATGGCGTCCTTGGTGCGAACCGGTTGCGAACGCGCCCGCGGGCGCCTGCAGCTGCGGCCGTCAGGCCGTGGGGTGGGGCCGCTGCTCGTCGGGCAGGGCGGCGGCGATCCGCCGTTCGATCTCGTGCACGTGCTCGGAGAGAGTCTGGGCCGTCCAGGCGCTCGTGTCGATGGGCGGCAGGCACGTGATCTCGACGTTGGTGCGCGTGAGGCGCACGGCCTTCGCCGGCCACGCGCGGTGCGCGCCGGCGATGGCCACCGGCACGATGGGCAGGCGCGTCTCGAGCGCCAGGTGGAAGGCGCCGCGCTTGAACGGGCGCATGCGCCCATCGGGCGAGCGTGTCCCCTCTGGCCAGATGAAGACCGACAGGCGGTGCCTCTGAACCAGCGCCGCCAGCTGGCGCAGCGAGGTCAATGCGCGCCGCGGGCTCTTGCGATCGATGCGCACGTGGCCGGCGAGCCAGTAGTACTGGCCAAAGAACGGGTAGAGCACGATCTCCTTCTTGGCGACCGCGACGGTGCCCACGGGCGCGAACCAGATGCCGAGCGCGATGTCGAGGAGGGAGGTGTGGTTGCCCACGTAGATGGCCGGCCGCGACGGGTCGAGGTGCTCGACGCCGCGCAGGTGGTAGGAGCTGCCGGTGAGCCACACGGCGAGCGCGCCGGTCACGTGCCCCGTGAGGTTGCCGATCTTGATGCGCGCCGTGCGCCAGGGCAGGCATGCGAGCAGCGCCACCAGCACCACGGGGGCGATCACGGCATAGACACACACGGCGAAGGTGATGCGCAGGAGCGCCGACGGCCAGCTCATGCGCCGCTCTGCCAGCACGCGCGCGGGTCCGAGGTGGCGCTCGCGCGCCGGCGGCGTCGCGCCGGGGGGCACGTCGGGCGCCGCCGCGTCGGCGCTGGGGGGATCCGCCACTGGAGACAACATGCGCCACGCCGTCATGGCAGCACCACCGACGAGCGCAATAGACCCCATGCGCCTGCCTGCCGCCCGTCGCCGTCGTCCTACTGCGTGGTCGATCGCTCCGCCTCGTCGGCGGTGGCGGCGGCGCCCACGGCCTCGACGGGGCGCAGCGACACCATGCCCACCACGAGCCCGGCCACCATGGCAATGCCGCTGGCGCACAAGACGCCGAGCTTGGCCGCGGCCAACAGCGCCGGGTCGGTGAACGCGAGCTGCGCCACGAACAGCGCCATGGTGAAGCCGATGCCGGCGGTCACGCCGAGCACGAGGACGTGCCGCTTGGTCAACCCCGTGGGGAGCTTCGCGATGCCCAGGCGCGTGGCGATGGCGGTCGCGAGCGCGATGCCGATGGGCTTGCCGAGCACCAGCCCGAGCACGATCCCCACCATCACCCACGTCGACGACGCGTCGAGCACGAGGCCGCGCAGGCTCACGCCGGCGTTGGCGAGCGCGAACACGGGCATGATCCCGTAGGCGACCCACGGGTGCAGGGCCTCGATGAGGCTCTCGGCGGGCGAGACGCCGCGCCAGGGCAGCACCGGGGTGGCGAGGCCGATGATGACGCCGGCGATGGTGGGGTGCACGCCGGCGGCGTAGATACCCGCCCACAGCACCACGCCCGGCGCCACGTACACCGCCGGCTGGCGCACGCCGAGTGCCTGCAGGAGGTAGATGAGCGCCAGGCCGCCGGCTGCGATCAAGAAGCCGCTCGCCTCGACGCCCGACGAGTAGAAGAACGCGATGATGAGGATGGCTACGAGGTCGTCGATGACGGCCAGGGCGAGCAGCAGCACGCGCAGCGCCGCCGGCACGCGCTTGCCGAGCAGCGTGAGCACGCCCACGGCGAACGCGATGTCGGTGGCCGTGGGCACGGCCCAGCCCGAGCGCGTCTCGGGAGCACCGGCCACCACGAGATAGAACACGGCGGGCGCCGCCACGCCCCCCAGCGCGGCGATGGCCGGCAGCGCGGCGCGCCGCAGCTCCGAGAGCTCGCCTTGGTGGATCTCGCGGCGGATCTCCATGCCCACCACGAAGAAGAAGATCACCATGAGGCCGTCGTTGACGACCCACTCGAGGCTGCGCTCGAAGGACAGCTCGCCCACGCGCAGGCCCATGGGGGTGTGCCACAGGTGCGTGTAGCTCTCGGCCCACGGCGAGTTGGCCCACACGAGCGCCGCCGCGGCGGCGAGCATGAGGGCGATGCCGCTCGACGCCTGGATGCGCAGGAAGCGCTCGAGCGGGCGCGTGGCGAAGCGCGCGACGCGCAAGAGCGGCTCCCAGGCCTCGGGCGGCAGGCTCGTCAGGTCTGCCGGCGTGGTGGTTGGCACGGGGTCACGCTGCGGTTGGTGCGCGGTCATGGCGTCTCCGCGGCGATCGCCGCGTGGGTGGCGGCCCGACCACCCGCAGTCCTGCGGCCGTCGCCGCACCCTTGGTCGAGCGCCACGCTACACCGGACTCGTGGATGGGCGAAGCAGTGTGGGGAACGATTGCGTGCTCCGGCGCTTCGATGCCGTGGCCCTCGCGGCGGTCGCGTCCCCCGCCACCGTCGCTGTTGCGCGCGTCCGCTCGGCTTCGTACGACGGCGGACCGCAGGACGCGGCCCGCGATCCGAGGCGTCCGCCGGTCGATCCCCCGCCAGCGGACTTCCGGCAAGGTAGGGCGTGAGTGAGGAGCGGACGACGCTGCATGGGATGGGCTCAACACCGAGCGCCAACGCGCGTAGGATGGCGCCGCTGCGCCCATAGCTCAGCTGGATAGAGCACCGGCCTTCTAAGCCGGGGGTCGGAGGTTCGAGTCCTCCTGGGCGCGCCAGTGTTGTCTTGCGCTCGCCGAGGGCGAGCGGGAGGAAACTCCGTTTCCTCCCCCGCGGCGGGCATAGCCCGCCGCGGGCCCCCCTCCTTCCCCCGTCGCTGCGGCTCCTGCCTCGCTCCGCTCGGCCTCGAGCAGGCGCGGAGGGCCGTTCGAATCGCACCGGGCGCGCTCTCCATTTTCCCTTGTGACGTCGAGGACTTGGCAGCTCGCCTTGTTCGCGCTCTCGAACTTGCCGCTCCTTCAACACACGACGAGCTCGATATCGGGGTCGATGCGACGGAGGTCATCGGGATCGCTGGTCATCACGATCGCTCCTTCGCGACGCGCGACGAGCACCACGTGCGCGTCAACGATGTCCTTCGTCGAGCTGCGGCCGCACAGGACACCCGTCGCTTGCGCATCGTCGAGGTCAAGAGCGTGAACGTCAACGACGCCGGAGCCGATGAGTCGCGCGACCCGCGCTTGACGTCGACCGTCTCGCCACACCTGAGCGACGACTGACGCGGGTGCGTGCAAGGCGCCGCGGTGCGCAACGGACAATTCGATCAGCGTGCGCACGCGCTTGTCATTGCGCTCGAACGCGATGAACGCACCGGAGTCGAGCACTACAGACCGAGGACGGCGCGCGCCCATGCCTGCTCTTCCGCGTTCGGCGCCCCGTTCTCTGCGCGCATCTCCGAGAGCAGCGTCGCGAGGTCTTCGCGGCGCGCCTTCTCCTCCATCGCAGCATCGACCCACGCGCTGACGGATCGGGCGTTTCCGCGCTTCACCTGGCGCTCGGCTTTCGCGAGCACCTCGCGACGGACGGTGACGGTGACGCGTGCCTTCTGCATACGATCATCATACTGTCGCAGGTCCGGCGATGCAACGAAGCTCGGTTCGAAACTCCTCAAGCCGGGCGCGCGTTTCGAACTTCGTCGTGCCGGGCGTGACCGAGCCCGTCAACGTTCCCGTGCCCCTGACGCGGGGCACGGGAACGGGTGCGCGCGTGAGCGTGGTTTCCGTGATCCCGGGGCGCCCGGCCCGGGCGTCAGCTCTCGCAGGAGCGAGTCAGCCGAATCAGCATCGCAGTCAAACGCTCGAGCTGCTTGCGCTCCTCCTCGGCAGTGAAAGTGGGGTCCAGCTTGCCCGCGATCTCGATGATGGCGGCGCACTCGGCGGCGGAGCGTTTGGCGAAGCGATAGAACTTGGCCTTGTCCTTCGGCGCGTACTCGCCGGCCCCTTCGGCGATGTTCAGCGCGATCGACGTCGATGCGCGGCGCAGCTGGTCTGCGAGATCGCCGAGGCCGCGCGCGAATCCGCCGGCTACCGCATGTGCACGTGGGACAGACTCGAGCGCGAGGTTGTATGCGTCCAGCTTGTGGTGTTCCACGGCGCGGTCTCCTCCTGGTAGTCTGCGGGCTCCGCGGAGATGTTGCGCCTCCGGATCGCGGTCAGGGGATCCCGGACGCTGCACCCACGCTCGCACCGGTTTTCGTGCCCCGGGCCCCGTTCACGGTCACAGGCCTGTCGAGCGCAGCGCAGTTCGGAATTCCTCGCACCGGGCGCGAGTGCTTCCTCGCGACGCGCGCAGCGCGGCGGGGAGGAACCCAGGGTTCCCCCGGCGCCGGCGAAGCCGGACGCGGGACCCGCCTCCCGTCGCCGCGGCTCCTGCCTCGCTCCGCTCGGCCTCGTGCAGGGGCGGAGGGCCGTTCGCGACCCCCGATCCGCGCGCGCGCATGTCGTCGCCGCTCGCACCCTGCCGTGCGTACGGCGCGACGCGCTACGCTCGGACCATGGACTTGGGATCGGTCCTCGGGCGGGCGCCCGACCGCGAGCTCTTGCTCGACAGTCGCGTGCGGTTGGGCGGCACCGTGGTGCTGCTCCTGTGGTTTTTCCATTTCGTCCGCTACGTCTGGGTGCTGCGCGAGCCCGAACAGCTCCTGTGGATGTGCCACACCTCGGCGCTTCTGTTGGCCGTCGGGCTCTTGGTGTCGTCGGCGTCGGCCGTTCGCGTGGGCGCGCTCTGGTCGCTGGGCGGGTTCCCGCTCTGGCTCGTCGACGTCGCCATGCGCGGCGAGACCACGCGCGTGTCCGTGTTGTCCCACGTGCTCATCCCTGTGCTGGGCGTGGCGGCGCTGACGCAGACGCGCTGGCGCGGTCGCGTCGTCACCTGGGCCATCGCCTTTCACGTGCTGTGCTGGGCGCTGGCGCGCTGGCTCGGAACGCCGGCGGCCAACGTCAACCTCGCCCACACGGCCTACGACATCCTGGGCGGCGGCGTCGTCGACTCCTATTGGCTCTACCTCGGCGTCACCAGCGCCGGCTGGTGGGGCGTGCTCGCGCTCATGGCGCTCGGCCTGCGTCGCTGGCTCGCGCCCGACGCCGAGCTCCTGGCGGTGGCGCCCGAGCTCGCGCAGGGCGCGCGGGCGCCCGAGGTCGCGCCCGAGCCTGCGCCCGAGCCCGTCGGTGAGCCGGGCTTCCGGCTGGCGCCCAAGATCGCGCCCGAGCACCGCCGCGCCTGGCTCGAGCAGCAGCGGCGCGCGGCCACCGGACGCGCGCCGCAAGCGCCGCGCGGGTTCACGCTGATGGAGATGATGGTGGTGGTGTCGATCCTCGCCATCCTCGCCGCCATCGCGGTGCCCGACCTCACGCCCGCGGTCCACAACGCCAAGCTGCGCTCGCAGATCGACGAGGTGGCCTCGTTCCTCGAGCACGCCCGTCGTCGCGCGCGCGCCGAGGGTCGCTGCTACCGTGTGGTGCAGGTGGGTACGACCCTGCAGATGCAGCGCCGCGCCAACGCCGACTGCTACACGCCGAACAACGGCACCTTGAGCGGCGGGGGCTGGCAGACCGCGTCGGCGACGCTGCGGCCGGGGGCGGGCTTCACGTACACACTGCAGTCGGTCCCCAACGAGCTGGTCTTTCGCCCCAGCGGCCGCGTACGCGGCGACGGTGATCTCGACGTCACCGATGACGGCGCGCGCGTGGTCATTCAGTACGCGTCGCTCCCGACGAAGTACGCTGACGTGCTCGTCACCTCGCAGGGACGTCTGTGCCCGGTCATCGTCGCGGGCGCCCCCGGCGCCATGGCGGTGCCCGTGGTGTGCGGCACCGGCTTCGGCGCCAGCGGCGGCGGCGGCGGCGGCGGCGGCGGCGACCGACACGCTCTCGCGCGAGGCGTGGCTCCTGTTCGCCATCGTC
>CAZONM010000282.1:0-8091 GCA_964580865.1 uncultured Myxococcales bacterium | reverse complement strand
CGGGGCGGGCGGCGTCACTCGGCGCGGCACCGGCGGCGGCGGCGTCGCGGGCGATGGCACCGGCGGCGGGCTCGGCGGCGGCGCCGCCGGCATCGGCATCCTCGGCACCGGCGGCGGCGGCAAGGTCGACACCGGCAGCAAGCAGACCACGCGGATCGTGGCCCGCGTCCGTGCCGACGACGTGGAGGCCGTCGACGGCAAGGTCGACAAGAAGGGCGTGGCCGCCACCATTCGCCGTCGCCAAGACGCGTTCCAGGCCTGCTACGAGACGGCGCTGCGCGCCAACTCCAAGCTGCAGGGCAAGCTGGTCGTCGAGTTCACCATCGGCGATGGCGGCAAGGTCACCGACGCGCGCGTGGTGAAGGACGGGCTCGGCTCGAGCGAGGTCGCCAACTGCGTGCTCGCCACCATGCGCCGCATTCGCTTCCCGGCGCCGTCGGACGGCGAGGTCACGATCTCGAACTCGTTCGTGTTCCAGCCGTCGGGGGGGTAGCCGCCACCTTGCGGCCCCGCCCCAAACGCGGCAGCACCGCGCCATGAAGGTCGCGGTCGTCGGCACGGGGTACGTGGGCCTGGTCTCGGGCGCGGGCTTGGCCGATCTCGGCGTCGACGTCGTGTGCATCGACGTCGACGAGCCCAAGGTGCGCCGCTTGGAGCGCGGCGAGATCCCCTTCTACGAGCCCGGCCTCGACGAGCTGGTGGCCCGCACCGTCAAGGCCGGCCGCCTGACGTTCTCCTCCACGATGGCGGACGCGATCCCCGGCCGCGACGTGGTGATGCTCGCGGTGGGTACGCCGCCCGCCGCCGACGGCAGCGCCGACCTGACCGCGCTCCTCGGCGCCGCGCGCGAGGTGGCCGCCGCCGTGACGCGCCCGTGCGTCTTGGTCACCAAGAGCACCGTGCCCGTCGGCACCGCCGATCGCTTGCGCGAGGTGGTGGCGGGCGCGCCGCACGCCATCCACGTGGCGTCGAACCCCGAGTTCCTGAAAGAGGGCGACGCGGTCAACGACTTCCTCAAGCCCGAGCGCATCGTCGTCGGCACCGACGACGCGTTCGCGCGCGGCGTGCTCGAGCGCCTGTATCAGCCCTTGATGCTGCGCGAGCTGCGCATCTTGCACATGGACACGCGCAGCGCGGAGCTGACGAAGTACGCCGCCAACGCCATGCTGGCCACGCGCATCTCGTTCATGAACGAGCTCGCGGCGCTGTGCGAGCAGGTGGGGGCCACCATCGACGACGTGCGTCGCGGCATCGCGTCAGACTCGCGCATCGGCAAGGCCTTCCTGTACTCGGGCGTGGGCTACGGCGGCTCGTGCTTTCCGAAGGACGTGGCGGCGTTGGTGATGACCGCCCGTCAACACGGCGTGGTGCTCGGCATCGCCGAGGCCACCCAGGCGGCCAACCAGCGCCAGCGCGGCGTGCTGCTCGCGAAGCTCCTGGCGCACTTCAAGGGCGCGCTGGCGGGTCGCACGGTGGCGGTGTGGGGCCTGGCGTTCAAGCCGCGCACCGACGACATCCGCGACGCACCGAGCCTGCCGCTCATCGAGGGCCTGCTGGCGGCGGGCGCCAAGGTGCGCGCCTACGATCGCGCAGCCATCGCCAACGCGCGCGCGCGGTTCGGCGACAAGGTGCACTTCACCGACGACGAGTACGCCGCCGTCGACGGCGCCCACGCCGTGTGCCTGGTCACCGAGTGGGCCGAGCTGCGCATGCCCGACTGGGACGAGATCAAGCGCCGCATGGCCGCGGAGCCCGCGGTGTTCGACGGGCGCAACATCTACGCGCCGAGCGCGCTGCGCGACAAGGGCTTCACCTACTACGGCATCGGGCGCTGACGCCGTGCGCCTCAGTGTTCATCGCAACATGCGATGAACACTGATTCTGTTGGAGGGTCTGATGCAGACCCTCCCCCGCGCCGGCGCAGCCGGACGCGGGGCCCCCACCCAACTCCGCTTCGCGACCTGAAGGGCTATCGCTATTTCGCGATAGCCCTTCAGCTGGGGTCTTGCAGGTCGCGGCGCGTGTAGCTGCGGCCGCGCCACTCGACCGTGCCCCGCACCGCGAACACCACGGCGGCATGCAGCACGCCCGCGGCGATGACCAGCGCGCCCACGGGGAAGAGCAGGGCGGCCAGGGGCTCGAAGCGCACCACCGAGCGCGCCTTGAGCAAGCCGATCATGGGGAGCGCGGCCGCCAGCGCGGCGGGCGCCACCACCCACGGTGCCTGGCCGGCGAGCCACAGCGGCAAGCCGAGCGCCAACAGCAGCGGCGGCACGGTGGCCGCCACCAGGAGCACCGCGCCCATGAGGGCGGTGAGCATGGCGCTGTTGCCGAAGGTGCCGATGGCCGACTTCTTGATACCCGCGTACAGCTCGGCGGCCGAGCGGTACGGGCGGTGCCGCACCTGCGCGACCGCGCGTACCACGCTGCCGCGCCCGCCGTCCTCACGCATCATGCGCCCGAGCGCGCGGTCGTCGAGCATCGAGCCGCGGATGCGCGCGTGCGTGCCGCGCAGCCGATAGGCGTCGGCGCGCACGAGGTTGAAGGCGCCGATGCCGATGCCCACGCGGCTGTCGGGGTTCGCGCCGGCGGGATCGAGGAAGCGCAGCTGACCGAGCAACATGAAGAGCGGCAACACCAGCGCCTCGGCCAGGCCGCCCGCCTCGATGCGCGGCTGCACCGCCAGGTGATCGAGGCGCTCGCGCTCCATGGCCGCCACCGCGTTCTTGGCGGCGTGGGGGCCGTGCACCACGTCGGCGTCGGTGAACAGGAGCCAGTCACCGCGCGCGCGCCCCTGGCCGAGCTCGAGCGCGTAGCACTTCGCCACCCACCCGGGCGGCAGCCGCCCGGACGCGAGCACCAACAGGCGCGGGTCCGACGCCGCGATGCGCTCGAGGATGGCGCGCGTGTCGTCCTCGGAGTTGTCGTCGACGGCGATGACCTGGATGTCGACGCCGTCTTGCGCCAGGAGCGAGCGCACGCCGGCCTCGACGGTGTGCGCCTCGTCGCGCGCGGCCAGCACGGCGGTGACCGTGGGGGGCGGCCCGCCGGCGTCGGCCGTGGACGGCAGGCGTCGCATGGCGTTGATGGTGCGCCACACCCGCGCCAGCACCAAGGCCCAGCCGACGCACAGGAGCGTCGCGAGCACGAGCGCGAGGCGGGAGAGGAGGACGATCACGCGGTGAGTGGGGAGGGCGCGCGGCGGTTCAGAGGTCGTTCGTGTAGTTCATCAGGAAGGTCGCCGCGCGCTCGGTGCACGCGGCGTCGTCGACGTAGAGCACGCCGAGGGCGGGGTTCGAGCCGCCGGGGTTACCGTAGACCACCACCCCGTTCTCGTCGGGGGCGCGGCCGGCGCCGAGCACCGCCTCGATCTCGGCCTTGGAGGAGCCGAGGCCGAGCGTGCCGTCTCTCCCCAGGAACGGCGGCGACACGGTGATAGAGACGATCTCGATGGACTCCTCGGCGGGGATCCCGTCGCAGCCGCCCACGAGCGGGCACGCGCCGACCAGGCGCACGCCGAGGGCTGCGTAGATGCGCACCTTGACGTCGACGTTGCCGAGGCTCGTGTCGACCTCGAGGATGCCATCGGCGTCCCAGGCGCTGCCGAGCGTGTTGGTGGCGTCGCCGAAGTCGGCGTTCTCGACCACGAGGCCGCCGACGGAGCCGGTGTTGGTGGCGAGGTCGAGCGCCAGGCCCCAGCGATCGCCGGTCTGGGGCTTGAACGCCACCAGCCCGATGACGTCGCCGGCGTCGTCGACCACCACCTCGAGGCCGCGGTCGGCGAAGAACACCACCTCGCCGTCGAGGGCCGCGTGACTGGCGCCGCCGCTGGCGGAGAACGGCGCGCCCACGTTGCCCTGCGACGACGTGGCTGCGGCCCCCGCCAGCGTGAGCACGCGCGCGACCACGTCGGTGGCAGCGCCGGCGTTTGAGTCGAAGGAGCGATCGGCGTCGACGTACTGCACCGTCACGCCGGCGGCGCAGTAGCGCTTGCGGTACGGCGTCTCGTCGTTGGTGCCGGCGCCCCCCAGGGCCGCCTCGACCTGGCTGCGCGTGGAGCTGCCCACGGTGATGGCCGCGCCGCCGTTGACGCTCACCGAGGGCGGGCCGCCGCCCGGCGCGGTGAAGGCGACGGTGCCGGTGGGGCTCACGCCGGCGCACGGGTCGACGGCGCACTCGCCTTCGCCTTCACCCTCGCCTTCGCCCTCACCCTCACCCTCGCCTTCCCCTTCGCCTTCGCCTTCGCCCTCGCCCTCGCCCTCCCCTTCCCCTTCGCCCTCGCCCTCGCCCTCCTCACCTTCACCTTCGCCCTCGTTCACCGAGTTCGGGCAGCTCGATACGAGGAGCCCTCCGGTCGCGGTCACCAGGGCGGCGAGGAGGACGGACGCACGATGCGGGCTCATAGGGGCTCTGTAGCGCACGGCGCCGGCCTCGTCATGTCTGGCGCAGCGCCCGGGCCTTGATCTCGGCCCCGTCGACGATCTGGGCCACGATCCGCGCCGCCCCCTGGCGACCGTCGAGGCGGTCGATCTCCTGCGCGCCCGTGGGGCTGGTCACGTTGACCTCGGTGAGCTTGCCGCCGATCACGTCGATGCCCACGAGGAACAGCCCCAGCGCCCGCAGCTCGGGGCCGATGCGGGCGCAGATCCGGCGGTCGGCGTCGTCGACGGCGGCGGCCACCGCGGTGGCGCCCGCGTGCAGGTTGGCGCGGACCTCGTCGCCGCGGGGCACGCGCAGGACCGCGCCCACGGGCTCGCCGTCGAGCACCATGACGCGCTTGTCGCCCTGGCGCGCCGCCGGCAGGTACTCCTGCGCCAGCGCCGGGCGGCGGCCGTCCTCCGTGAGCAGGTCGGCGGCGGAGCGGAGGTTCTGGTCGTCGCCGTCGAAGGCCAAGACGCCGACGCCGCCCATGAGGTGCAGCGGCTTGAGCACCCCGCGCCCGCGCTCGCGCACGAACGCGACCAGGTCGGCCGGGCGCGACGACACCACGGTGGCGGGTCCGAGCTCGTCGGCGAACAGCGCCCACAGCTTCTCGTGGGCCACGCGCAGGCCCACGGGGTCGTTCAGCACCACGGTGCGGGCGCGATCGTGCCGGTCGAGCAGGAGGCAGGCGTACAGGTACGCCTGGTCGACGGGCGGGTCCTTGCGCATCCAGATGACGTCCACGTCGTCGAGCGCCACCTCCACGGGGGCCCCGAGCGTCGCGTGGTTGGCGTCGGTGGCGCTGGGGCGGCGCACCGTGGCCGGGCGAGCCCGCGCGACCCCGCGGCGGCCCACGCAGCCGAGGTCGGCGACGCCGCACACGAGGTTCTCGTGGCCGCGGGCCTGCGCCTCCTCGAGGATGGCGAAGGTGGTGTCGGTGGCCGGGCGCACCGAGGGCAGCGGGTCCATCACCGTCAGGAAGCGCATCAGGCGCCCTTGAGCCGCGCCTTGTCGGGCAGCGACAGGGTGGAGGGGACGCGGTCGTGCGCCGCCAGCGCCAAGAACATGCGCGTGCCGCCCACGATGAGGAACGGCGCGGTGAGCGGCACGTAGGCGAACAGCCAGCCGGCGCCGCCGAAGCCCAAGGCCAGCGCCTTGTGCTGAAACACCGCGCCGAAGCGCTGCCCGCCGGGGAGCTTGTGGCGAGCCTGCGAGCGCGACAGGGCCTCGATGGCCACGAAGAACCAGGTCCACGCCAGGCTCGCCGGCACCGCGATGATCGAGCCGATGCCCGTGAGCCCGAGGATCCACAGCGGGATGGCGACCCCGAGGTAGAGCGAGAGGCGCAGCACCGTGGCGCCGAGCTCGCGCAGCACCCCGCGGAGCACGCCGGCCACGGTGAACGGCTCGCCGACGTCGCGCGCCAGGAGGATCGACTCGGTCGCCTCGGAGATGCCGTCGTAGAACGGGTCGCACACCACGCCGCCGATGAGCAACGTCGCCACGGCGCCCACCACCAGCAACAGCACCACCAGCGCCACCTCGAGCACGCCCCCGAGGAAGCTGTACCAGTGACCGGGCTCGGGCCCGAGCGCACGGGCGGCGTCACCGATGTACATCATGCCCAGCGCCACCAGGCCCACGAAGATCGCCGCCTGAATGACCATGGGGATGAGCGCCCACCGCAGCACGCGGAAGTGCCGCAACGTGAAGGTCACGCCGCTTGCGGCGAAGCGGGCGCCGGACAATACGCGGTCGATGAACGAGCCGGATGCTACGTCGGGGAGCGAGGCGGACATGCAGGGAGCTTCCCGGGGATGGGCACGCGGCGCAAGCGCTCTCGGAGGGCGCGCGTGAGCACGGTCTTGCCCGGCGCCGCGGACGATCCCGGCGCTCCCCTCGGCGGCGTCGACGAGCTGGTGGAGTACTTCCGGTCGGCCGAGAAGCCGCGCGCGCGCTTTCGGGTCGGCACCGAGCACGAGAAGTTCGGCTTCGTGCGCGCAGATCATCGGCCGCTGCCGTACAGCGGCGACCCTGGCATCGAGGCGCTGCTGCGCGCCATCGCCGCCGACGACGACGAGCGGCGCCACGGCGGCTGGACTCCCGTGCTCGACGGCGCGCACGTCATCGCGCTGTATCGCGACGACGGCTCCATCACGCTCGAGCCGGGCGGGCAGCTCGAGCTGTCGGGCGCGCCGCTGGCGACCATCCACGAGACCTGCGCCGAGGTGGGCCGGCACCTCGGTCTGCTGCGGCGGCTCTGCCTGCCGCGCGGCATCGGCTTCATCGGCATGGGCTTTCACCCCACGGCGCGCTGGAGCGACATGCCCACGGTGCCGAAGGCGCGCTACGGGGTGATGGAGCGCTACATGCCCCTGGTGGGCGCCCGCGGGCTCGACATGATGAAGCGCACGGCCACCGTGCAGGCGAACTACGACTGGTCGAGCGAAGACGACATGGCGCGCTCCTTCGCGGTGGCGTTGCGCGCCGCGCCGCTGGTGGCCGCGCTGTTCGCCAACAGCCCGTTCGTCGAGGGGCACCCGAGCGGCGTCTTGTCCGAACGCCAGCGCGTGTGGGCCGACACCGACCCTCGTCGCGCCGGCTTCCCCGCCGCGGTGCTCGAGCCCGGCTTCGGCTATCGGCGCTGGGTCGAGTGTGTGCTCGACGTGCCCATGTACTTCGTGCGGCGCGACGGCGAGCACCACGACGTCGCCGGCGCGTCGTTTCGCACTTTCCTGCGCGACGGGCTCGTGGTGGCGGGCCAGCGCGTGCGCGCCACGCTGCGCGACTTCGCCGATCACCTGACCACCGTGTTCTTCGAGGTGCGACTCAAGCGCGTGCTCGAGGTGCGCGCCGCCGACTGCGGCGCGTGGAGCCGCATCTGCGCGCTGCCGGCGCTCCACAAGGGCCTGCTCTACGACCCCACGGCGCGCGACCAGGCGGCCGAGCTCTTGGCGTTCCTCGACGCTGACGCGCTGACCCGCCTGCGCGCGGACGTGGTGCTGCGCGGCTATCGCGCCGAGTGCGCGCGCGGGCCCATCCTGCCGCTGTGCGAGCGGCTGCTCGACATCGTCGCCGGCGGGCTCGCGCGCCTCGCGTGCACGGATAGCCTGGGTCGAGACGAGACGCGCTTTCTGCGTCCCCTCGTCGACAGCGTGGCGCGCGGGCAGACGTTCGCCGAGCGGTTGCTCGAGCTGTGGCGCGGGCCATGGCACGAAGACCTCTCCCGCATCTGGGAGGAGGTCGAGTTCTTCCACGACGACGAGACCGCCGAGCTCCTGGCGCGGTGACCGCGCGCCTGGCGCCGCGGGTCCTCGTCAGTCCTTCTTTCGCTTCAGGCCCCACTCGCCGAGCTTGCGGCGAATGGTGTGCTCCGACAGGCCCGTGAGGCGCGCGAGCTCGCGGTTCGACATGGCCTGAAAGTTCGCCTTGATGTAGCCGTTCGGGTCGTCGATGGGGTTGGCGGCCTTGCCCGACGCGGCGACGGGCTTGCCCGCCGGTTTCCCCGTGGCGGCCTTGGCGGCGGCCGGTGCCTTGGTGGGCGGGGCGGCCTTGGGCGGCATGGAAGGCGGGGCCTTGCCGGCCTTGCCCGGCGCCTTGGCCGGCGCGGCGGGCGCCTGGGCCTGCGCGGCCGCCTCGCCGTCCTCGTCGTCGGTGCTGGTGGCGGCG
>CAZONM010000281.1:0-8119 GCA_964580865.1 uncultured Myxococcales bacterium | reverse complement strand
CCAGCGCCCACGCCGCGTCATCGCACGCGGCGTGATAGAGCGCGCCGTGCGGCTTGACGTGCGCGAGCGCCACGCCCTGCGCGGCGCACACTCCGGCCAGCGCCGCCAGCTGCGCCTGAACGGAGACGGCCACGGCCGCGTGCGACGTCGTCATGGGCGCGCGCCCGAAGCTCGCGCGGTCAGGCGCGCTCGGGTGCGCTCCCACGGCGACGCCGAGGGCGCGGCACTGCGCCACCGTGCGCGCCATGGAGTCGGCGTCGCCGGCGTGACCGCCGCAGGCCACGTTGGCGTCGTCGACCACGGCCAGCAGCGCCACCTGGCGTCCGTCGTCGAGCTGGTAGGGATCCTCGCCCACGTCCGCGTTCAGCCGCATCGGTCTCCCGCGCACCAGAGTCGCCGCGCCTCGTCGAAGGCGACGTGCTGAAAGCGCACGGCGGCGCCGGGCCGCAGCTGGCCGAGCAGCCACGCGTCGACCCGAGTGACGTGCGCGATCACGGGGTAGCCGCCGGTCGTGGCGCGCTCGACGCCCAGCACCACCATCTGCCCGCTCGGCGTCACCTGCACCGCGCCCACGCTGACGCCCACGCTGACGACGTCGCTCGGCGGCGCGTGCAGCGGTGGGCCGCGCAGGCGCACGCCGCGCCGATCGGTGGCGGGATCGACTATGAACGACGAGGCGCAGAGGTCCGCAACGCTCTCGGCCGCGAAGCTCGCCGTGTGCAACCCATCGGTGATGCGCAGGGTGATCGTGCCGCCGTCGATCATCGGCGGGGCGAGCGGCGGCGCGACGTGCGCGCCCGCGGCCGCGCCGACGCCCATGGCCATCCCCGTCACGAGGGTGGTCCCGCGCGCGAGCTCGAGGCCGCCGGCCACGGCCACCGCGCAGCGCGCGCCGACGAGGCAGCGCCCCACGCGCAGCGCCTGCGCCGGCGCGAGCGCGCGCGCCGTGAGCGGTGGCAGCGGCGCGCCGTCCACCTCGACGTCGAAGGGGGCGCCGCACCAGGCGACTGTGCACGGCGCGCGCGCCGCCAGCGTCGGCCCCTGGAGCAGGGCCTCGAGCCCCATTGCCGACGGCGCGTTGCCCACCGCGCGGTTCGCCAGCGCCAGCGAGCGCGCGTCGAAGGCGCCGCCACGCGACACACCCTGGTGCGCGCGGCCGCGCACGCCGAGGTCCTCGGCGGTGGTGGCGAGACCGGGGCGCGTCACCTCGAGCGCGATCACGGTGCGTCCTCGCGGCGCGCGACCGGCACGAAGCGCACCTCGTCGCCCGGGCGCACCCACTCCTCGTCGAGCGCGCGCGTGGTGCGGCCGATGACGCGCCAGCCGCCCGGGCTCTCTTGCGGGTACACGCCCGCCTGTCCATCGGCGATGGCGACGCTCCCCGCCGGCACGCGCGCGCGCGGCACGGCCAGGCGCGGCGTGCGCAGCGCCTCGGGCAAACCGAGCAGGTAGGCGAAGCCCGGCACGAAGCCGAGGAACGCCACCGTGTAGCGAGCGCTCGCGTGCAGGTGCGCCACGTCGTCCGGCGAGCGTCCCACCTGGGCCGCCACGGCGTCGAGGTCGGGCCCGTCGACGCCGCCGTAGCGCACCGGCACCTGCACGGTGCGCGGCGCCGGCGCGGGCTCGTCGGACGTGCGCGCCGCCAAGGCCGCGAGCCAGCGCGCCACGTCGTCACCGCCTACGGCCGCGAGGTCGAATTCGACCAGCAGCGTCGTGTAGGCCGGGTGCGCGTCGACGAGCCAGTGCGGCGCTTCGCGGTGAAGCGCGCGCAGCAGCGCGTGGACGCGCGCGGACGTCGCTGGGCCTACGTGATCGCCGAGCTCCACCACCACGGACGCGTCGCTCGCCAGACGCAGGCGCGGCGCGGTGCTCATCGATCGGCGAGTTGCCGGACGAAGGTCGCGCGGAAGCGCACGATCACGGCGTCCTCGAGCTGCATGACGCCGAGGGGCACGCGGGGCTGCTCACCGCCGAGCGCCGACAGCGACAGCGTGGCGGCGCCGCTCACCTCGACCTCGTGCTCGCCGTGCTTCACCGACACGGGCACCCGCCCGCGCCACGTGTCTTTCGCCGCGACCTCGAGATCGGCGTGGGCGCCGTCGAGCGCGGCGGTCACCGTGATGGCGGCGACGCGCTTGAACACCTGCTCGCGCAAGCGCTCCTCGATCTCGGCGGTGTCGCGCGCCGGCGGCGGACCCCACTGCGCCGTGCCGTGGCGACGCGACTCGAGCACATGCATGGCGTCGACGGGGAAGCGCGCCTCGGCGTGCTGATCATCGACGATGCGGCCGCTACCGCCGCGCGCCTCCACGCGCAGGTCGTGCCCGAGCCGCGCCATCAGCCCCGTGGGGATGGTCTCGGCCACGAAGCTGGAGCGAGCGGGATCGAGCGTATGCATGCGGAGAGGATCCGGTGTGACGACGGCGCAGCGCGCTAGGGCTGCGCCTCGATGTCCTTGAGCATCTGCTCGAGGGCCGCCGTGTTTTCGCCGGCGCCCTTCTTGGTGTCGATGAGCGCCCGCATGGCCGCGAGGCCCGCCGCCTTGCGCTCGGCGTTCGAGAAGAACGCCAGCGCCTTCATGACGTGCTTCATGCCCGAGGGCGCCGCCACGCTGTCGGGCCCGCACCACTGTTGGTCCTTGACGAAGCGCGCCAGGCCCTGCGCCATGGTGGTCTTGAGCTTCTCGTCCTGCACCATGGTGGTGAGGTCGCTGGCCTTGCCCGACGTCGACGTGCGGCTGGCCGCAGCCTCGGTGAGGTACTCGCCGAGGTACTTGACCACCTGCTCGCGCGCGTCGCGCATGGCGTCTTCACGAGCGAGCTTCTCGGTGTCCATGGGGTTCGACACGCCTACGAAGAACTGACCCTCGGTGCTCGGGGGCACGTTGTTGACCCACGCGCACGCGTCCTTGGGCGCGCCGCCGCCGAGCCCGCCGCCGCCCGTGCGCGCGAACGTGAACGCGAAGTACTGGCGCTTGAAGCTCGCCTGGCGCTGCCACTTGAGGTCGTCTTGGTACATGACGTCGCCGGTGACGGGCACGCCCTCCACGGGCACGGTGCCGTCGAGCCCCACGTCGGTGGCCTTCTCGGTGGCCGCGAAGTACTCGCCGTCTGCCATGATGGCCCCCGAGATGTAGCGCTTGGTGCACTGGTCGGGCGCCGCGGCGCAGCAGCGCGCCAGGCCGTCGGCGTCGACGTCGGCGGTCATCTTCTCGAGCAGCTCGTACTTCACCAGCAGGGCCTGCGCCTCCGAGCCGCCCAGGTCGACGTTGGCGATGGACTTGACGCCGATCTTGCCCGCCGCGCCCGACGACGCAGCGGTGACCTCCTTGAACGAGCCCGACGCCGGCACGCGGTTTGGCTTGATGAACGCCGAGCAGCGCGTGCGCGCCAAGCTGGTCTCGTCGACCTCCGAGTCGGCGACCTCGTCGGGGATGAACGCGCCCACGATGGGCGACGCGTCGCCATCGGGCGTGATGCGCAAGAACAGCGACGGCTTCACGGGCAGCTTGACGACGCCCGAACCCAATGACTTCCGTTCGGCGGGGCACGCGAGCGCCAGGAGCGCGGCCAGCGAAGCGAGAGCGAGGCCTAGTCCAACGCGAGCCATGAGGTCTCCCTGTGTCGGCGTCGAGCACGCCGCGATTGCGCCAAGCGAAAAGGCCGTGGAAGCATGGGCGAGGTCCGCCACCGAATGCAACCCGTTGCCGCGAGGCTCGCCGTGAATCGCCCGTTGACCCGCTCCGCCCCCGTCGTCGTCGTCGCGCTGGCGCTGGGCGCGCTCGCCGCCTGCCCGCGCAAGCCGGCGCCGCCGCCGCCGCGACCCAAGGCCAACGTCGCCGGGCTTGCGGTGCTGCTCGAGGCCGTGCCCGCGCCCAAGGTGTCAGCCGCCGGCTGTCCCGAGGGCGTGATCGCGTCACTGCCCGATCGTCTCTCGCAGGCCGCGTCAGGCGCGCTCGCGGCCGCCGGCTTCCAGGTCGTGAGCGCGGCCGACGCCGCGCACGTGTTGAGCGCCCGCATCGACAGCGACGTGAGCTACTGCAACGCAGACGTGGGCGTGGCCTCGGGCGCCGCCGGCCTGACGCTCGTCAAGGGCGATGCTGTCATCCACCGCGCCACCGGCAACGGCGAGCTGTCGACGCCGGCGGCGGCGGGCTCGCTCCTGCGCGACCTCATCGACGACCTGGTGCACGACGCCGAGGTCATCCGCACCATCGACCAGGTGCGCAAGGCGCCGAGCACTTGACTACTGCCCCCATCGTCGCGGCGCTGGCATGGTTGGCGGGCGCGCCGACGTCGCTGTCCATGGACTGCGACGCGCCCTTGCACGTGCCGCCCACCGACTTCGAGGGCGGCGTGCCGCTGCACTACGAGAACGAGGTGGCCATCGAGCCCACGGGCACTCCCATGGCCGACGTCGAGGCGCGGGCCCGCGGCGCCCTGATCGCGAAGCTGTGCCGCGCCGAGCTTCACGACGGCGACGCGTGCGGCGCGCTGCGGTCGGCGAGCACCATCCTGCTGCGCGGCAGCGGGCGCTCCACCGTGTGCGCCATGGCCGGCGTGCTCACCCGCGACGTCGACCGCTGGCGCGCGAGCCAGGTGCCGCGCCTGCGCGAGCACCTGCTGGCGGCGCTGGCCGAGATCCTCCCAAAGAAGAAGCGCGTCGCGGTGGACAAGATCGTCGACAGCGGCGCCGCCGGCGGCCAGCGCGCCGCGTGGCTCAAGGGGCAGCTCGAGGCGGCGCTGGCGGCCTACGGCGCCACCGTGGTCGATGTCGACCCGCGGTGGAGCGGGCGCGGCGTGCCCAAGGGCGCGGACCGCGTGCTGCGCGGCCAGATCCTGCAGCGCATCGACCCGGTGAAGCAGCAGCCCATCATCGAGGTGCAGCTCACGGCCTACGACGGCACGCTCATCGTCACCAAGAAGCCCGCCGCGCCCTTCGAGGTGCCGGCGGCGGCGCTGCCCCGCGGCCCCACCGCCGTGGGCGAGATCAGCGGCCGCGGAGACGTCACCGTGCACATCAAGACGCGCGCCGACGGCAACCTGTGCTTCGGCGATCGCTCCACCGTGTTCGTCACCAACGGCGGCGGCGCGCCGCTGCACGCGCGCGTCTTCAACCTCGACGCCGACGGCAACGCCTTGCAGCTCTTCCCTAACGCCGACCTGAAGACCGACGTGCTGCCGCCGGGCAAGTCCATCGCGGTGGCCGACGTGGAGGTGCAAGGGGATCCCGACAGCACCGAGCGCTACGTGGTGGTGGCCGCCCCCACCGTCGGCGAGCTCGGCCAGTACGCCACCACCAGCGGCGACTACTGCAAGCTCAAGAAGGCCGAGGCCAAGGCCGCCGCGCTCGGCCAGGGCTTCACGCAGCCCCATGTGGCACACGACAGCTTCCGCGTGCTCCCCGCCAGCCGGTGCGACGGCCGGGCGGGCAAGAAGATCGAGGGCACCGCCGAGAGCCTCGATGCGCTCCCGTACTGCGAGTGACGCCCTGCGACCCGGCAGTTGCCCTACAGTCGGCGCATGAACGCGGCGTGCGCGCTGGTGGTGGTTGCGGGGCTTGGATGTCCGGCGCTCGCGGGCGATCGCATGTACCTGTCCATCGACAAGGACGGCGTCGCCGTGGTGACCGACTACCCGCGCGCCGACGCCGAGGATTACCGACCCGGCGACTTCGAGCGCATCGCGCTGCGCCAGAAGGGCGTGGCCCATCGCGGCTTGGGGGACGCGGCGAGCCACGGCGCACGGCCGGCCGCGCCGGCGCCGGGTATCCCACCTTTCATCGACGAGCTGGTGGGTTGGGCGAGCCTGAAGCACGACCTGCCGAGGAGCTTGCTCGTGGCGGTCATCGCGGTCGAGAGCGGCTTTCGCGTCGACGCGGTCTCGGCCGCGGGCGCGCAAGGCCTCATGCAGCTCATGCCAGCGACGGCCGCGGACCTGGGCGTGACCGACCCCTTCGACCCGCGCGCCAACGTCGACGGCGGCGCCCGGTACCTGGCGTTCTTGCGCAAGCACTTCAAGAGCGACGAGCTGGCGCTGGCCGCCTACAACGCCGGACCCGGCCGCGTCGCCCGCGCGGGCGGCGTGCCCGACATCCCGGCGACCAGGGCGTACATCGAGAGTGTCCTCGGGCTGGCCGCAAGCTATGAGGCGGGCACCGCTTCGCGGTAGAACGACACCGGCGCGATGCCGCGGGGACACCATGGCGGACACTGAGAAGCCTGCACACGATGAGGAGTTCTACTACCTCCTCACCGAGGGGTCGGAGCTCTTGCAGGCTGGCCGCGTCGACGAGGCCCGTCGACAGTTCGAACGCGCGCTCGAGATGAACCCGGCGCACGAGCAAGCGCTCAACCTGCTCGGCTTGGCGCTCTTCCGCCTGAACCACCTCGATCGTGCGCGCCAGATCTTCGCCGACTTGGTGCACAACAGCCCCGTCGAGCCATCGCTGCGCCTGAACCTGGCGATGGTGCACCTGAAGACCGGCAAGCTCGACGACGCGGCGGCCGAGCTCGAGCACGTGCTCGAGCTGAACCCCGATCACCCGCGCGCCACCAGCTACATGGGGCTGGTGCTCGAGCGCAAGGGCGACCTCGACCGCGCCGCCGCGTTCTACGAGCGCGCGGGCAACAAGAAGCGCGCCGACGAGATCCGCGCCTATCGCCCCACGGCCACGGGCACGTTCCCGCTGCCGAACCTGGCGGCGCTCGTTGCCAAGGCGGCCGAGCCCAGCGCCGCGGGCGCCGGCGCCGCGTCCCCGCCCGCACAACCGGCGCCGCCTTCCCCGCCGTCGACGCCGCCGCGAACCGCTGCGTCCACGCCGCCACCGCCAGCAGCCGCGCCGTCTGCGCCGCCGCAGCCCGCGTCCACGCCGCCCCGTCCCGCGGTCATGCCGTCGGCTCAGGCGCTGGCGGCATCGTCCGACTCGGTCGAGCTGACGGGCATGAACATCGCGCCCCGCCTGCCGTCGCTGGCGCCGAAGCCCATCACGGGCGTGGTGTCCATCGAGGCGGTCCACCAGGGCGATCCGCGAGGGTCCGCGGCCAACGGCGCGCGCGCCAGCCAGCCCATCGAAGCCGCGGCGTTGACCGCCGCGGCCACCGCAGCGCTGCGCAAGCCCGCGGAGCCCCCGCCCCCGGGCGGCGCCACGCGCGACAACCCGCTCGGCTACACCATTGACGTCGACGACCGCGCCGCAGCGCCGGCGGTGCCCGAGAAGGCCGCAGAAGCGACCGCGCCGGAGAAGCCGCCGGAGCGGCAGGCTCCCCCGCCTCCCGAGGAGCGCCCCGCCGACGCGCCCGCGCGGCTCCCCGAGGAGCGCCTGAGAGCCCTGGCGGCCGCCGCCGTGGCCACCGAGGAGCCGACCCTGCGCGGTGACGGCATGCTCGCCTTCCCCATCCCCGACGTGGGATACGTGCGCACCGACTTGCTGGTGGCCCTCACCGGACAGTTCGAGATCGAGCCGGTCAACCGCCGGTACCGCGGCAAGCGCACCGACAGCCTCTTTGGCGGCGTCGACGGCGCCATCGCCGCGCTGCTCGGCCGCGGCCTTGCGCTCTTGCACCCCGACAAGCTCGTGCCGCGGCTGCTCGCGCTCAAGAACGAAGAGCTGTACCTGGTGGAGAGCGCGCTGCTGGCGTTCACGCAGGGTCTGGTCTGGGAGAACGGGCGGCTGCCGTCGGAGGCCGATCGCGACCTCGACATCGTGCACCTGCGCGGCAGCGGGCGGCTCGTGGTGGGCAGCAAGACCCCGCTCGTGACCTTCGCGGTCCGCCCCGACATGCCCTGCGTGGTGCATGCGAGTCGCCTGGTGGGCTGGTCGGGGCAGCTCGTGCCCTACCGCGCGCCGCTGCCCGGCTTGCCCGAGAACGCCAAGCGCGTGCCCGTGGTGCGCTTCGAGGGCACCGGCACGGTGCTCGTGGTGTAACGGGCGTTCGCGGTCGGCCGCCGACGCGTGCCGCACTTTCGCATCGAAAGGTTCCTGGGCTACAACGCGCACATGCGAACCCGGGTGCCCCCCGCCATCATCGCGCTCGCGCTCGTCGCCTGGCCGCTGCGCGCGCAGGAGCCGGCGCCCGACGCGCCGCCGCCCGAGGCGCCGCCGCCCGAGGCGCCGCCCG
>CAZONM010000280.1:0-8213 GCA_964580865.1 uncultured Myxococcales bacterium | reverse complement strand
GGGCGGCGGCGTGGGCGCGCTCGGGGGCGGCACGCGCGGCGGCGGCGCCTCGCCCGCCAGGCGTGGGCGCACGGCGCCGCGGTTGTAGAGGTCGTACAGGCGCGCGTAGGTCTGGAAGTCCATGGAGCGCAGCTCGAGGCTGGCCTCGCCGATGGAGCGCCCGGCGAGCATCAGGGTCACGAGCTTCTTGTCGAAGCCCGCCAAGCGCGCGGGGTCGATGGTCACCTCGACGCGCGTGGCGTCGGAGGGGAACACGCGCCGAATCTCCTGCCACATCTGCATGCGCGCCAGCGCCTCGCTGTGCGCCTCGAACAGGTCCACGGGCTGCATGACATCGAGCTCGCGCGACGACGGGATGTCGTCGGTGGCCTTGAACGTGCCTTCGCCCCAGCCCATGGCCTCGAGCAGGCTCTCACGCGTCTTGAACACCAGCACGCGGTCGAGCTGCTCTTGGGTCACCGCCTCCACCATCACCAGCACGCGACCCAGCGGCACGTGGGTCTCTTGCTGCGTGTCGAACGCGCGCTGCAGCTGCTCCTCGGTGATGTAGCCGAAGTTGATCAGGTGCTGCCCGAGGTACTCGCGCGGGTCGGACGAGGCCGCCTGCCACAGCAGGCCCTCGCGCACTACCAGCTTCGCCTCGGCGCCGCGACGCCGCACGACCATCGTGCAGTTGAGCGCACGATTCGCGATCCAGATGACGAGGTCGCCGACCGGCATGAAGCCGATGTCGCCGCTGATCGTCGCCACGCCGCCTCCGAGCCCCCTTGATTCCACGGTCCGGGGTGCGACGTCAAACGCGCGCGCTCCTCCTTGTGCTTTCCACCACCATGCGCCCATCGTGCGGCCCATGGAGCGCAACGTCGCCGCCCTGGTCCTCGCCGCCGGCAAGGGCACGCGCATGAGGAGCGCGCTGCCGAAGGTGCTGCACCCCGCCTGCGGCAAGCCCCTGGTCGCCTGGCCCATCGACGCGGCCCTCGCCGCCGGCGCCGCGCCCGTGGTGGTCGTCGTGGGCCACGGCGGCGACGTCGTGGAGCAGGTGGTGCGCCGGCGCTTCCCCGCGGGGGTCACCACGGCGCGCCAGGCCGCGCAGCTCGGCACGGGCCACGCCGCCCTCGTCGGGCTCGGCGCGCTCGGTGAGTGGCACGGCACGGTGCTGATCGTGTACGGCGACTGCCCCCTCCTGACGACGGAGCGCCTGGCGGCGTTGGTGGATCTGCGCCATCGCACGGCCGCTCCCCTCGCGCTGTGGACTACGCGCGTCGACGACCCGCGCGGCTACGGCCGCGTGCTGCGCGGCAGCGACGGGCTGCCCGAGCGCATCGTCGAGGAGAAGGATGCCACGCCCGAGCAGCGCCGCATCAACGAGATCAACCCCGGGGTGTACGCCGCCGACGCCGCGTGGCTGCGCGGCGCGCTCGGGCGCCTGACACCCGCCAACGCGCAGGGCGAGCTGTACCTCACGGACCTGGTGGCCGCCGCGCGCCACGACGGCCGCGGCGTGCCCACCCTCGACGTCGACGCCCACGAGACCCACGGCGTGAACGACCGGGCGCAGCTGGCCGCGGCCGCGGCTGCGCTCCAGGCGCGCGTGATCCGCCGCGCCCAGCTCGACGGGGTCACCTTCGTGCTGCCGTCCACCGTCGTCGTCGACGCCGAGGTGCGCTTCGGCGTCGACGTCACGGTAGGACCGCACGTGCAGCTCACCGGCGCCACCGCCATGGGTGACGAGGTCAGCATCGGCGCGGGCTGCGTGCTGCACGACACCACCGTGGCGCCGCGGGCGATCATCCACCCGTACACGGTGTGTGACGGCGCGCGCGTCGGCGAGGGGTGCGTGGTGGGCCCGTTCGCGCGCCTGCGGCCCGGCGCGGTGCTCGACGAGGGCGCCCACGTGGGCAACTTCGTGGAGATGAAGAAGGCGCGCCTGGGCAAGGGCAGCAAGGCCAACCACCTCAGCTACCTCGGCGACGCCGAGGTGGGCGCGGGCGCCAACATCGGCGCCGGCACCATCACGTGCAACTACGACGGGGTGGGCAAATACCAGACCACCATCGGCGATGGCGTCTTCATCGGCAGCAACGCCACGCTGGTGGCGCCGGTGACCGTCGCGCGCGGTGGGTACGTGGCGGCGGGGAGCACCATCACCAACGACGTGCCCGTCGACGCGCTCGCCATCGGGCGGGGCCGGCAGGAGAACAAGCCCGGCTATGCCGCCGGCCTGCGCGCGAAGAACGCCGAGCGCGCCAAGAAGAAGCCGTGAAGGTCCGGCTGGTCGCGAGCGGCGCGCGCATCGCGCCCTTCGACTGCGGCGTCGACGAGGTGCCCATCGGCGTCCACACCCTGGCGGCGGCGCGTTTCGCGGCCATGCGCGCCGCGGGTCTCGCGCGCGACGTGGCATCGCTTGCCGTCGCCGATGACGACGACGTGATCGACGGGCCCGCCCTGGTCGTGCGCGACGACGTGTGGGTGACCCGGCGCGCGCTGCGCGGCTTCGTGCGCGCGGCCGGCGTGGCCGGCGCGCCCACGCGGCTGTGCCTGCCGCGCTCGCGCATGCTCGCCCTGACCCTCCCGCTGCAAGACGTGCCCGTCGATGGCGACGGGCGCGCCGCGTTCGACGTCGCGCTCGTGCCCTCCGGCGGTCGCGCGCGCCCGCGCGAGCTGTTCGCGCTCGAGCCCGATCGCTGGTGCGCCGCGCCCTACCGCGAGCGCTTGCTGTCGGTGCCCGTGCCGCGCCACATCCTCGGCGCCGAGCACCAGGCCATGGCGTGGCCCGTCACGTCGTCGGTGGTGATGCGCGTGCGCCACTGGCTCCACGTCTTGCGGGCCGGACACCTGGCGCCGCAGGTGGCGCTGCTCGATCGCGCGGCCGCGGCGCCGCTCACGACCGCGCTGCGCGCCCTGCCCGCCGTGCGTCTGAGCGGCGCGGCCACGTTGCGCGCGCTGCCGCGCCGCTTGGTGTTCCGCGGTCGACGCACCGTCATCCACCCGAGCGCCGTGGTCGAGTCGTGCGTCCTCGGTGACGACGTCACCGTGGGCGCCAACGCCTACCTGCGCAACTCCGTCGTCGGCGACGGCTGCGTCATCGAGCAGCGCGCGCACGTCAACGGGTGCGCGCTCGGGCCGCGCACGTTCGTGTCGCTCAATTCCTCGCTGTCGGCCTGCGTCACCTTCGGCGACACCGACGCATGCGCCAACGGCATCCAGGCCTGCGTCGTGGGCCCGCGCTGTGCGCTCACCTCGTTCGCGCGGCCCTTCGACCTCGCGCCCGGCGGCGCGGTCAAGGTCGACGACGGCGGCGCGCTGCGCGAGGTGGGCGAGCTCCCGTGCGGCGTGGCCTTCGGCCCCGACGTGTTCGTGGGCGCCGACGTCACCATCGCGGCCGGGCGCGCCATCCCGCGCGGCGTCAAGCTCGTGGCCGATCCGGCGCGCACGCTCACCCGCGTGCGCGCCGACGCC
Source organism: uncultured Myxococcales bacterium (assembly GCA_964580865.1). Lineage (GTDB taxonomy): Bacteria > Myxococcota > UBA727 > UBA727 > VGSZ01 > JACOUT01. The sequence goes on along the minus strand of CAZONM010000280.1, from coordinate 4,754 downwards.
GCCCCGGGGTGGTACGCGGTGGTGGCCGGCGCCATGACGCCGCTCGGCGGGTAACGCCGTCGCTGCGTCGCGGGCGCGCGCGCGCCGGCTACTTCCCCTCGAAGCGATACCCCGTGCCGCGCACCGTGACGAAGCGCTTGGGCGCCTCGGGATCTTGCTCGAGCTTCTTGCGCAGCGACACGACGAAGTTGTCGATGGTGCGCTCCGTGCCGTCGTAGTCGAGGCCCCAGGCGCCCTCGAGCAGCGCGTTGCGCGTGATGGCGCGCCCCGGGTGCTCCACCAGAAACAGCAGGAGCGACATCTCGCGCGGCGACAGCTCCACCGGCGCGCCGCCACGCGTGACGGTGCGGGCGTGGCGGTCGATGACCACGTCGTCGAAGCACACGCTCGCCGGCGCCTGCGATCGTCGGCGGCGCAGCACCGCGTGCACGCGCGCGATCAGCTCCGGCAGGCCGAACGGCTTCTGCACATAGTCGTCGGCCCCTAGGTCGAGGCCCAGCACCTTGTCCTCCTCGAGCCCCTTGGCCGTCAGCATGATGACGCCGGCGGTGCTGCCGCGCCGGCGCAGCTCGCGCAGCACCTCGAAGCCGTTCATCACCGGCAGCATGACGTCGAGGAGGATGAGATCCGGGGGGTTGGCCAGCGCCTCGCGCAGGCCGCCCTCGCCGTCTGCGGTCACGGTGACGTCGAAACCCTCGTGGCGCAGGTTCATGCGCAGGCCGGCGGCGATCGAGGTGTCGTCTTCCACGACGAGCAGGCGCGGTTTGGTCGGCATGGGTTGGTCAGTTCTCGAAGGCGAGGTTGAAGGTGACGGGCGGCTGCACCACGACGGTGGGGAACGGCTGCGGCAGCGACGTGACCCACAGCGCCTCGACGTCGACGGAGCAGGCGCCGCCCACCTGCACCGCGAGGTACAGCGGGTCGACACCGAAGGGCGGGCGCACGTCGGCGTCCGCGAACGCCACGGTGTCGCCGTGGCGCACCAGCACGCCGCCGCCGTCGATGGCCACCGTGGTGCGCACCATGGCGTTGCCGGCGGTGAGACCGTCGCCCACGTTGGTGGGCGTGCTGTCGGCCGTGGGCGCCACCTGCGCGCTGGCGGTGAGCCCGGCGCCCACGAACAGCCCCGCCTCGGGCGGCACCTGAAAGAGCCCGCGATCGTCGCCGATGAACCCGAGGAACACCTCGTCGCAGGTGGCGCCGTTGATGCGCGCCACCAGCGTGGCCACGACCGGGGGCACCAACGGCGTCCGCCACACGATGGCCTGGTTGCCGGCGACGTTGACCATGCCGTCTTGCACCACGGGCCCGCCGGCGGGGCTCTGGAACCAACCGTCGTCGAGGGCGGCGTCGAACCCCTGCCAATGCTCGAAGGCGGCGGCGGCGTCTTCGGTGACGTGGGGCAGTCCGTCGGCGGCGTTGCTCTCGATGAACACGAGCACGTCGCTGGCGCCGGGCGCGATGTCGCGCGCCACCGGGATCCACGCCGTGAAGCGGTCGCTCTCGCGATCGAGGTACACCGACACCACGCGCCACGACGCGCTGGCGCGATCGTAGTCGGCGAAGCGATAGGCGGCGCCGAGCTCCGCCAGCGTGAGCGCGCCGCCGTCGCCCCCCACCACGAGCGGGATGGCGGCCCCCGCCGGGATCGGCGTGGCGGCCGGGTTGTCGACGATGACGGCGCGACGCGCGCCGAAGCTCTGGTCGTGCCACGGCGGCGGCGCGCACAGCGCCTCGCTGCAGAAGCGGCCCGCGGGGCAATCGGCGTCGGCAGTGCACGCCGTGTAGCCGTGGCTCGCCAGATCGGGCAGGAACACGCACCCGCCGCACACGAGCGCGGCGCAGCACGCGCTCAGGGCCCCCCCTGCCGGCGTCCACGCGGCCGTCATGGCGCCGCCCCGGGCGCTGGCGCAAGGACGTACATGAGCGCGGCCGCGCCGAGCGCGCCGAGGCCCGCGAGGTAGAGCCCGTCGGCCGTCCACGCGAGCGCCTGGCCGCGCACCAAGAGGCCCGTGTCGCGCGGGAACATGAGCTGCTGCTCCTTGGCGCGCGCCTCGAGCGCGAGCGCGTCGAGGAGGCTCCACGTGCCCGCCGCCAGGCCGAGCGCCACCAGCCCCGCGCCCACGCCGCCCACGATGAGCACGTCGGTGGGTGGGCCGTCGGGCGCCGCGCCCGCCGCGGGCGGCACGCGCGCCCGATCGCCGCTGGTCACGGGCAGCAGCGTCGCCTTCACCGCCAGGGTCTCCTTGTGCGCCACGGCCACCGAGCGCCGATAGGGCTCGTAGCCGACCTTCTCCACCAGGAGGTCGTGCTCGCCCTCCACGAGGTTCGTCAGGGGACCCGGCAGGGGCAAGGTGCCGCGCGCCTGACCGTCGAGGGTCACCGTGGCGCCCTCGTCGCCCGTGAGCGCCAGCGTGCCGCGCAGCGCGTGCGGGCCCACGGCGCTGCGCACGAGCCGATCGATGCGGCGCTCGTCGCCCGGGTCGCCGCGCAGCGTCGCCTCCACGCGGCGCAGCGCCTCCTTGCCCGCCGGGGCCACCACCACCAGCGACACCAGCAACCCCTCGGCGCCGGGCGCGAGCACGCCGGCCACCAGCACGTCGGCGCCGCGCACCGCCGCCAGCTCGCCCAAACAGGCGGCGTCGCGTCGGCAGCGCTCGGCCTGCTTGTCGTCGTCCTTCGACGACGACAACAGCGTGCACAGCGCCTCGTGCGCCGGCCCCGCCTCGAGCGCGCCGCGCAGCTGCGCCGACGCGCCGCGCGCCTGCTTCACGCTGGTGGTGCCGTCGGGCTGGAGCGGCAAGAGCACCACGGCGGGCGCGCCGCTCGGCGCCGGCGCGCTCGCCGCCAGCGCAGCCGCCAGGGCCAGCGCCGCGCTCATTCGTTCTCCTCCACCAGGTTGAAGCGTGGCTTGCCCGTCGCCGCGTCGAACACCGCGAGCGCCACGGCGGCGCCGCCCACCAGGCCCGACACCGCCAGTACCGACACGCCACCCACGCGCACCGCCTTGCGCAGGCGCTGCTCCTCCGAGGTCTCGTGAGGCGGCGTCACGGCGTAGCTCGAGCCGATGGCGGCCGTGCCGCCGATGCCGAGCGCCGCGGCGACGAGCGCGAGCTTCGAGGAGAGCTCGTCGGGCTTGACGAAGGCCGCCACGCCGAGGGGATCCGTGGCCGCGTCCGGCGCCACGGCCGCGCCCACGTCGTCAGGCGAGGCGCACGCGGCGGTGCGATCGACCACACCGGCGCACGGGTCGGGGCCGGCGGCGATGATGAGCGTGAGCGCGAGCGCGGTCATGCGAGCTCCTCGGTCGGCAGCGGGTCGGTAGGACGGCGCAGCCTCCCGGCGCGCGCCAGCGTCAACGCGCGCCGCCAGGTCACCAGCGCGATGGGCAAGGTGGCCAGGGCCACGAGCTGCGAGGTGGACAGCGCGCCCCCGAGCCACACGCCGCGGTCGGCGTCGGCGCGCAGGAGCTCGGTGGCGAAGCGATAGACCGAGTACGTCGCGAAGAACGCGCACAGCGCCTCGCCGCCGAAGCGACGCCGGCGATAGAGCAGCGCGCACACCACCAGGCCGACGAGCCCGAAGGCCGCGTCGTAGAGCTGCACCGGGTGCACGGGCGCGCCGGCGGTGGCGTGCCCGGCCGGGAAGCGCACGGCCCACGCCACGTCGGTGTGCGCGCCGTAGCAGCAGCCGCCCAGGAAACAGCCCAGGCGCCCCACGAGCACGCCGACGAGCAGGCCGGGCGTGGCGTAGTCACCCACGCTCCAGCGATCCACCAGGCGCCGCCGCACCAGGAACAACCAGCCGACGAGGAACGCGCCCACCACGGCGCCGTAGAAGACGTAGCCCGCCTCGAACAGCCGCGCCCAGTGCCACGGATCGTCGCGCAGCAGGTCGATGACGCCCGTGGCGATGCGCCCGTCGGTGAGGTGGTGGCCCTCGGCCTCAAACAGCGTGTGAAAGACCTTGGCCCCAAGCAGCGCGCCCACCACGACGACGATGGCGAGGTCCACGATGTCGCGCCAGGGGCGCCCGTCCTTGCGCGCCAACGCCGCGCCCACGCCCACGCCGAGCGCGGTGGCCAGCACCACCAGCGCCGGGTAGCTGTGCAACGACGTGCCGAACGCCTCGAAGAGGACGGGCCGCATGGGCCCTCGTTGCCACACCCGGCGCGAGCGCGAAAGCGCCGCCTCGTCGACGTGCCTTGCCGAGCCGGCGCCCTTGTGTGAGCAGGCGGCGTGTCGTCGGCACTGCTCGCCTGCCTGGCCTCGCTCGTCGCCGCGCCGGCCCCCACGCTGTCGATCTCGGGCGCGGCCGTCGACGCGCTCTACGTCGGCGGCGAGCAGCCGGAGATCTGGGTCAGCGCCGTCGAGCCCGCCGGGCGCCGGCTCGTGCGCGTCGACGGGCGCGACCTGACGACCCGCGGCTCCGTGCCGGTGCCCGCGGGCGCGCTGTTCGTGGACGCCTGCCCGCTCGAGGGAGCCACGGGCGATCAGGTGGTGCTGCAAGACGCCGCCGGTCTCACCGACGTCGACGGCGACCGCGTGCTCGAGGGGCGCTCGCTGTTCACGGTGCCCGACCCCGGCGCGCTCTTCGTCGCCGACCTGTGCGGCAAGGCGGGCGCCGCGCGCGGCGAGCTGCGCGCGCTGGTGGTCGACGGGCTCCTCGTCAAGGGGCGCGGCCCGGCGCGCACGCACCGCGTGCGCCACCAGGCGCGCGCCTACTCCGGCCGCGTGCACCGCGGCCTCCGCCCC
>CAZONM010000279.1:0-8243 GCA_964580865.1 uncultured Myxococcales bacterium | reverse complement strand
GAGCTGCCCCGTGAGCGTGCTCGTGAGGCGCTCCTCCACGAGCCCCAGGGCTAGCGCGGCGCGCCAGGTGTTGTCGGGCGCCAACAGATCGAGCGCGCCGCGCGTGCCGTGCAGCGTGGGCGCCGGCGCGCGCAACACGCGGCCCGCGACCACGTCGCCCGCGACGATCTCGGCGTCGAGGTCCGCGAAGGCGCGCGGCAGCGGCACACCCAGCGCGCCCTCCTCGAGGGTGGCGCGGGCGCCGCCGGCGAGGCGCCCCGCCAACCCCTGGCTGTCGAGGGAGGCTGCCGAGAGCGCAGCCTGAAGATCGGCGGTGGCGCGGCCCTCGAACGCACCGACGCCGCCGCGCACGCGCGTGCCCAGCGTGGGCACCACCAGGCCCACCGGGCCAGCGCTCTCCGCCACGATCCACGCGTCGAGGCCGGCGCCGTCGCCGAGCTCGAGCGCGCCGTCGATGGCGGCTGCCACGTCGAGCGCGTCGCCCACGCCGCCGAGCCACCAGGCGCCCACGCCGACGTCCACGATGTCGCCGCGCACGAGCGCGCGCCCGCCGTCGACGGCGCGCCCGTAGAGGTCGTAGGGCTCGTCGCCGATGAGGCGCCCGTCGCCGATCGAGAGCGAGGTGCGCCCGAGCGACACCGCGGCGGGGAAGCCGAACAGGGCGCCCTCGATCACCAGCTCCGCGCGCTGCAGGAGCGGGATGGCCGGGCGCATCGCCAGCGGCGCGTCGACGCCGGCCATGCCGAGCACGCCTGCTTCGCCGAAGCCCACGGCCAGGCGCCCGAAGTCGAGCTGGGTGATCACCCCCGCTCGTCCGCCCAGGCCCACCCCAGCGGCCGCCTGGTCGCGGGTGAATTCGCGCGCCGCGTCGAGGGCGGCGCGCATGCGGGCCTCGGCGAACACCTCCACCGGGGGTGTCTCGCCCACCACCGCGTCGTCGAGCGGCGGCAGCGCGTCGGGCAGGGCCACGGGCTCGTCGCCGCGCGCGCCGGGAGTGGCCAGACACGCGATCGCCCAGGCGAGCGAGCCGAGCAGGGCGGGGCGTTGGCGCATCGCGCCACGAGCATACGACGGTGCAGCGCGCACACCTACATTGCCGTGCGGAGCGCGGGTGTCGACAATTGGAGCATGCGCTCGGCCGCCGGCCTGTTGCTCGTCGCTGCGTTGGTGGGCTGCGCCCACGGACCGCCGGCGCCGTCCACCGTGCGGCGCCTGGCGGTCCTCGAGCACGACCTGCGCGCGTTCACCGGCACGCGGCTCACGTCCCTCGATGACGTCGAGGGCGAGCTGCGCGCCCTCGAGGAGCTGCGGCTCGTCTATCTCGACACCCTGGCCGCCGAGGTCGCGCCGCGCGAGCGCGTGCTGTGCCTCGTGCGCATCGCCGAGCTCCACCTGGACCTGGGGGCCCGCGTGCGGCGCGTGCCGTACCCGACGGGGGCCTCCGAGGCGGAGCGCGTCGCGTTCGACGACCTGTTGTCGCAGCAAGCCCTGCCGCTCGAGGCCGTGGGGCGCGGCGTGTTGGCGCAAGCCGTCGACTTCGCCGACGCCCACGGCGTCGACGATCGCTTCACGCGGCGCGCGCGTCTGTACCAGCGCATCCACGCGGGCGAGGCGCTCGGGCGCGCGGAGCTGGCGGCGCTGCGCAGCGAGCTGGTGGCGCGCACCTTCCCGGCGCCGCGCACGCTGCTCGAGGCCGGGCGCATCGGACAGCGCGCGGCGCGACGGTAGCGTCAGCCGGCCTCGTTCGCCGCCGACAGCACGCGCTCGTGCAGGCTCTTGGCCGTCACCCATTGGAACACGCAACGTCCAAAGCAGATCGTGTCGCCGTCGACGATGGGCACCTTGGCGCGGGGCGGGATGCGCAGCCCGTTGTGCTTGGTGCCGTTGGCCGAGCCCGTGTCGACGACGAACCACTTGAGCGGCGACTGGGGATCGCGCACGAAGTAGGCGTGGAGCTTCGACACGGTCTTGTGGGGCACGCAGATGTCGTTGGTCTCGCTGCGCCCAAGGAAGATGCGGTCCTGCGCAGGGGCTGCCGCGGGCTTCTTCACCGAGATCACCCAGTGCCGGATGCGGAAGGTGTCGGCGCCCGCCTTGTGCCCGTCGGAGGACGACTCGCCAGCATGGGACGGGCGCGCGCGATCCGCGGTGGGCTCCTCGGTGACCAGCGTGGAGAACCGGAACTCCTCTTCGAGCACCTCGCGCCCGAACAGGAACGGGTGCTGGTAGCGCGCGCCGAACGCGTCGGCCGTCATCGACTTGGCGACGGCGATGTAGTCGTTGACCGTCTTGTGGGGCTGCGCGTTCATGCGGCCGGGGCAGGCTAGCAGAGTCGCTCGCCGTGTGCCCGCCCGTGCCGGGCGCGTCGGGCCGTCACGCCTTGAGCCCCAGGCGCTCCTCGAGGAACGCCGTGGTGGTGCGGCCCGCCCGGAACTGCTCGTCGTCGAGGATGCGCTTGTGCATCTCGAGGTTGCTCTTGAGCCCCCCGATGCTGGTGCGGTCGAGGGCGGCGCGCAGGCGCGCGATGGCCTCGGCGCGCGTGGCGCCGTGGCCGATGATCTTGGCGAGCAGCGAGTCGTAGAACGGCGGCACCACCGACGCGCTCTCCACGCCGGCGTCCACGCGGATGCCGTCGCCGGAAGGCCACACCACCTCGCCCAAGGTGCCCGGCTGGGGGAAGAAGCGCTTGTCGGGGTCTTCGGCGCACACGCGCAGCTCGATGGCGTGGCCGCGGGGCGCGAGCGCCGGCAGCGACAGTGGCTCGCCGGCCGCCACCCGCAGCTGGTGCTCCACCAGGTCGATCCCCAAGGTGGCCTCGGTGATGGGGTGCTCGACCTGCAGGCGCGTGTTCATCTCGAGGAAGTAGAAGTTCTTGTGCTCGTCGGCCACGAACTCCACGGTGCCGGCGTTCTCGTACTGCACGGCGCGCGCCGCCCGCACCGCGGCGTCGCACAGGCGCGCGCGCGTGTCGGCGTCGAGCAGGGGGCTCGGCGTCTCCTCGAGCACCTTCTGGTTGCGCCGCTGCACCGAGCACTCGCGCTCGAACAGGTGCACCAGGTTGCCGTGCTTGTCGCCGAGCACCTGCACCTCGATGTGGTGGGGGCTCTCGATGAGCTTCTCGATGAACACGCGGGCGCTGCCGAAGAACTGCTCGCCCTTCTTCCTGGCGTCCTCGAAGGCCGAGCGCAGCTGCTTTTCGTTCTTGCAGCGGGCCATGCCGATGCCGCCGCCGCCCGCCGAGGCCTTGAGCATCACCGGCCAGCCCACGGCCTCGGCGGCCGTGACCGCGTCGTCCTCGTGCTCGAGGGCGTGCACGGGCCCGGGCACCACGGGCACGCCGGCCTCGATCATGGCGATCTTGCTCTCGATCTTGCTGCCCATCGCCCGGATCGAATGGACCGACGGGCCGACGAAGGTGACGCCGGCATCCAGGCAGGCGGCCACCAGGTTCTCGCTCTCCGAGAGGAAGCCGTAGCCAGGGTGCAGGCCGTCGGCGCCGCTCGTCTTCAACGCCGCCACGATGGCGTCGACGTTCGCGTAGCTCTCCTTGGGCGGCGGCGGGCCGAGCAGCACGGCCTCGTCGGCCTCACGCACGAAGGGCGCCGCGCGATCCGCCTCGGAGTACACGGCGACGACCCGAATGCCCATGCGGCGGGCGGTCTTGCCGATGCGGCGGGCGATCTCGCCCCGGTTGGCGATGAGGAGCTTCTTGATCATCACGGGCCTCCGCCCAGGCTGGGCTGGCCCGCTTTTGGTACGAGGACGTGCGACACGCTAGAGTCTTTCGCGATCATGGTGGCTACTCCCGCCGAGAGCACCGACGAGGACGTCCCCCCAGGGACGGTGGTGCTCGGCCGGTATCAGGTCCTCGGCAAGCTCGCCCAAGGCGGCATGGCCGAGGTGTACCTGGCGCGCCAGGTGGGCCCGGGCGGCTATCAGAAGCTCGTCGTCGTCAAGCGGGTGCGGCCGCACCTGGCCAAGGACCAAGACTTCGTCGGCATGTTCGTCAACGAGGCGCGCCTGGCCGCCATGATCAACCACCCCCACGTGGTGCAGATCTTCGACCTGGGCGAAGACGACAACGCGCGCGGCGGGACCGACTGGTTCCTGGCCATGGAGTACCTCGACGGGCGTGACATGCTCCAGGTGGGCCGCGCCTGCCGTGCGCACAACAAGGCCGTGCCCTTCGACGTCACGGCGCGCATCATCTCGGACGCCTGCTCGGGCCTCGAGCATGCGCACAACCTGCGCGGCGCCGACGGCAAGCTGCTCGACCTGGTGCACCGCGACATGTCGCCCGAGAACGTGATCATCACGTTCGAGGGCCAGGTGAAGGTCGTCGACTTCGGCATCGCCAAGGCGCGCGACAACTCCATCCGCACGCAGGCCGGCCAGATCAAGGGCAAGCTCGGCTACGTGGCCCCCGAGGCCATCCTCGGCAAGCCGGTGGACGCGCGCGCCGACATCTTCGCCATCGGCGCCACCCTCTACCTCTTCCTGTCGGGCCGGCCCGCGTTCTCGGGCGCCACGCCCATGGAGATCTTCGAGCGCTCCCTCAAGTCGCCGCCGGCGCCGTCGGAGGTGAACAGCCGGGTGCCGCCGGTGCTCGACCAGATCTGCGTGAAGGCGCTGGCCCAGGATCGCGACCAGCGCTACCGCACGGCGGGCGAGGTGCGCACCGCCCTCGACGCCTATTTGACCTCGACCGGCCGGCCCCTCGGACCGCCTCAGCTCGCGCAGTTCATGCGCATCCTGTTTCCGCCCGACAAGGATCCGGTGCGCCAGCGCATCGACGGGCTGGTGGTGAGCGCCCAGGGCTTCGATCCGCCGAAGACGCGCCCGCCCCCGGCCACGGTGTCGAACGCACCGCGCACCATCAGCGTGCCGCAGATGGCGAAGGCGCCGCCGCCGGCCGCGGTCTCGGAGGACACGGCGGTGTCGGGGCCCGATCGCACCATGCCGTCGATCGCGCCGCGGGCCGTGGAGATGCCCGGGCCGCACCCGAGCTCGGGCAGCGCCACGTTGCAGGCCGCGCGCCCTGCGGTGGCGCCGCCGTCGCCGCGCGCCCCGATGCCGGCTGCCGCCCCACGGCCGGCCACGCCGTTTCGATCCGTGGGCGTCTCCGACGAGATCCCCGACGTGTCGAACCCGCGTGCCACCTACCCGCCGCCGCCGGTGGAGGACGACGGTCGCACCCACGTGTCGAGCTCGCCGCTCGGTCCCGTGACCGCCGAGGCCGAGGTCATCGCCACCATCGACGCGAGCCCGGCGCTGCGGGCGCCGGTCAGCGCCGGGGCCCGCCTGGCGCTCGACGAGCCCACCTTGGGGATCGACGTGGAGGTCGACGGCGGCGGCCACACCGACGTGACCAACAACCTCGGCGCCGCCCGCGCCGCCCTCGAGGATGACGATCTGCTGTCGGACGACGCCCCCGCGGCGCCCACGGTGCAGACCGCGCCCACGTCGATGCCGCCCGTGCCCTCCGGCGAAGACGTCGCCGACGCCGTCACCGTGCTGCACGGGCCCCCGCGCGGCCGCGCACCGTCGGGTGAGCCGTCGGGGGAGCACCCGGCCGCGGCGCAGCCCGAGGTCAGCGGTAGCCTGTTCGCGCCGCCAGCGCCGGAGCTGGTGCGTGAAGAGCTGATCGACGCCGCTCCTCCTCCACAACGTCGCGGCGAGCCCGGCGAGATCTCGATTGCTTTGCGGCTCGTGATGGCGCTACTTGGTGTTGCAACGGGCGCCGCGATCATCATTGCTGCGCTAATATTGCTCGGAAAAGTCTGATAGCAACACATCGATTTGCGGTGCACAGGACAATCAAGCGTTAGCTTGATTCCAAGTAGCCACGCCAAAAGTATCGTTGAAGCCGGACGCCCCGCGCGGGCCGGTCGGAGTTGTGATCGGGGGCATGTATCGGCGCGCCCACCCCCTGTCTCACACCTGAGGTGATCTCGGATTGTCGATCACCTTCGCGCACTTAGCGCTGCGCAAGACCCCTCACGCAGAAATGTGTGCCGGGCGCGACAAACGGGCGCAACAATTCAAAAACAAAGGAGAAACATTCTGAACGCGGTGCGGCGCGCCACTCCGATCGACCGCGCGAATTCACAGGTTTTCCCCAGCCTCGAGATCTAGGGGGCCAAGGCCCCGACAATGCCCATATTTTGTGCTTGTGTGCGGTGCGCGTGCAGCAGGGGGCGTTGACGGGCGGCTCGCGTTCCGTGATACGAACCCTCCCACGCCACTCGAACCGGCTCCTTTCAAAAAGGAATTCGGGACGAGCGCGGGACGCAGAATCAAGGTCGCGTAAAAACGCGATGAATGTGGGATTTGCGCTCTACCAAGAGCGCGGGGGACGACTTTCTCAGCAGCAGCGAGGCCCGGCCCGTGGGCGATGCCAAGCCGGACGAGACGCAGCATTGGAGGCTCGATGTTGGAGACGACCGAGAGAAGCTACGCTGCCACCATGAACCGCGATGAGCCCAAGGACGGCGCCAAGGACGGGGAGCTGCGCGGCGTGGCCGCGGCGGCCGTGCCCGCGGCCGCGCGCCCGGCGCCCGTGCTGCAGGCGAGCCCCCAGGGCGTGCGCGTGCCGCGCCGGGAGACCCGCGAGGGCGTGGATCCGATGTCCGAGGCCGCGGGCATCGCGTGGGAGAAGCGCTCGGCGTCCATCACCGATGCCAACGGCAAGGCGCTCTTCAAGCAGGACGACATCGAGATCCCGGCGAGCTGGTCGCAGCAGGCCACCAACATCGTGGCCAACAAGTACTTCCGCGGCACGATTGGCACGCCGGAGCGGGAGACCTCCGTGCGCCAGCTGGTGCTACGCGTGGTCGACACCCTGACCGGCTGGGGCCGCCGGCGCCGCTACTTCGCCACCGAGGCCGACGCCGAGGCCTTCCGCGACGAGCTCGCGCACCTGCTCATCACGCAGAAGGCGGCCTTCAACTCCCCCGTGTGGTTCAACGTGGGCGTGGAGCCGCACCCGCAGTGCTCGGCCTGCTTCATCAATTCTGTCGACGACACCATGGAGAGCATCCTGACCCTGGCGCGCACCGAGGGCATGCTCTTCAAGTACGGCTCCGGGGCGGGCAGCAACCTCTCGGCCATCCGCTCCTCCAAGGAGCTCCTGGCGGGCGGCGGCACCGCGTCGGGCCCCGTCTCGTTCATGCGCGGCTTCGACGCCTTTGCCGGTGTGATCAAGTCGGGCGGCAAGACCCGCCGCGCCGCCAAGATGGTCATCCTCAACGCCGATCACCCGGACATCGTCGAGTTCATCGACTCCAAGATGACCGAGGAGCGGAAGGCCTGGGCGCTCATCGAGGCGGGCTATGACGGCGGCTTCAACGTCCCCGGCGGCGCCTACGACTCGGTGTTCTTCCAAAACGCCAACCACTCCGTGCGCGTCAACGACACCTTCATGAAGTCGGTGGCGGAGGGAAAGACCTACTTCACCAAGGCGGTGCGCGACGGCGCCCCCATGGACGAGCTGCAAGCCAAGAGCGTGTGGAAGAAGATGGCCGAGGCGGCCTGGCTGTGCGGCGACCCGGGCGTGCAGTTCGACTCCACCATCAACCGCTGGCACACCTGCAAGGCGACGGCGCCCATCCACGCGTCGAACCCCTGCTCCGAGTACATGTTCCTCGACGACTCGGCCTGCAACCTCGCGAGCTTCAACCTGATGAAGTTCCGGCGCGCGGACGGCAGCTTCGACGTGGACGCGTTCCGCCACGCGGTGCAGGTGTTGATCCTCGCGCAGGAGATCATCATCGATGACTCCAAGTACCCGACGGACCGCATCGCCAAGAACTCGCACGACTTCCGACCCCTCGGGCTCGGCTACGCCAACCTCGGCGCGCTCCTGATGGCGTCGGGCCTGCCGTACGACTCGGACGACGGGCGCGCGGCGGCGGCGGCCATCACGGCGCTGCTCGGCGGCGAGGCCTACGCGGCCTCCGCCGAGATCGCGAAGGCCAAGGGCCCGTTCGCCGGCTACACCAAGAACCGCGACGCCATGCTCGGCGTCATGCAGCTGCACCGCGGCGCCGCCTTCGACGTGGACAAGGCGAAGGTGCCCGAGCCGTACCGCCGCGTGCTCGACGCCGCGCGCGACTCGTGGACCACCGCGTGCGAGGTGGGCGAGAAGCACGGGTTCAGGAACGCCCAGACGACGGTGTTGGCCCCCACGGGCACCATCGGCTTCATGATGGACTGCGACACCACCGGCATCGAGCCCGACATCG
>CAZONM010000278.1:0-8308 GCA_964580865.1 uncultured Myxococcales bacterium | reverse complement strand
CCCGGCAGGAACAACGGCGCCGGCGGCGGCACCGGCGGATCGCCGTCCGGAGGCGGCGGCACCGGGGCGCTCGACGCCGTGGGCGTCACGGGCGGCACCTCGGGGAACGACGGCGGCGGCGGCGGTGGCGGCGGTGGCGGCAGCGGTGCCGTGGTGGTGCGCACGTTCTGAGGTTGCGACAGGGTCGACCGATGCTCACGCTCGACGTCGTCACGCTCAACCTGTGGGGGCTACCGCCGCCGCTCGCGTGGCCGCCGCGCCACCGGCGCTTCCCGCGCGCCTTTCGCTACCTGCGCAGCTTCGACGTCGCCGCCGTGCAAGAGCTGTGGCGGCCGTTGCCGTGGGGTCTGGCCGCGATGGCGCCGCCGGCGTGGGCTGCCCACGAGCCGCGCGCCGGCCTCGCGCTGGCGGCTCGTTATCCCGTCGTCGAGACGGCCCACCACGACTATCGCCGCGGCGGTCGCGCGCACGAGCGCGTGTGGCTGCGCAAAGGCTTCTTGCGCGCGACGCTGGCCGCGCCGTCGCTGCCCGGCGGCGTCATCGACGTCGTCACCACGCACCTGGCGGCCTACGCGCGGCCGGGTGACGCGAGCGGCCGCGCGCGGCAGATCGACGAGCTCCTCGATGCCCTCGAGCGCCGCCGGGCACCCGTGGTGCTGTTGGGCGACTTCAACTTCTACGCCGGCGACGCCATCGACGAGACCAGCGCGGCGCGGCTCGTCGACGCGGGCTTCGTCGACGGCGCGGCAGCGCACGACGCGTCGTTGACCTACGAATTCGGGCGCGAGCGCGAGCGCTTCGATCGCGTGCTGGTGCGCGGCACCGCGAATGTGACCGCTCGGGTGACGTCGGCGCGGGTGCGGCGCTACGACGCGGCGTTGCCGATGATGGCCGACCACCGGCCCGTCGAGGCACGCGTGGTGCTCGACGGGGCTGGGTGAGGTCGGGCGCCAGGGCCGCAACGCGCGGCACGCCCCTCGAGAGAGGTCAGCCTGCCTTCTTGTACATCGTGACCACGCACGCGCCGCCCAACCCCAGGTTGTGCTGCAGCGCGAGCTTCGCGCCCTTCACCTGCCGCTCGCCCGCCGTCCCGCGCAGCTGCCACACGAGCTCCGTACACTGCGCGAGCCCGGTAGCGCCGAGCGGATGGCCCTTGGACAAGAGACCGCCCGACGGGTTCGTCACCCACCTGCCGCCATAGGTGTTGTCGCCGTCCCAGATGAGCTTCTCGGCGCCGCCCTCCACGCACAGGCCGAGCGCCTCGTAGGTGAGCACCTCGTTGGTCGTGAAGCAGTCGTGCAGCTCGATCACCTGCACGTCCTTCGGGCCAGAGCCGCTCTTCGCGTACACCTCGTCGGCGGCGGCCTTGGCCATGTCGTAGCCGACCATCTTGATCATGCTCTGAGGTGCAAACGACGTCGCCGGGTCGGTCTTCATGGACTGCGCGACGATGGTGACCGCGCGGTCCATCAGGCCGCGCTTCTTGGCGAACTCCTCGGAGCACACGATGGCGGCAGCAGCACCACAGGTGGGCGGGCAGCACTGGAAGCGCGTCAGGGGATCGAAGACCTCGTCGGAGGCGAGCACCTCCTCGACGCTGAGCACCTGGTTGAACAGCGCATAGGGGTTCTTGCTCGCGTGCACGCGCGCCTTCGATGCGACCTTGGCGAAGGTCTCGCGCTTGGTGTCGTACTTCCAGCGGTACTCGCGTCCGGCGCCGCCAAACATCTGCGCGGCGAAGGGCGCCTGGTTCACGCCCTGCTGGTCGCTCATGAGCTGCACATGTGGCTCGAGGGGGTTCGGGCGATCCGTGTACTTGGAGGCGAGCGCGCCCTTCTCCATCTGCTCGAAGCCGACCGCCAGCGCGCACTCGACGGCGCCGCCCTCGACAGCCTGACGTGCGAGGAACAGTGCCGACGATCCCGTCGAGCAGTTGTTGTTGACGTTGAAGACCGGGATGGCGGTGAGGCCGACGGAGTAGACGGCCTTCTGCCCGCAGGTGGAGTCGCCGAAGACGTAGCCGGCGTACGCCTGCTCGACGTCCTTGAAGTCAACCGCTGCGTCCTTGAGCGCCGTCGCGATGGCGCCCTTCGCCATCACGTCGTAGCTGTCGGAGGCGCCGGGTTTGGCGAACTTGACCATACCGACACCGACGACGTTTGCCTTGCGTGCCATGGGGATCTCCTCGTGCTCTCGGGCGGTCGAGTGGTTCAAACGAGCTTTTGCAGGAAGCTGAGGCGGTGTGCGGCTGCCACGCTGCCATCGATGCGCAGCTTGCCGTGCTGGTAGAGCCCGCGCACGTCAGCCTCGCCCTTGGCGAGCGCGAGCAAGTCCTCGTCGGCCAGCGTGAGCGTGGCCGTGGGCTTGTCGAGCTTGCCCTCGACGACGCTGCCGGGGCCCTTCGAGAGCTCGAGGCCGAAGGCGCAGTCGGGCTCCTTGATGACGAACTGCAGCGCCGCGCGCACCTCGTCGGCGAGCTTGCCGTTCTTTGCGAGGCGCTCCTGGAGAGCGGCGATCACCGTGGGGGCGCTCGCGCTCCTCGGCGCCGCCGCGCTCGCTGCGGCAGCTGCGCCGCCACTCGGCGCGACCGATGGGCCGCCTCCCGTGGCGAGCGCGCTCTTGTCGAGCTTGCGCAGGAACTCGAGCTTCTGGCTCGCCATGATGTTGCCGCCAATCTTGAGCTTGCCAGTGGTGAAGAGCTTCTGTGGGTCGACCTTGCCCTGCACCATGTCGAGGAAGTCGCTCTCGGAGAGCTCGAGCGTGCAGTCGGCCTTGGCCTCGCCGCCCGCCGCCACGCTGCCGCCGCCGTTCTTGAGGTCCACCGTCCACACGTTAGGCGCGGCGCCGCCCTTGAGCGTGAAGCGGTAGACGTTCTGCACCGTCTTCGCGAGCTCGGGGTTGCTCGAGACATGCGCGCCGATGGCGGCGAACACGGCGGCGCTCGAGGGCCCGGCGGGCGCGGGCGCGGCGACGGACGACGGAGCTGTGGCCGCGGACGCGGCCTTTGGCTGCGGGATCTCCTTGTACAGCTCGACCGCGGCGTTGCTGATGGCCACCTTGCCTCGCTCGACGACGGTGGTCTTGACGATGACCCGGTCACCGTCCTTCCACATCTCCGTCTTGAGTGTCTCGCCCGGGAACACGCTGTCGGCGAAGCGCACCTTGATGCTCTTGAAGTAGCGCGGATCGCCCTTGCAGAAGGAATTGATCACGTGACGCCCGACGTGACCGAAGGTGCACAGCCCGTGCAGGATGGGCCGCTCGAAGCCAAAGGCCGCCGCGAAGCTCGGGTCGACGTGCAGCGGGTTCCAGTCACCCGACAAGCGGTAGAGCAGCGCCTGGTTCTCGCCGATCTTCTCGGTGACCACGGCGTCGGGCTTGCGATCGGGCGGCACGTTGACGTCGCCCGACGGACCGCGATCGCCGCCCCAGCCGCCGGCGCCGCGCACGATCATCGAGATGTCGTTCCTGACGAGCGGCGTGCCCGTCTCCTTGTCGCGGCTCTCGACGGAGAACACCACCACGGCGTTCTTGCCCTTGTCGAAGATGTCGCTGATGCGCAGCTTGTGCACCAGCGTGGTCGGCTTGGTGGGCAAGGGCTGCAACAGCTCGGTGTACTGCTCGCCGTGCAGGATGCGATCGAGGCTGTAGTTGAGCCCGGGCGCGCCCTTGCCCTCGAGCGCCATGGTCAGGATCGCGTTGATGGCGGGGATGACGCCGTAGGTGGGCAGCGCGTAGAAGCCGTCGCCGTTCCGCTCATAGACGAGGTGCAGGTCGCCGTCGTCCGTGGGGTTCTTGCCGGCGCCCACGCCGAG
This sequence comes from uncultured Myxococcales bacterium, assembly GCA_964580865.1. Classification (GTDB taxonomy): domain Bacteria; phylum Myxococcota; class UBA727; order UBA727; family VGSZ01; genus JACOUT01. The sequence goes on along the minus strand of CAZONM010000278.1, from coordinate 4,493 downwards.
CGCGTACAGCGCCAGGTCGCGCTCGTCGTACTTCGACTCGAGGCCGTCGAAGGTGTAGCCAAGGGCCGCGTCGACGTCGATGAACTCGTTGCCGCCCTTGCTCTTCCTCTCGAGGTTGGCGAGCACCGGCTGCAGCGCCGCATGCACGTTCTCGGGGTGCGTGGTCTTGGTGAAGTCGGTGATGGCGCCCCACGCGCCCTGTACCTGCTCGACCGACAGCGGCCGGCCCACCGGGAAGAGCTTGCCCTCGGTGCGCTCCCAGCGCAGCTTGCCGATGAAGCCGCCGCCCACCTCGAAGATGCCGCCGTTCTCCTCGCACGCCTCGTGGCACAGCCACGCCACCAGCGGCGACACGTACTCGGGCTTGAGCGCGTCGACGATCTCCTTCGGCATGATGGTCTCGGTGAGGCGCGAGCCCGCCACGGGAGCAATGATGTTGGTGTGGATGCCGCGCTTGACGCCCTCGAGCGCGAGGGTCTGGCCGAAGCCCACCAGGCCCATCTTGGCCATGGAGTAATTCGCCTGGCCGAAGTTGCCGTAGAGGCCCGCCGCCGACGCCGTGAAGATGACGCGGCCAAAGCCCTGCTCGCGCATGATGTCCCACGCCGCGCGGGTGACGCGGAACGCGCCGTGCACGTGCACCCGGGTGATGAGGTCCCAGTCCTCCGGGGTCATCTTCTGGAAGCTCGAGTCGCGCAGGATGCCCGCGTTGTTGACGACGATATCCACACGCCCCCAGGTGTCCTTGGCGGTCTTGATGATCTTGTCGCCGTCCTCCACCGAGTCGTAGTTGGCCACCGCCTGGCCACCCGCGGCCTTGATCTCGTCCACCACCTTGTCGGCGGCCGCCGAGCTCTTGCCGCCGCCGGTGGCGCCGCCGCCGAGGTCGTTGACCACCACCTTGGCGCCGCGGCTGCCGAACAGGAGCGCGTGGCTCTTGCCGAGCCCGTTGCCGGCACCGGTGATGACGACGACCTTGTTGTCGAAGCGCAGCTCGCGGGACATGGAAGACCTCGGGGTTTGACATTAGAGTCAATACCCGTTTGACTTCCATGTCAATCGCGATCCGACCGTTTCCACCAGGCGACAGCGCGAGCCCGAGGGTCGTGCCGTGTCCGCCGCGATAGCGCCGCGTCGCTCGCGACGTGAGCATGGAGCGCGGCGCCGTCGGAGGGCGGAGCGATGGCGTGCACGAGCTCGAGCTCACCGGGGCCTAGCGCGCGCGAGGCCGGCGACAGCGCGTACCCGCGCGCGGTCAGCGTGCTGCCATCGGTCGTCGCGACGAGGGCGCGCGTGCTCGCCGGCCAACCTGCCGCCTCGTCGGCCGCGGCGCTCGCGCTCCACGCACCGGCACCCTCGCACCCGGTCGCTGAGCGCCGAGGATCGGCGCTCAGCGCAGGAAGGCCATTGTCCGAGATCGACGCGCCGCTACGCTTGCCCGCATGCGCGCGCTCGTGCCGCTCCTCTGTGCGTTGCCCGTCGTGACGTCATGCTCGTGCGACGCCCCGGCGGAGCCCGTGGCACCGACAGCCGACGTGACGCCCCCGCGGGCGCCCGGGCTCGTAGGGGTCGGGCTCCCCGATCACGTCCCCCCGGGCACGCCCGCGCTCTACCTCGCCGTCGGCGACGACGTGCCCGCGGCCGTGAAGGCTCGGGTGCAGGCGCACCTCGCGGCAGCGTCCGCCATGCCCGTCGTCGACGCCGGCGCCGTGGGACCGCCGCACGACGCCGCGGCCGGCTCGCGCGCGCTCGCCTTCGGCGACACGGTGGCGGCGCGCGCGCTCGTGTCACCTGCGGTCCTGGGCGCCCTGCGCGACGAGGGCTTCGCGATCAAGAGCGGCATCGTGAACGACGTGCCCACCATCGCCGAGTACGGCGCCGGCCGCGGCGCGTCGTTCGGCGCCTACGCGCTCCTCGAGGAGCTCGGCTTCGCATTCTTGCACCCGCTCGCGCCCGTGCGCCCCTCGGCGCTCCCCGAGGAGTGGCCCGCGCTCGACGTCACGCGCGCGCCGCGCTGGCCGGTGCGCAACCTCCATGTGCACACCATGCACCCGCTCGAGCTGACCGAGCTGTTGAATGGCTGGCCCATCGACGACGAGGCCGCGTGGGCCGCCATGCTCCCCGAGTGGGACCGGTTCCTCGAGTGGCTGCTCGCCAACGGCGACAACGAGGTCGAGTGGGTCTTGCTCGAGGCTACCTCGTGGTCGGACTACGCGGCCAGCGACGAGCGGCAGCGCCGGTTACGCGTGCTCGTCGATCGGGTGCACGCCTTTGGCCTGCGCGCCGGCGCCGACGTGCCCATCGCGCTCGTGCAGCAGCACACGTTCCGACTGTTGCAGGAGGAGGGCGAGCTCGACGACGAGCTGACGCAGCTCCGCGCGCGCATCGACTGGCTGATGGCCGCGGGCTTCGACTTCCTCTCGACGGAGAACGGCTCCACCGAGTTCACGCACCCCGAGCCCGCGCGCATGCTCCAGTGGATGGATGAGGTGGCCCGCCACCTCGACGAGGCGTGGGGCAAGGACGCGCGCATCAAGATCCACACCTCCACGGGCCAGACCGCCGACGGCTTCGTCGATCCCGAGACCGGCGAGCCCCTCGACTTCAATCACCTGCCCACGTACGCCGACCCGCGCCTGGGCGTCATGCCGCACACGGTGCAGCACTACGGCCTCGACGATCCGGCGCCCACCTACGGCAACACCGACTTCGGGCACGTGCGCGAGTACCTGCACGACGAGGCCGGCCGACGCGCCGTCATCTGGCACCCCGAGACCGCGTACTGGGTGAGCTTCGACATCGACGTGCCGCTGTTCTTGCCGCTCTACGCCGAGCGGCGCCTGGCCGACCTGCGCATGCTCGCGCGCGACGAGGAGCAGGGCCTCATGGGTCGCGGGGCCTTCGCCGGCGCGCGCATGGACGGCCAGAGCATCTTCTCGTCGGGCTGGGAGTGGGGCTACTGGCTCAACGACGTGGTGGCGGCGCGCGCGGCGTGGGATCCGTTGCTCGACGTCAGCGACGGCGCGCTCGCCCTGCGGGCCGCGTTGGCGCCGGTGGCGCGCGCCCTCGGCGAGCCCGCCCTCGCCGACGTGCTCGCCGACATCGCCGCCGCACAGCGCGAGCTGCTCATCCTCGGGCGCACCGCCACGCTGGCGCCCGCCGACGTCACGCGCAGAAACGGCCAAGCGTACCTGCAGGGCTTCGAGGCCTTCGATGACCTGCTCGACGCCGTGAACGACCTGCCGCTCGTGCCCATCGAGGCGCCCACCACGCAGCCCGATCGCCTGGGCTTGGTCGAGATGAACAACCCGCTGCACCCGCCGCCCGGCTACACCGCCGAGGTGGAGCCGCTGCTCGCCGCGATGGAGACCACGTTTGGCGCGCTGTCCGACGCGCTGCACGCGCTGCGCGCCAACATCCGCCCCGAGGCGCTCGAGCTGTTCGACGACCTCGACGACGCCATGCGGGTTCTAGCGCTGCGCGCGCGCCAGATTCACGCGCTCTACGACTACGCCGATGGCTACTGGACCATGAGCGACACCGAGCGCGCGCCGCTCCTCGCCAACGCCCGCGCGGCGCTCGACGAGGCCGCGCTCGTCGTGGCCGCGCGCGAGGCGCGCTACCGCGTACCCGCCGCGCGCATCGCCACCTGGCGCGAGAACCCCACGGCGTACGAGTTCACGTACCTGTGGACCGTGCACTCGCTCTACTTCTGGTGGCGCGACGAGCACAAGGCCGTCGACACGCCGGCGTCGCCGTGTACGTACAACATCATCAACCCTGCTGACGTGTCGCTCGGCGAGGGCGGCCTGGTGGACGCCGCGCGCGTGCTGCGCGAGGTGACCGACGGCGGGCTGCTCGACGGCGTGGGGCAGTGCCTGGCGGAGCCCGCCGACGAGCCCGTGTTCTCACGCTAGCAAGCCGCGGAAGAACGCAGACCGTCATCGTGCCCGTGCCCGGGCCCGGGCCCGGGCACGAGCGTCGGTGGTGCGCGGCCCGCGTGCACCGACGTTCGCTCAATACGAGAAGCGCGGCTCCTGCGCCGGCGCCGGCGCCGGATCACGCGGCACCACCTTGGCGCGCACGCGCTCGGGCGGCGCTTCGTCGGTGGAGCGCTCGAGGCCGGTGGCGACCCACCCCGCGACCAAGCCGCCCACCGCCACCGTGGCCGCGCCCGCCACGGCGGTGATGGCCCCTGCGGCCAAGGTGACTCCCATGGCGCCGTTGGGATCGGCGCCGGGGTTCGGCAGCGCCGCGTCCACCACCAGCGGCGTCGCTATCACGACGACGGTAGCGACGGCGCCCACCGCCAACGCCACGCCGGTGGCGGCGCCGGCGGGCAAGAGCGATCGCGCCGACCATGGGCGGTCGTCGAGGCTGTGCCCGACCAACGCGCCGCCCGCGACGCCGCAGGTGGTCACCGCGCACGCCGCCGGCATGGCGCAGGTGCACGGGCTCAGCATGGCGAGCCCGCCAAGCGCCACGGCGGCCAC
>CAZONM010000277.1:0-8373 GCA_964580865.1 uncultured Myxococcales bacterium | reverse complement strand
GCCACCGCCGCGATCCTGGCGCTGCTCGCGGGGGCGGTGCCGCACGGCGCTGCGGCCGCGATCACGATCGCGCTCGCCGCCGCGGGCGCGCTCGCGCTGCGACCCGTGGGCGTCCGCGCTCGCTCGAGTGCGGGCGGCACGCTCGCGGGCGCCGCCATCGAGGCCGTGCGGGTGATGGTCGCGGGCTGACCGCGCGTCGACCCGCGCGTCAGCCGTGCCCGTCAGACGTGCCCGTCAGACGAGCTCGCCGAAGCCGCCGCCGTTCGTCACGCGGGTGAAGCCCGCCTGCTCGAGCACGTCCTTGGCGCGCTCCGAGCGACGCCCCGAGGCGCAATAGACGACGACCGGTGCGCCCTTGTCGCCGCCCGCCCACGCCTCGACCTCGCCGAGGCGGGACGACAGCTCACCCACGGGCAGCAGGCGCGCCGTGGGCAGGTGGCCGCGATCCCACTCCGCCTGCTCGCGCACGTCGATGACGAGGGCGCCCTCGGCGATGAGCCGCCGCGGCCCCGAGGGCTCGTCGGTGGGGCCGGCGCCGAGCGCGCCCGCGGGCCGCGCGGCGAACGTGCGCGCCGCCTGCATGAGGGCCCCCACGACGGTGGCGAGGACCAGGAGCTGCGGCACGGGCCGGTGCCACACCACCAGCGACAGCGCCAATGCGAAGCCCCCGAGCGACGCCGCGCCCAGCGTGGCCCCGGCCAAGACGCGCGTGGACATGGCCGGCAAGCGCGGCACCACGCGCTCGATGGCGGTGGTCAAGCCGCCGGACCAGAGGGCCACGCCGGCCACCGCGATCACCAGCTCGACGAACGACACGGCGCCGCCACCGCGCATGGCGGCGAACGCGAACAGGCCGCCGCCGAAGACGGCGTAGAGCGCGACGTTGACGAGGAAGCGGCGCATCACCGAGCACCCGCGATGGCCGGACAGAGCGAATCCAAGCACCCCGCGGTGGTCACGCCGTCTTGATCCGTCGGCAGGTCGTGCACGCAGTCGAGCCCGCGCGGGCAGTCGGCGTTGGTGGCGCAGCCCACCGAACAGAACTTGCCGAGGCTGTTGCCGTCGGCGTCCTGCAGCTCGTAGCAGAACGAGGCCTGGCCCAGCTCGTCGATATCGGCGCAGTCGTCGTTGCCCTCGCAGGGCCGGCACCACGGGTCGGGCGCGCCGAAGCACTGCCCGTCGCTCACGCCGCTCGGGCAGGTGGCGGCGTTCTGGTAGCGCTCGGTGCCGCAGCACCACTCACCGAGGTCACAGGACAGCTCCTTGCCGAGGCAGCCTTGGGGTCGGCACTGCCCGCCCTCGCACACCTCGAAGGCCCCGCAATCGTCGACACTGTTGCAGCCATCCACGCACGCGGCGCTGGCCACGTCGCAGTAGGTGCGCGGCAGCGGGCACTCGGCGTCGGACTGGCAGCCGGCGCGCTGGCACACGCTCTGGGCATCGCACTCGGTGCCCGCGGGGCACCCGTCGCTCGATCCCTCGGTGGGGCACGGGAGGCCATAGCGCCCGTCGGCGTGGCACACCTTGTCGACGCCGTCTTGCAGCACGTGGTCGCCCACGGGGCAGCCGGGCACGCATTGGCGCTCGCGCGGGCCCGGCGCCGTCTCGCAGATGGTGCCCGCGGGGCAGTCGGCGTCGGCGCCGCACAGCTCCAGGCACACCTCGAGGGCGGTGCAGGTCTGGCCATCGGGGCAGCCCACGCCGCCCGGGCACGACAGCGCGCCCTCGCAGCGCGCCATGCCGCCGAGCGGCGCGCAGCCGCCCGCCAGGCACGTGAAGCCGGTCGCGCACGTGCCGCAGCCGGCGGCGCAGAACCCGTCCACGCACCGGGACGGCAAGCCGCTTGGCCCCTCGGCGCACTCGTCGGGGCTGGCGCAGCCGCCGCACTGGCCCTTCTGTCGTCGGCACACGCCCGCGTCGACGGAGCAGTAGCCGGGCTCGTCGCCGAAGCCGCAGTCGGTGGCCGGATCGCCGCAGAAGCGGCACAGCCCGGCGTTGCCGGTGCAGTCGAGCCCGGCCACGCACGCACGGGTCGGCAGGTCGCAGATCTCGCCGGCGCCGCACTCCTCGTCCGCGTCGCACCCGAGGTCGGCCACCTGGCTGCCGCCCACGCCGCCGTCGGCGGGCCCGGCGTCGGCGTTGGGATCGCCGCTGGTGGGAGTGCACGCGGCGAGCGCGGTGGCGGTGAGGAGCATCAAGGCGACGCGCATGCCCCGACGGTAGTCGGGTCTCGGGCCGCCGCAAGCGGGAGCACCCAGGCCAAGCGGCGCTGACCGTCACCACCTGCCCACGCCGCGCGCGCACTTCCCTGCTCCCGGGCCGGGGCTTTTCGGCTATGACCGCCGCGATGAGCCGCCTGAGCTGCGACGTGCTGATCGTCGGGACCGAGCTGTGCGGGCTCGCCGCCGGCGCGCTCATCGCGCAGCAGCATGCGGGGCGCCGCGTGGTGGTGGTGGAAGACGGCGACCCCACGCTCGGGCTGCCGCTGGGCGACCGCGTGGCGCCCGTGGCCCCGTCGCTCGTGCGCCTGCCCACGCACGGGGCCGCGGCCCAGGTGCTCGAGACCCTCGGCCTTCGCCAAGACGCGCGGCGCGCCCTGGGCGCCGAGCCGGGCGGGCTCGGGCTCATCGACGACCCCGAGATCCGCATGATCGTGCCCGTCGACGCCGAGGCGCGCGCGCGGGAGCTGTCACGCGTGTTCCTGGCCGACGAGGGCGCGCGCGCCGCTACGCGCCTGCACGACGTCGACGCCGAGGGCATCGCGCCGCTGCTCGACGAGGCGGCGCTGGTGCACGAGGACGGCTTCTTCGAGAAGCGCCGCGCGCGCAAGCGCCTCGAGGCGCTCGGCGGAGCTGCCCGGCTCGACGACGACCCCGAGGTGAGCGGCTTCGGCGAGCTGGCCATGGGCGTGGCGCTGACGCAGCTGGTGCCGTTCGCGCAGGGCCGAACCGACGCGAGCGCTCGCGGGCTCGCCGGTCACCTGGCGGCGCTGCAGCTGCAGGCCGGCGTCCACGCGAGCGCCAAGGGGGGCCTCGGCCCGCGCGGCGCGCTCGGTGAGCTGCTCCTCGAGATCATCCGCCGCCACCGAGGCGAGGTGCTGAAGGAGCGCGTCGAGGCCGTGCACGCCGACGGTAAGCACGTCACCAGCGTGCAGATCACGGGCGCCAACGACTACGCCGCGCGCGTGGTCATCGACGCCACCAGCAGGCGCGATGTGGGCGCGCGCCTGCCCGAGGGCCGACGGCGCGACAAGCTCCTCGAGAGCGAGGCGCGCGTGGTGCCCGGCGCCGACGCCGCGGCGGCGCGCTGGCTCGTCCCCATCGCGGCGCTGCCGCGGGGCATGCCGCCCGTGTTCCTGGTGCTGCGCCCGCCGCCCGACCACGGCGTGCTCGTGGGCGTGTTCGCGGGCGCGTCACTCAAGCAGGGTCACAAGACCTCGGGCATCGACGACACGTCGGTGGCGGTGGTGGCGACCACCGTGTGCGCCGTGGACGCCGGTGAGCGAGCGGCGCAGGAGGTGAGCTTCCTGCTCGACCGTCTGATGCCGTTCGCGCGCGACCTGGCGCGCACGCGCGACCTCATGTTCGGCGCAGCGGCGCGCGCGGTGTTGCCGTCTTGGCGTGTGGTCGAGAGCGAGCACCTGCTCGGCGGGCGCCGACCGATGACGCCCTACGCGAATCTGCTGCGCGCCGGGCGCGACCTGGTGCCGGGCCTGGGCATCGACGGGGAGATCGCCGCCGCGCGCGCGGTAGCCGCCGCAGCCGAGTCACCCCTCGGCCGACGCCAGAGCGAAGCAGCGTAGCTTGTCGCGCAGGGTGTGTTCAGAAGGCGCCGGCGCCTCGCTGCGTGCGCACCTTCTCCACCAGCCGCGAGATGAACATGCGCAGCGCCTGATCGGGCTCTTGGCGGCGGTTACGCTCGAGCGCCGACAACATGCGCTCTTGCGCGCCGGTCTCGAGCAAGAGGCGCGCGCGACCGCCGAGGGGCCCGGCGTTGGAGCGGACGACGTCGAGCAGGAACTCGCACGCCTCGTCGGTGCCGATGGTGGCGATGCTGCGCATGCACGCGTCGCGCACATCGGCGGCGTCTTGCGAGTTGAAGATGCGCACCAGGCTGTCGAGGGCCTGCGCGAACGTCATCTTGCGCAGCGCGGCCACCCCCGTGTCGCGCAGCTTGCCCGTCGAGGCCAAAGCCTTCTCGATGAGCGCGAACGCCTCGCGCTGCTTCAAGCTGGCGCCGCGATCCACCACGATGGCCTTGGTCGCATCGTCGCCCGCCTCGAAGAGCGCGAGCATCGGCCGCACCGCCGCGGCGTGGCCGAGATCGCTGAGCTTCTCGACGATGCCCGGCGGCACATGCTCGGGTGCGCCGCCAGCGGCGACGTGGTCGTCCCACGCCAGCGCGATCAAGAGCGCCTTTCGTCGCTGCACCTCCCAGACGTTCTTGTGATCACCCACGAGCCGCCCGATGGCGTCGGGGATGTCGGTGCCGCTCTCGCTCTCGAGCAGATCGCGGATCCAAATCTCGGGCAGCTGCAGGCGGCGGCGGAAGTACTCGGGGAACGGCGGCGGCGGCTCTCGATTGCCGGCGGCGCTCACGAGCTTCGCCAGGTCTGCCGCCAGCTCGGCGTAGCGCTGCTTCTTCTTTTCGCTCAGCGCGAGCTCGGAGAGCTGGCGATAGCAGTCGGCCACCGACGCGTCGTCTTGCACGCGATTGAAGCACCCGATGGCGGCCAAGAGCGCGTTCTCCACCAGCTCGGGCGGCTGGTTCTTCTCGGCGGCGTTCTTGGCCACGCGCAGCCAGGCGTGGGCCGCTTCGGTGAGGAAGAAGTCGGCGTAGATGAAGCCCACGCGCTTGGCGTACTCGCCGGCCTCGCGGTGCAGCTCGGCCACCGAGTGCAGCTCGGCCAGCGCCTCCGCGTGCGCGATGAAGTCGTAGTAGTACTGCATGGTGAAGAAACGGTCGTTCTTCGCCTTCAAGATGCGGATGCAGTTGAGGTAGCCCTCGGCGAAGGGCTCGTAGCTGTTCTCGATCTTGCCCACCTGCACGAGCGACAGGTAGCAGCGGAACGCGCCCTCGCGGTCGCCCTCTTGCTCGCGCCGATCGCCCTCCTCCTCGAGCACGCGGATGGCCAGCGACAAGAGCGCGCGCGTGCGCTCGGCTTGGTTGAGCTTGGCGCCCACGCGCGCGGCGTTGAGCGCGGCGAGCCCGGCCAGGTAGGGCTCGCCCGTGGCCTCCTTGGTGCGCACCAGCTGCTCGAACAGCTGGCTCGCGCCGGCCGCGTCGCCCGCCTCCTCGGCGGCGCGCGCGGCGTGGGCGAACAGCGCCGCCTCGCGGTAGCGGGCGCTGGCCTCGCGCAGGCGGCGGCCGAAGCGCAACACGCGCCCCACGTCGCGGGCGCTGCCGTGATCGCCGTAGAGCTGCAGCGCCGGATCGATGTTGAGCAGGTACTCGTGGACGCGCGCGGCCGAGAGCTGGCGCCCGAGGCGCGCGTACAGATAGGCGAGCTCGCGCGCCCAGTCGGAGTAGTCGGCCTCGTCGACGTGGGTCTGGGTGAGCAGCTCCCGCCAGGCCGCCGCCGCCTCGGCGCTCTGGCCGAGGTGTCGTGCGCGTTGGACCGCCTCGGCGATGTAGCTCACGAAGCCCTTGTAGCACTGCTCTGGGCCGTACGATCCCCGTGGCCGACCTGCGCGCGGCCGGCTACACAGGAGGGGTGAGGGCCCCCATGACCCGCCGCACCATCGCGCTCGGACTCCTGTTCGCCGCCTCCGGCTGCCAGTGCATCGACGACATCAACCTCGGCCTCATCCCCGACGCGGGCGAGGACATCCACGACGCGGGACCGGCGCCGCCGAAGTTCCCGCTGAAGGCGGGCGACCAGATCGAGTACCCGGCGCTCGGTGGCCGCACCGCCACCTGCCCGGGCGGCGGCGCCACCGGCGACTGCGACCGCGCCATCACCGCCACGTTCATCGTGCGTGACACCGAGCTCGACGACAGCGCGCACTGGCGCATCACCGCCGACGTCGTGTACCAGGGCTCGGCCGACATGATCGAGGTGGCGGCCATCGCGCCGTTGGTGCTCGAGAACGGCGCGCCCTTCGACTCGGTCACCGTGGCCACCTCCCACGCGGCCGACGCCGCCGAGTTCCGCACCGACGCCCCGCCCACCGATGAGCTCAACGAGCTCGGCTTCCCGTTCTTCCAGTTCGAGAGCGGCGACGCCCACGTGTTCGAGGCGTCGGGTCAGGCCTTCTGCGATCGGTTCACGGCGCTCGACGCCTCGGCCAACTGTGAGTTCCAGGCGGGCGATCAGAAGATGGAGGTCTATTACAAGGACGACGCCGCCGGCGGCGGCGGCTCGAGCCTCCACCACCTGCGCGCCGAGTATCACAACATGGGCTTCGTCTGCGGCTGGGACGAGGGCCTGATCCCCTTCGTCGACGACGCCACCACGCCGCGCAACCAGTCGTCGTTCGGCCCGGCCGACACGCCGGCGCTCGCCGCCATCTTCGCCTCCCCGGTGCGCATCCTGCGCGACGGCACCAACTACAGCTGCTCGTGCTTCTCGCAGCAGTGCCGCGCCGGCAACGGCGCCGACGCCACCTGTCTGTCGACCGATCCCGACGCCGAGCCGGGGCCCTGCGAGTAGCGAGCGCATTGCCAGCCCGGCTTGCGTTTTCCACGCCCCTCGACGGAGAGTGAGCGCCGGAGGTGCTCGATGGCGGCGGAGGGCGGAGCGCAGAACGAGGCGTGGATCGCGCGCGGCACCAAGGCGCTGCTCGGCAACTACAAGCCGTTGCCGGTGGTGCTGGTGGGAGGCGACGGCGCGCGCGTCAAGGACGCCGACGGTAACAGCTACATCGACTTCGTCGGCGGCATCGCGGTGTCGGCGCTCGGACACAACCACCCGGCGCTGGTGCGCGCCATCATGGAGCAGGCGGGCAAGATCCTCCACACCGCCAACGTGGTGTGGAACGAGCCCGCCATCGCGCTCGCCGAGAAGCTGGTGGCGCGCTCGTTCGGCGACCGCGTGTTCTTCTGCAACTCGGGCGCCGAGGCTGTCGAGGCCATGATCAAGCTCGCGCGCAAGGTGTTCCACGACCGCGGCGAGGGGCGCTACGAGGTCATCAGCTTCGAGAAGAGCTTCCACGGGCGCACCCTGGGGGCGCTCACCTGTACGGGGCAAGAGAAGTACCGCGTGGGCTTCGAGCCGCTGCTGCCGGGGGTGCGCAACGTCCCCTACGGCGACATCGGCGCGCTCGAGCAGGCCATGACCGAGCGCACCGCGGCGGTGCTGCTCGAGCCCATCCAGGGTGAGGGCGGCGTGGTGGTGCCGCCCACGGGCTTCTTGAAGGCGGTGCGCGACATCACGCAGAAGCACGGCTGCCTCATGCTGCTCGACGAGGTGCAGTCGGGCGTGGGGCGCACGGGCACGCTGTGGGGCTACGAGCACGAGGGCGTCGCGCCCGACGCCATGAGCCTCGCCAAGGGCCTCGGCGGCGGGCTGCCCATCGGCGCCATGGTGACCACCGAGGCGCTCGGCCAGCACCTCGGCTTCGGTACCCACGGCTCCACCTTCGGCGGCAACCCCGTGGCCTGCGCCGCCGGCGCCGTGGTCGTCGACGTGGTGTCGGACCCCGCGTTCCTCGCGCGCGTGCGCCAGCTCGGCGACCACCTGATGACGCGGCTCGCGCAGCTCGCCAAGCAGCACCGCAAGGTGGTGGTCGACGTGCGCGGTCGGGGCCTGTGGGCGGGCGTCGAGCTCAACGTCGACTGCACGCCGCTGCCGCGGCGCGCGCTCCAGAGCGGACTCCTGCTCAACGCCATCGGCGGCCGCGTGCTGCGCGTCGCGCCGCCGCTCGTGATCGACAAGGCGACCCTCGACGCCGGTATCGCCGTCATCGATCAGCTCCTGTCCGAGCTCGTGTCGGAGCCCACGCGCGCATGAGCGCCGACGACGTCCCCGCGGCGCCCGCCGCCATCGAGGAGGCGGTGGAGGCCGCGCTCGGCGCGCTCGTGCGCGACGTCGCCATCGCCGAGGTCCACTGCCTCGAGGGCGGGTTCCTCCAGGTGCTGCGTCGCGGGCGACGCGAGCGCCTCGACGCCGTGCTCGAGGGCCCGCTGTTCGACCTGCTGCGCGACCACGCGAAGGACCAGCCCCTGGTGACGCTGCGCCTGCGCGCCGGTCACCGCGTGATCGCCGCGCCCTGCGCCGACGGCCGCCACGCGCTGCGCGTGGTGAAGGCGCCCCTCCTCGACGTGGAGCTGGCCGCGCTCGAGGACGAGGGCGTGCTGCCGCCGGGCATGGCGGGCGAGCTCGCCGCCGCCGCGCACGGCGGCGTGGTGGTGCTCGGCCCGTCGCGCGCGGGC
>CAZONM010000276.1:0-8393 GCA_964580865.1 uncultured Myxococcales bacterium | reverse complement strand
GTAGACCACCACCTCGCGGCCGAGCTCGCGCAGCGCTGCGGCGAGGCCCAGGGAGCTGCCGCAGACGTCGCCGTCGGCGCCCGTGTGGCCCACCACCAAGACGCGCCGCGCGCGCGATAGCACCGCGGCGACGCGCGCCGCGGCGGCGACCGCGTCCGCAGGCGCCTCCGTCGTGTGCCGCCCCAGGGGTGCGCCGGTGCCATGCACGGGGCGGAGTCTAGCAGACCGCCCTCGTTTGGCCCGGTCCCGCGCCCGGGCCCAGCGCGACCAGGAGCCCGCCGACACCCGCGCGCGCGGTCCGCCGATCGACCGGTTTCCCCGTGGAAACAGCCACTTGACCGTTGCCAGGCGCCGCATGGCGCGCGAAACACGAGGGGGCTCGACGACCTCGAGGTGTCCCATGCGCGCTCCCTGCATCATCGCTGCCCTCGCCGGCGTCCTCGCCGCCACCGCCGCGCCCGCGGCGCGCGCCGACGAGCTCGGCGACATGCTCACCAAGGGCCCGCTGGTGCGCATCGAGACCGACGCGGGCGGCAAGTACCGTCAGGCCACGTGCATCGCCGACGTGGCGGCCGACGCCGACACCGTGTGGCGCGTGCTCAACGACTTCGAGCAGTACCGCTTCTTCATGCCCCGCATGTCCAAGCTCGAGGTGACGCGCGAGGGCAACGACGCCCTCATGGACATCAAGCTCGACACGCCGCTCGTCGCCACGCGCTACACGAACCGCATGAGCCCCGACCACGCCACCAAGGTGCTGACGGTGCGGCAGGTGAAGGGCGACCTGTCGGGCAGCCACTACCAGTGGAAGGTGCTCTCGCTCGGGCAGGGTCGCGCGCGCATCTTCTACGCCGGCGTGGTGAAGAACTTCTCGTCGGTAGCCGAGAGCTTCGAGGACGAGCAGCAGACGCTGACCATCGGCATCAACGTGGTGAGCCTGATGGCCGCCACGCGGGCCATCAAGGAGCGCGCGGAGCTGATGGTGCGCCAGGCGGCGGCCGGTGGGGCCGCGGCGCAGGCGGCAGCGGCGCCGTGAGCTGCGTCACACCGCAGTAGGACAAGCTGCGACAGTGTGCGCCTTGACGTCGACGACGCGCGTCCGACGCTGGGCCCTCCTGCGAGGTACCGATATGCGCGCGTCCGCCCTCTGCCTCACCGTCGCCCTCCCCATCGCCGCAGCCGGCTGCGCCCCGCCAGCCGACGCGCCGACGTCGGGGTCAACGTCGGCCAGCCAGGCGATCATCAACGGCGACCAATGCCCCGCCTCCACGGCGCCGACGGCGCTCGCCATCCTGGTCGACGCCACCGTCGACTTCTCGGCGCTCGGCGGCGGCACGCAGGACATCACTACCGTGCTGTGCACGGGCACGCTCATCGCGCCCGACGTGGTCTTGACGGCGGCCCACTGCACCGACGTCAACGCGCTCACCATGGGGTTCGGCGAGGTCGAGCGCGCCGAGTTCTACGTCACCTTCGATCCCGACCTGTCGGCGCTGGCCGGCATGGATGGCCAAGGCCCGCCGCCCGAGATCCCGGCGTCGGCGGTGCCGGTGCGCGAATACCTGGCCCACGAGGACTTCTCGCTCGACTCCATGGGCCAGGTGGCCGGGCCGGGCGACTACCAGGACGTGGCGCTCCTCTTCCTCGGCGCCGCGATCACCGACGTCGCGCCCGCCGTCGTCATCGACGAGAGCGAGGTGGACCAGCTCACCGAGGGCGCGGCCGTGGCCATCGCGGGCTGGGGTCAGCAGACCGTCACCGGGCAGTTCGAGACGCCGCCCGAGGGCACCGTGGGCATCAAGGTGTGCGGCAACACCACCATCAACGAGATGGGCGCCACCGAGATGCAGATCGGCGGCGACACGAGCACCACGCGCAAGTGCCACGGTGACTCCGGCGGCCCCACCTACCTCGAGGTGGAGACCACCCACGACGTCACCACGCGCGTCGTCGGCATCACGTCGCACGCCTACGACCAGAGCGACTGCCAAAAGGGCGGCGTCGACACCCGCGTCGACGCCTACCTCCCGTGGATCGACGCCGCCATGACGGCCCGCTGCGACAACGACTCGCGCGTGTGGTGCGAGGTGCCGGGCATCGTGCCGCCGTCGTTCTACGACGCCTCCTCCGGCGGCGACGACGACGACGATGATGACGACGACGACGACCGGCCGGCGCTCGTGGGCTGCCCGGGCTGCACGCAGGGCGGCGCCGACGCAACGGCGCTGGCGCTCGCCGCTATCCTCTTCGGCGTCGTCAGGAGAAGAGCTTCTTCTTCAGCTCGGCGACCGAGGTCTTGATCTCGGCGGCGGCCTTCTCCATCTCGGCGGACAGCTCGGCCGAGGCCTTCTTGAGCTCGCCCTGCGCCTTGCGCGCGGCCTGCTGAGCGGCGTCGGCGGCGTCCATCTCCGCCAGGTGCGTCTTGACCCGCGCGATGTCCACCTCGGTGGCGACGTCGCGCGCGCCGCGCTTGACGTCGGCGACCACCTGGGTGAGGGCGCGCTCGAGGCCCGGCCAGCGGGCCTTGAGCTCGGCGGCGCCCAGGCTCGCCTGCAGGCGCGCCTCCTCGCCGGCGACGTTGAGCTTCTGCGCCACCTCGTCGAGCTTGCCCTCGAGCGTCTTGATCTTCGGCTCCATCGCCTTCCACGCGTCTTGCGCGTCTTGCTTGGCGAGGTGCAGCTTCACCCGCAGCTCGTCGCGAACCTGGGCGAGATCGCCCTTGGCGTCTTCAAAGGACTTCTTGAGATCAATCGATGCCATGCGGTCCTCCACCCGTGCGCTTGGCCGGGGCTGGTTGTCACCGTAGGCACGTGCAGCCGGCGTGCCTGTGCGCGGGATCAGTCCATCGACGCGACCAGCAGCGTGCCGCCCACGCCCGCCACCACGGCGCCAAGGCCGGCGGCGATCAGCATCGATCGGCCGAGGAAGAGCTTGGGCTCGCGGTCGACGTAGGGCTCGGGCTGGGCGAGCATGGAGTCGACCACCAGGGCGCCGGCGCCGCCGCCGACGAGCAGGAGGCCGCCGGCCGCGGCCAACCCGATGCCGGCCATCTGCACGGCGCTGCCTGGGGCGGCCGGGGCCGGCGTGGGGGCGGGAGCAGGCGTCGGCGTGGGGGTCGGCGTCGGCGTGGGGGTAGGCGGCGGCGGCGGCGGTGCCACCGTCGACGTGCTCTTGAGCGCCGCCGACACGAGCACCCGCACGGTGGCGCGCATGGCCTCGGGCGGCTCGAACGGCACCTCGCCCGGAAAGCTCTGCATCTTCTGCGTCGTGTCGACGACCACGAGGCGCAGGTCCCAGGACTTCTCTCGCACCACCGCCACCGGCACGACCACGCGGTCCACCTCGGCGAGCACGGCGATCTTCGCGAGGCAGGCGGCGTCTTCGCCGGGGCACGAGATGCCCATGCCGCGCAGCGACTCGAGGTTCGCCTTGGTGCGCTGCTGATCCTGGATGTTCACGCCCGCCGCGCGGGCCGCATCGCGGATCTCGGCGTCGAGCTTCTCGAGCTGCGGGTACTCCTCCAGGGTCACGCGGCCCTCGGCTGCCACGGGTAGGACAGCGACGGGGGAAGTGGCCGAAGCGACGCCTGCGAGCACCAGCGAAAGGATCACGTCTCACCTCGGGGCTGGGAAAGAGCCTCCAGGACCCCGCGACGGGTATACTCCGAACCTGTCCGACAGGCGACCAGCCGAGCATGGTGACCGAGCCGACCTTTGCCCCTGTGAACCCCGCGCTGCCGGACCAAGAGTCCGAAGGCGCGACGGATTTCCCGGCACCCTTCGGCCACTACCTCTTGCTGCATCCGCTGGCGCGCGGTGGCATGGGCAACGTCTTCCTCGCGAAGACCGGCGGCATGATGGGCATCGAGAAGCACTGCGTCGTCAAGACGCTGCGCAGCCGCTTCACGGGTGACCCCGAGTACGTGCAGCGCTTCGTCGACGAGGCACGGGTGGTCGTGCAGCTGTCGCACCGGAACATCTGCCCGGTGTTCGACGTGGGGCGCGTCGGCAACAGCTACTACCTGGCCATGGAGCTCGTCATCGGGCGCGACGTGCGCACGGTGCACACCGGGTTGCTCGAGAACGGTCGCCACATGCCCGAGGCCTGCGCGCTGCACATCGTCTGCGAGATGCTCGACGCGCTCGACTACGCCCATCGCCACGCCGATCCCGTGAGCGGCGAGCCCCTGCGCCTGGTCCACCGCGACGTGTCGCCGCAGAACGTCATGATCAACGTCGAGGGCGAGGTCAAGCTCATCGACTTCGGTCTGGCGGAGAAGGGGCGCCCTGAGACCGAGGACTCGCACACCGGCAGCCAGGCCACGGTCATGGGCAAGATCGCGTACATGGCGCCCGAGCACGCGCGCGGCGATCCCGTCGATGCGCGCTCCGACCAGTTCTCCGCCGCCGTGGTGGCGTACGAGCTGTTGACCGAGGAGCGGTACTACGCCGGCCTGAGCAACCAAGAGGTCTGGCTGACTGCCGGCACCGGCACGTACACCGGACCGCGCATGGACCGGCTCGACCCGGCGCTGCGCGGCATCCTCGAGAAGGCGCTCGCGCCCGATAAGGCCGCGCGCTACCCGTCGTGCGGCGAGCTGCGCGAGGCCATCCTCGGCTACGCCCGCATGAAGGACCTCCACGCGGGCGCGCGGCAGCTGCGCGAGATCATGGGGTCGCTCTTCGCCGACGACCTGCGCGGTACCCGCGAGCTCCTGCAGAAGTTCGCGCACCTGTCGTCGCAGGCGCGACCGGGCTACGTGGCGCCGGCGGCCGCGACGAACGACGACGCGGTGTTCTCCATCGCCACGTCGGTGCATGCCAAGTCCATCAACGACCCCACGGAGATCTTCCCGTCGAGCGGCCTGTTCGAGATGCCGGCTCCGCCGCCCAAGCCCAAGTGGCCCGTGGCGGCCGCCGTGCTCGGCGTGGTGGGGCTGGCGGCGCTCGGCGTCACCGTGGGCGTGCAGGTCATGGACCCGGGCCCCGAGATCGTCGTCACGACGCCGGTGGTGTCGCCCCCGCCTCCGCAGACCAACGACCCCGAGCCAACGCCGCCCGCGGAGGTGAAGCCGCTTCCGCCGCCACCCACGCCCGAGCCGGTGCCCGCCAAGGACCCGCCGCCGAAGAAGCGGCCGCCGTCGAAGAAGGCGCAGTTCGCCGGCCTCAGCACCATCCTGAAGATCGACCGCCTCAAGGAGGTCTGCCCCAAGATCGACTGCGCGCAGACGCTCAACAAGGACGAATGGGTGAAGCTCTCGCTGGCCGCGAAGGCGGCCGGCCACGAGAAGGCCGATGAGGCCGCCCGCGATCGGTACGAAGCGCGCGTGGGGCAGTGCGTGCGGCAGTGCACCAAGTAGCGCTGGTCAGAACGCGTTGCCGATCAAGAGGTACGGCATGGGCTGCCACGCCTCCACCGACGAGGCGCCCACGTCGAAGCGGATGATGAAGTTCTCGTTCCACGCCACGCGGAGCGCGCCGCCGAGCCCCACCTGCAGCGGCATGGGGCCCGGGTCCACCAGCTCCTTGCCCACGATGCCGGCGTCGACGAAGCCGGCCACCGTGAACACCAGTCGCTGCGCCAACACCTCGGTCTTGGCGACGTCCCAGCGCAGCTCCGTTTGATCGACGAGCCGCAGCTTGCCGATGTAGCGCTGGACGCGAATGCCGCGCCCGATGTCGCCGCCGCCGAACACGTACACGTCGCTGCCGCCGCCCGGGCGCACGAGCGATTGGATGGGCGGGTCACCGACGACGCCGTCGCCGATGAGCCGGTTGCACAAGACCAGCGCGTGTTGCGGATCGAGCGGCGCGTAGCCGCGCAGGGTGACGTTGCCCCCAAGCCACTGCCAGCGGCTGCCGATCAGGGGCGACGACGCGCGTGCCGAGGCCTCGAGCCACACGCCCTGGGTGGGCGCGGGCTCGTTGTCGCGCGTGTCGAGCATGACGCCGAGCTGCGCCTGCGACTCGAAGCCGGGCTCGCCGTCGGGGAAGGCGGTGGCATAGGCGCTGTTCGGAAACGGTCGCAGATCGGGCGCGCCGTCGCCGTCCGCGTCCTCCCACGTGCCCGGCACGAACAGGCTGCCGCGGTAGCCCGCCGTCAGCTCGAAGCGCGCCGGCTGCTCCACCAGCGCCCAGCGCGCCTGCAGGATGCCGTAGGGGTTGATGAAGCGGCGCAGGTAGTAGTCGTGCACCACGCGCTCGGCCTCGTCGCCCACGAGGCCGAGCGCGGCGGCCGCCTGCTGTGCCACCGCGGGGTCGCACGTGACGTCACCGCCGAGGCCGCAGTAGTTCTGCGAGCGCGACTCGAGGTAGCCAAGCCGCGCCCACAGCCGCAGCGGCAGGTCGCCGGCCTTGAGCCACTCCGCGGTCACGTGGTGATCGTGCAGCAGCTTGGTGGTGAGAAAGATCTGCACCATCAGCGCCGCGCGATAGGGGCGCGTGGCCCCGTCGTACCAGTAGAGGTTGGCGATGGCGCCAAAGCCGAAGCCGTTGTCGGCGTCGTAGTTGAGCGCGGGCACGGCGCCGAAGCCCATGCCGGGTGGATTGTCGGCCTGCGGCGCGAGCGCGGGTGTGGGGGCGGGCGCGGCGGCGCGCTCGCCCGCCGGATCGATCACGGGCGCGGCGGGCACCACCACGGGCTCGGTGGCGTCGACCTGCGGCGCGACCTCGGCCGCTCGGGGCGCGGGCGCCCGGTGCTCTTCGGGGGTGGCATCACCGGACAGGATCGGCGCCGCCGGCGTGGCGTCGTGGGTCGGGTCCACCTGCAGCAGCACGGGCGCGGCCACGTCGTCGGGGACGGGCCCGGCATCCAGGGGCACCGGGGTTGGGTCTTCCATGCGCGGCGTCGGCTCGAGCACGTCGCCGGGCTGGGCGCCGCGCGCGTCGCCGGTCGCGCGGGCGAGCACGCCGCCTGCGCCCACGGCGAGCACCACGGTGAGAGCGCCGACCGTCCAGGGAGATCGCATGGCGGGTTCCTCGGCAGCGGCGCGGGCCAGGGTGGTGATCGAGCGTGGCGCACCGCCTCGCTTTTGGGCAAGGCGCGGGCGCGCGCCCCGCCCATGGTGAAGCGGAGGCTCGTCCCCGCCGGACCGCGCCGCCGCGCGGTCCGGCGCCGTCCTTGCCTCGCCGCGGCCCCCGCGCGTAGCATCGGCGACCGTCGGCGGTCGCAGCGCGGCCGCTCGTCGTCGGAGCGCACGAATGGCCCAGGCCTACAAGCGAAGACTGATCCCGATCGTCGATCGGCAGTTCCAGTTCAAGTACACCGGCATCATCGTCGGCATCGCGGCGGCGATCTCGCTGGTGCTCGGGTACTTCCTCTGGAAGAGCTACGTCGAGATGAACGAGGTCATCGACCTCGCCTCGCTGTCGCCCGAGGTCAACGACAAGCTCAACAGCGACGACGCGCGCTTCGTCTTCACCGTCACGCTCATCTTCCTCGCGGTCGAGGTGGCGGTGCTCGGCGTCATGGGGCTGTTGATCACGCACCGCGTGTGCGGCCCCATCTTCGTGTTGCAGCGCCACATGGAGACGATCTCCAACGGCAACTACCCCACCCTGCGCCCGCTGCGCGCCGGCGACGAGTTCCGCGACGCCTTCGACACGTTCACCCGCATGATCGACAACTTGCGCAAGCGAGACGACGACGAGGTCGGGCGCCTGAAGGCCGTGCTGGCGGCGGCCAAGAGCGCGGGCGTGCCTGCCGGCGAACAGTCGACGCTCGAGAAGCTCATCCAAGAGCGCGAGGCGCGCATCGCCGGGGGCACG
The DNA here is from genome assembly GCA_964580865.1 of uncultured Myxococcales bacterium. Taxonomy (GTDB): domain Bacteria; phylum Myxococcota; class UBA727; order UBA727; family VGSZ01; genus JACOUT01. Next base: position 627 of record CAZONM010000276.1, on the reverse strand, counting down.
CCAAGGCCCGGATGACAACGTTCGGGCCGTTCGCCCTCGGGCGCGCCGTAGCGAGCTACGGCGCCGCAGAGGTCGTGCGCGCGAAACGTTGGCGCGGCGATCGTTTCGACGAAACGGTCCACCTCGCTCGCACGGCGCAGCCCAAGGCCGAGCAGCGCATGGTGGCCGCCGCCGAGGCGCTGGCCCAGACGCGCCATGATCGCGTGGCGCGCGTGCTCGAGGTGGGCGCGGTGGGCGCGCGGGTCTACGCCGTCGCCGACGTAGTCGAGGGGCTCGACCTGTGGCGAATCGCGGAGCACCAGCGGACGCGCGCGAGCGAGCCCGACGTGGCCCTGGCTGCGGCCGTGGCGCTCTCGCTGGCGCGGATCGCTGCGGACCTCGCGGATCGGGACGTGTGGGCGGGCGCGCGCGGCGCCGGCCTGTCGAGCCTTTTCCCGGCGGGCCTGCGCCTCGAGGCCGTGGTGGTTGCCGACGACGGCGTGCGGGTCAGGCCCCTGGCCGGCGCCGTCGACGATCCCGCGCAGCCCACGCCCTTTCGCGCCCCCGAGATCGGCGCGCGCAACGCACCGGCCAGCGCGGCCTCCGACGTGTTCCTGGTGGCGCAGGTGCTGCGCGCCCTGGGCACGG
>CAZONM010000275.1:0-8407 GCA_964580865.1 uncultured Myxococcales bacterium | reverse complement strand
GGCAGCGGCGCCAGCGGGATGGGCGCCACCGGCATGGGCGGCAGCGGCGCAGCCTCGGGCACCGCGCGCGCGCGCCCCGGCTCGATGTCAGCGTCGCGCGCGGTGACGAAGGGGTCCTGCTCGTCAGACGCCGCGCCGCCGAGCTCGAGCCCCGTCCTGAGCGGCGCGGTGTCGTAGTCGATGGCGCGCAGCATGCGCATCTGGTCCTCGACGCCGGTGACGAGGTCCGAGGCCAGGTCCGCGCCGGTCGCGGGCAGCTTGGCGATGAGCTCGCGCATCACGCTCTCGGCCACGAGCCAGACCCGGTAGGTCGGCAGTCCCAGGTGCGGCAGGTGCGTGGCCGCCTCGGGATCGGCGACGAGCATGTCGAGGACGCGCGACTTGTCTGCGCCGGCCGGGTACACGAGGAGGCGCCGCAGCACGGCGGGGTCGCCGCCCTTGACCGCCACCCGCTGGGCCCGCGCGATCAGCGCCGCCGGCGCCACCGCGATCCCGCTCACCTGCGAGACCGCCGCGAGCGCCGTCTCCACGGCGACCCCGCTGGCCTCGAGCCGCCCGGCGGCCGTCGACGCCGCACCTGGAGGCAGGGCGCGCGCGAGCTGCGCCTCTTCGGGGCTTATCGCCGCCGCGGCCACGAGCTGGTCAAGCAGGCGATCGACCGACACGGGCGCAGCCTACCGCCATCCGGGCCGCGCTGCGAACTGGCGCCTCGAGGTGCGACGACGTGCCGCGCCGCTTGTCCTTCGCGCACCTACACGTGCGTCGCGGCCCCGGATCGCGCCTTCAAGATCGTGGGCTCGCTCCGTCGGCGTCGTCGGGCGCGCGGCGCGCGGCGCGCGTCACATCGCAGGCCGCGCGCTCACGACACCAGCGCAACGACGTCGGCGACGTCATCGAGCAGGTGGTCGGGCCGCGCCGCCTCGAGGGCGGCGCGCGGCGCGAAGCCGGTGCACACGGCCACCGCGACGGCGCCGATGGCGCGCGCGGCCTGCACGTCCTTGGGCGTATCGCCCACGACGACGTGACGACCGGGTCGACGCGCGGCAGCCATGCGCGCGAGCTGGTCGCGGTCCGCGTGCTCGTGGCCGAACGCGCCGAACGAGAACCACGCGCGCTCGAAGCCCGCGGAGCCGAGCTTGAGGTGCGCGCAGCGCTCCTCGTTGCCCGTGAGCAGGCCCTGGACCACGCCGGCCTGCGCGAGCACACGCGTGACGTCGAGCGCGCCGGCGATCGGCCGCGCGGGCAAGGCGCACAGCTCCGCGTCGAGCGCGATCACCAGCGCGTCGAAGAACGCGCCCGTGCGCTCCTCGTCGAGCGCGGCGGCGTCCACGACCTGCGCCAAGACCCCGAGGTCGGTGGCCCCGGCGAAGCTGACGCCGTCGAGCCGGCCGGCGTCGCCCCACACGCGCCGCAGCGCGACCGCGAAGGCGCGGCGCCCGGCGCCCCGCACGTCGACCAAGGTGCCGTCGACGTCCCACAGCACGGTCACGGCACCGCGCGCGCTCACCCGGGAGTTCCGTCGACGCGCGGGCGCACGAGCGGCCCCAGGTAGCCCACCAAGAAGAGCAGGAACGCGAGCGCGAACGCGGCGGCGGAAGGATCGAGCAGGGCCGGACGCCACGCCGCCGCCACGCGCAGGGCCAACGCCGTCAGGAGCGCGCCATAGGCCGCCACCGCCGAGCGCGGCAGCACGAGCGGGCGCCCGGTGTGGCCCAGCGCCACGCGCGTCATCATGCCCAGGCAGAGCACCGCGATGCCGCCCACCGCCACCACGTGCGTCGCCGCCGACGCGGGCACCGCCAGCGGCGCGACGTGCGCGACGCCGCGCGCCACGAGACCCACACCGAGGCACGCGTGGCCCAGGTGGAGGAACCACACGAGCGGCGTCACGCGCGCGTGAAGCGACGCCCACCCGACCATGCGCACGAGCGTCAGCGCGCCTGCCGCAACCATCACCCACGGCTGCACCAGCGCGAACGCGTCGCCGAGCGGCGCCAGCGCGGCGGAGAGCGCCGCGAGCGCCACCGCGCCCACGGCGACGAGGTCGAGCGCGTTCGGTTGCCGCACCACGCCACCGCGCTCGAGCACGACGTTCCTGGTGAACATCGGAATGACGCGCCCGCCGACGACAGCCAGCAAGACGCACGGCAGAAACAAGGCCGCCGCGCGCATCGACGCGGCGAGCGCCGGCGCGCCCACCATGCCCGCGACGTGGAGCAGCACGTCGGCGAGGGCGAGCAGCGCCACCAGCGCGGCGACGCCCACGTTGCGCCAGTTGCGCGACGCCACGATGACGCGCGCGACGGCGACGGCGAGGAGCACCAGGAACAGCGGCTCCACCGCGCTGGTGCCGCGCGGCGCGCCCAGGGCCTCGGCGATCACGGACGCGCGCCCCACCACGAACAGCACCGCCAGCGCCGCGAGCGCGCGCGGCGGCGCCGGTGCACGCCCGGTCCAATTCTTCACCGCCGTCAACAGGAAGCCCGCGATGACCGCGCCGACGAAGCCGAAGGCCATCTCGTGCACGTGCAGGTCGACGCCCACGAGAGATCCGCGCGCGTGCACCGCCCCGTGGAGCACCGCGAGCCAGCCCGCCAGCGCCACCGTCGCCACCAGCGGCGCCGCGAGGAAGAACGGCCGAAACCCCGAGTGCCACAGCACCAGACCCGCTGGCGGCGGCGGCCGGCGCCCGAGCTTGAGGAGACCGTCGGACATGGGGCCCGTTGGCGCGCTCGACGCCTGCGCGCAATGCCGATACGCCGTCGACGCAAGCGGATCCGATCGACCTGGACGCCGCGCGCCAATGCAAGCGCGGGACATCGGCCGATCTCCTGAGTGTCTCAGGCACGTGACGGCGACGCCGACGCGGTTAGAGTAGAGGTGCCGGAGGGTCGTCGGGAAACAGCTCTGAACCGTACTCATGACTTCGGGAGCCGCTCCGCACGGGTCTGTGCATGCTGCCACGTCGCAGAAGCCTTCCCCCGTGCCCTTGTGCACCCACCTGGTTGAGCCAGGTTCGAGTCATCGCCTGACGAACCCTCCGGCGTTTTTCGCCTCGCGCCGCGCGAACGCGGTGCAGCGCCCCGCGCCCTCCCCGTGAACGCTGTGCTCGCCGCCGAGAAGCGCGCTGTGCGCGACGCCGTGCGCGCCCGCCTGCGCGCGCTGCCCCGCCATGAGCTCGAGCGCGGTGGCGCGGCGGCAGCGGCGTTTGTCGTCCGTTGGCTCATCGAGCACGCGACGCCCGGTCCCGTGGCGCTGTTCGCCGCGCGCCCCTTCGAGCTCGCCACCCATGCGCTCGACGTGGGCGTGCGCGCCGCCGGGCGCGCGCGCCTCTTGCCCGCCATCGAGGGCGATCACCTGGTGTTTCGCGCCGTGCCCAACGACGTCGATGCGCGCGACCTGCCGGTGGATCACCTGGGCATCCCCACGCCGCCGCCGAGCGCGCCCGCGGTGCCCTTGGTGGCGGCTGCGCTCGTGGTGGTGCCCGCCTGCGCCGTGGACCTTCGTGGCGGGCGCCTGGGCTTTGGCAGGGGGTTCTACGACCGCGCGCTGCTGCCGCGCTGCGCTCACGGGCGCGCCCGCGGCACCATCGCCCTGGTGCACGACACGCAGCTCGTCGACGCGGTGCCACGCGGTCCGACCGACGTGCTCGTGGAGCGCATCTGTACGCCCGCGCGCGGCCTGCTCGAGGTGCCCGGCACCACACCTTGAACCCCCACGCCGAAGTGGTAGCAGAGCCGCATGGCCTTCCGCCCCGTCGACGAGCAGCTCGCCATCCTGGTGCCCGGCACCGTCGACATCGAGCTCGTCGACGAGCTGCGCCACAAGCTCGAGAAGAGCCGCGCCGAGGATCGCCCGCTCGTGGTCAAGCTCGGCTGCGATCCCACGGCGCCCGATTTGCACCTCGGGCACACCGTGGTGCTCACCAAGCTGCGCCAGTTCCAAGAGCTCGGCCACCGCGTGGTGTTCCTGATCGGCGACTTCACCGCGCGCATCGGCGATCCCACCGGGAAGTCCGCGACCCGACCGCCGCTGACGGAAGACGCCATCCTGCAAAACGCCGCCACCTACCGGCGCCAGGTGTTCAAGATCCTCGACGAAGGCAAGACCGAGATCCGCTTCAACTCGGAGTGGCTCGGCAAGATGGGCTTCGACGACGTCATCCGGCTCGCCGCCAAGTACTCGGTGGCCCGCATGCTCGAGCGCGACGACTTCGAGGCGCGGCTGCGGGACGGCCGCCCCATCTCGATGCACGAGCTGCTCTACCCGCTCGCCCAGGGCTACGACTCCGTGGCGCTCAAGGCCGACGTCGAGCTCGGCGGCACCGACCAGCGCTTCAACCTGCTCGTCGGGCGCGACCTCATGCGGCACTACGGGCTCGAGCCGCAGTGCATCATCACCACGCCCATCCTCGAGGGCACCAACGCCGTCGAGGTGGAGGGGCGCATCCAGGGCGACAAGATGTCGAAGTCGCTCGGCAACTACGTCGGCGTCGAGGAAGAGCCGCAGCAGCAGTTCGGCAAGGTGATGTCGGTGTGCGACGCGCTCATGTGGCGCTACTACGAGCTGTTGTCCAACGTCGGCGCCGACGAGCTGGCGGCGCGCAAGCGCGGGCACCCCAAGGACGCGAAGGTGGCTTTGGCCAAGGAGATCGTGGCGCGCTTCCACGGGCAAGGCGCCGCCGACGAGGCGCACCGCTCGTTCGAGGAGCTGTTCGGCCGCGGCAAGCGCAACGAGATCCCCGACGACGCGCCCACGGTCACCATCGACACCCAGGGGGCGCCGGCGCCGTTGGTGCGCATCCTGGTGGAGGCCGCGCTGGTGTCGTCGAACACCGACGCGCGTCGGCAGATCGCGCAAAACGCCGTCTCGGTCGACGGCGAGCGCGTGGCTGATCCCAAGGCCGACCTCGCCGTGGGGACGCATGCCGTGCGCGTGGGCAAGACGCGCTGGGCCCGCGTCATCTTGCAGTGATGGATCGTGCGCTTTTTCATGGTGCGCGGCGTGCTGCGTGGCGTTCAGCCATCCCGCGTCGACGTCACCGCACCTGCTGCGTAGCCTCGAGCCACCCGGTGAACGCGCCGTCGCCATCGACGTCGACGTACAGGGGCGCGGAGTAGCAGAAGGCCGCGCCGCCGCCGGTGGGCGCCAGGCCGCTGCCGCCGCGCGACAGCGCCACCACCACCAGGTCGCCCTCGTCGACCGGCAGACCCACGAGCGGCGCGCGCAGGCGCTCGATCCTGGCGGACGCGGGCACGCGCGGATCGAGCGCGCCCGCAGGATCGACCACGACCTTGTCGGTGAGCGCCAGCGGACGCGCCAGGCCGTTCACGTACAGCTCGAGGGTGCCCGGCTCGACGTGGCTCGGCGCCTGGAGCCGCACGGTCACGGGGTCGTCGCGCTTGATCATGGCGCCCACACCGGCGCGCCGCTCGTCGCCCACCAGGAGCTCGAGCAGGCAGCCTTGCCCCACCCACACCTGCTGCGCGCGCACCGCGGCGCGCACACGGTCCTCGCTCATGGCCGCGGGGGCGTCGAGGCCGACGCCGAGGAAGTTCCGCGGGTAGCCCACGCCCTCGTCGTAGTGGTGCGTGTCGCTGTTGCCCATGGCGGCCACGGGCAGCCCCGCGCCGAGCAACGCGAAGTAGTCGGCCAGCGCCGGCACGTCCGAGCCCTGCTGCTCCGCCAGCGTCGCCAGCGCCGCGCGCCCGTCGGGCGTGAACAGCGACACCGAGCCGAAGTTGCCGTTCACCTCCACGCAATCGAACGACCCGTCCCAGTCGGCGTAGATGGTGGGCGGGTAGGTGGGCAGCCCTGGCGGATCGCGCGCGATGCGCGTGGCGTCGACCGGGTTCAGACGCAACGCCATGAAGTAGCCCGCGATCTGTGAGCGCGGGTGGTTGACCTGCACCAGGGGTTCTCCGGCGGCGACGCGGATGTCGGCGAACAGCTGCGGCACCGTCTTCATCCAGTACATCCGCGTGCCGTCGTCGCGGTGGGGATCGAGCGCATCCACCTGCCAGGGGTAGGCGTTGAAGTGGCCGATCCCCTGGTAGCTCACCTCGTCGCCGGCGATGACGAAGAGGTGTCGCTCGAGCCCGAAGGCGCGCACGTGCGGCGTAAAGTCGGTGACGACGTCGTGATCGGTGGAGGCGGCGACCTCGACACCCTCGGCGGCGTTCTCGAGCACCTTGATGGCCACGGGCACCTCGGCGTCGACGCTGCCGAGGCTGTGCTGGTGGAATTCGGCGCCGAGCATCCCCGCCGTGTCGAGCTCGTGCACGAGCTGCGCCTCGACCTCCACGGTGCCGTCGCCCGCGATGTCGATGGTGCGCGCGAAGCGGGCGTACTCGAAGCCGCGCGTGACGTAGAGCCTGTAGCTGCCCGGCGGCACGGCGACGTCGAAGCGCCCGTCGGGCGACACCTGATAGGCCACGGCGCCGTCAGCCTCGAAGTCGGCGAACGACGCGCGCGGCACCTGCGCGTCGACGGGGACCAGCGTCAGCTTGGCGGGCAGCGCGCCGAGCGAGTTACCTGCCGGGCCCTGGAAGGTCGTGCGCACCACCAAGCGGCCGGTGGCGCCCACTGCCACGGTGCCGAGGTCGGTGGTCGAGCCCTCGGCGACAGTGATGGCGACGTCGGCGCTGCGCGCGCGCCCGGGAGCGTGCGCCGTGAGCCGACGCGCGCCCGGCGGTAGCGTGAGCGAGAACGCGCCGTCGGGCGCGCTGCGCGCCTCGTTGACCACGTGCTCGTCGTCGCCCTCGCCCTCCCAGGCGCTCACCCAGGCACCAGGCACGGGCGCGCCGCGCGGGTCCACCACCGCGCCCACCACGGTGCCCGTGGCCACGCCGCGCAGTTGCCACGCGCGGCGCGCGACGCTCTCGAGCGATCCGTCGCCCACCACCAGGTAACGCACGAAGGTGCGCGCGCTGCCCACGGCCGCGTCGCCGGCGCACAGGGGCGCCGTGATGCCCTGGTCGACGAACGGGAGTGTCAGGTTGGCGCCGTCGCACACGAAGGCGTACGACACGTGCTGACCGCGGCCGGCGGACAGGAAGCTGACCTCGCGAAAGAGGGCGTCGCTGGCAAAGCCAAGCTCGGGCGAGTGCGCGTGGGTCGCGCCGCCGAAGGCGACGAAGTCGGCGCTGATGACGTTCGGCAGCGGCGGGCCGGCGTTCTCGAAGGTGGTCGCGATCTCGATGACCTCGCTGTCGGGGCGCAGGGTGTAGTCGGTGTACATGCGCCCCTCGACGGGCTGCGCCAGGAACGCCGCCTGGGGCGCGAGCGAGATCTCGGCCGGCGCGCCCGACACCCGGATGACGCCGGGCTCGCCGTTGGTGCCGTCGTTCACCACCTCGATGCGCTCGACGGCGATCTCACGCCCGGCGATGGCGCTGGCGTGCTCGCGGAACGTGTCGGCGCCGGGCGCCTGTTCATCGGCGCGCGCGAGATCGACGTCGATGAGGTTGCCGCCGCGCGACGACAGGCCGGCGGGGCGCGCGGCGTCCTGCACGAGGAAGCGCACGCGGGAGTTGGCGCAGCGCCACGCGTGGCCCACCTGGCCGAAGGCCTGCGGCCCGCCGATGAGCTCGCTCTCGCGCGTGACCGGCCCGCAGCGCACCTCGCCGGCTCCGAGCGCGACGTCGAGCCGCAGGGGCGCGGGCTCGGGCTCGGCGCAGCGGCAGGTGGCGACGACGGCGCCGAGCGCGAGGCAGGCGACGAGCCTGGCGGCGAGAGTGACCTTGCGCATCGCGGAAGGGCGTAGTGCCGCGGCGCGAGGAAGCGAAGGGGGTCGAGCGCCGCCGACATCGGGTGCCCAGCTACCCGGTGCCGAGCGCGCCGGTGAAGCCCGCAGGCGACGCGGGGCCGGGCCCGTCGGCGCCGCGCTCGGCGAGGTCGGCCCGCGCCAGCGATGCGCTCAGGCGTCGGTGCAGCATGACGCCGGCAGGCAGGAGCACGAAGCCGCCGAGGAGCAACAGCGCGCCCCAGCTCGTCGAGCTCGTCGGCGCCAGCGCGCGCGCCGTCCATGCCAACCAGGGCGCGTGCACCAACGCCAGCGCGGGGATCGCCGACCACGCGCGGCTCCGCCACAGGAGCAGCACCAGCGCGACGCTCACGGCGGCCGCCACCACCACCACCGAGGGCGCGTGCCACGGCGCCATCCCGTCGCGCCACGCCGGCAGCGCCGCGGCCCCCAAGACGCCGAGGGCGGCGGCCACGAGGAAGCGCGGCGGGCGACCGCGCGACGCCACCAGGAGCGTCACAGTGAGGAGCGCGGGGCCGATGGCGGCGCCGCAGTGGCTCGGCAGCAGGCACAGCGCGCCGAGCACCACCGCGAGCCACACGGAGCGCTCGCGCGTCGCCGCCACCGCGCACACCAAGAGCGCGGCGCCGAGCACGGGCGGCA
>CAZONM010000274.1:0-8415 GCA_964580865.1 uncultured Myxococcales bacterium | reverse complement strand
AGCGCCGAAGCCGAGGTGCCGCTCGCGCCCGGCGCGGGCACCCTCGGCGAGGCCGTATGCGGCCGCTGCGGCGGGCGCGCGCTCGACGAGGCCGCCGTGCAGCGCGTCATCATCGACGAGCACGGCATCGCGCGCGACACCCTGCGCGAGCTGGCGGGCCACTTCGGGCGCCCGCAGCTCACCTGCCCCGGGTGCGGGCAGCGCATGCACCCGATCCGTCTGCGCAAGGTACCGCTCGACCTGTGCACGGGCTGCGGCGCCGTCTGGCTCGATCCGGGCGAGCTGTGGCTCCTCTCCGAGGGGCGCTGGGCCGAGGTGGCGGGGCCTGCGCCCGCGCCCGCGCCCGACTATTCCGCCGCACCGCCGGTGCCGACCACCGCGGCGCCGCCGTCGTGGCGCACGGTGATCCTCGATGAGCCCGAGCCCGACGCCGCGCTCGTGGTGGCCGCCTTCGCGCGCGCTCGCTTTCGGACTGCGCAAGACGCGCGCACGGCCGCGCTGCGCGCCCAGGGCGTCGTCGCCGACCGCATCGCCGACGACGAGGCGCAGGCCTTGTGCGCGGCGTTCGCGAGCGAAGGCCTCGGGGCGCGCGCCCTCGATGCCGGGCAACTCGAGCTGCCCGGCGTGGTGCGCACGAAGGAGGTCACCGTCGACGCCGCGGGCGTTTCCGTGACCGACGCGCTCGGCCGGCGCATCGCGCTGCCGTGGCGCTGGCTGCGCGTGCTCGCCGTGGGGCTCGTCAAGGTCGCCGAGACCGAGACGCAGCTCGTGAATCCCGAGCGCGGCGAGTCGATGCCCTATGGCAGCCAGGCCGTGAGCACGCTGCCCATGGCCCAGCGCGTGCGCACGACCATCGTCGAGCGCGACGACGTGCTTATCGAGCTGATCCTCGAGGACGATCAACGCCGCCGTGCGCGCTTCCGCGTCACCCGGAGCGGCATCGTCCTGCGACAGCGCGCAGGCATGACCCGTGACGCCGCGTTTCGCGCCCTGGTGACCGAGCTGGTGGAGCGCGCGTTGCCGCTCGCGGCGCTGGCCCGCGGCACGACCGAGCTGCGCGCGCCCGACGCTCCGTGGCGACGCTTTCGCGCGCTGCGCGACTTCGAGCAGGCCGTGCGCTGGGCGCTGGCGCAGCCCGCGGGGAGCCCGTCGTGACCACACCGGGCGCGCCCGCGGCCTCGTTCCTCGACGAGCTCCAGCGCTATCGCGCCGCGCGCCACCAGCGCTTGACCGCCGAGTGGGGCTGGCTGTCGTTGGTCGCGCGCTTCGTCCTGTCGCCCGGTGACAACGAGATCGACGTGGGCACCGCGCGGTTCGTCGACGGCACCGTGACGATGAGCCTGCGTGACGACGTGGCCGGCACCGACGAGGACGGGCGCCCCGTCCGCCAACACGTCTGGCCTGCGGAGGCGTCGAGCGGCGCGCGCACGTTGGTCGTCGGCGGGCGTCGCTACGAGCTCTTGCGCCAAGGCGAGCGCGCGGCCATCCGCGTGCGCGACCCGAGCGCGCCGACGCGCGCGAGCTTCCCCGGGCTGTCGTTCTTTGCGCCCGACGAGCGCTTCCGCGTCACCGCGCGCCTGGTGCGCGAGGGTGCGCCCGCGACCCTCCCGCTCGCGCAGGGCCTCGGCGGCGTCATCGACCATCGCTGCCCCGGCGCGCTGGTGTTCCCGCTCTTGGGACACGAGCATCGGCTCCTCCCCGTGCTCGACGACGACGCGCCCGGCCAGTACTTCCTGATCTTCAAGGACGCCACCAACGGCAGCGAGAGCTACGGCGGCGGGCGCTTCCTCTACCTCGAGCCCGCCGACGAGCGCGGCCTGGTCACCCTCGACTTCAACCGCGCCTTCAACCCACCGTGCGCGCTCACGCCCTACGCCGCGTGCCCGGTGGCGCCGCCCGAGAACCGCCTGCCCGTCGCCGTCACGGCCGGCGAGCGCGCGCCGGCGTCGGCACACGGCTGATGATCGCATCCTTCGCGATCACGAGGGCGCGCGCCTTGTCGGCGCGCTTCCTGTTGCGCTCGACGCCGATGGCATGAAAGCCGAGCGCGTTGGCCACCGCCAGCGTCATGCCCTCGCCGCAGAACGGATCGACGATGGTGTTGGTGGCGGGCGCGTAGCGGCGCACGAACAGCACCGCCTGCGCGCACGCGTCGCGCCCGAGCCCGCGCACCCACGTTGGCGGCCCGGGCTCCACCAGCACGTCGGGGACCACGTCGGGCAACGCCGGATCGAGCGCGCGGCCGCGCCCGAACACCAGGAGCGACGAGAACGACGCGCCCGCCGACGAGCGGCTGCCCGGCGGGCGCCGGCAGATGATCTTCTTGCACAAGAGCCGACCCTCGACGCGCGCCGCGCCCTCGGCCACCAGCGCCGCCTTGTCGATCCAGGCGCCGTCCTTGCGCAGGTCGGTCTGCACGAACAGCGCGAGGCCCTGATCGTCGACGAGCGCGCACACGCGCGCGGCCGACTCCACGAACCACGTGCGCCAGCGCGGCAGCGACATGCCGGTCTCGCTCACGTCGGGCAGCGACGTCAGCACCGAGCACGCGGGCAGCGCGCCGCGCGCCGCGAGCCACTCCATGGCGTCGGCGGCGTGCACCTCGCGCGTGGCATTGGGCGGGGGTTCGCGCTCCATCGTCGTGCGCGATGTAGCACGCCGAACGCGCGCGTGCCGGTCACCGTCGACGTCGACGGTGACCGGCGCGGCCGTGGTGCAGGGCTCCGTGTGGCGCGGTCAGCGCATGCCCACCACCTTGTCGCCGAAGCGCTCGTAGTTCGCGAGCCACGCCGCCGCGTTCTTCACGTAGCGCGCGGTGCCCGCCGTCTCCCAGCCGAGGTACAGGCGCGTAAATCCGCCGTCGAAGATGGCGCGCTTGCCGTCCTTCTCGAACACGGCGGTGACCAGGTTGCCGGCGGAGCCGTAGATGAGGGGCTTGAGCGTCTGGTTGCCCTCGATGGTGGCGATGGTGATGCCCTCGAAGACGTTCTCGAGGCCGGTCGACAGCAGGTGGTTCGGGAGCACGCCCGCCTTCTGCCCGCTCTTCTGGATGCCGACGTTGCTGCCGCCGGGGAGATCGCCCTGCATCTGCACCCCGAGGAGCGCCTGGCCCACGGCGTTGGCGTCGGCGTAGTAGGGCTGGTTGTCGCCCCAGATGTACACGCCCCTGCCCGAGTCGAAGAAGTCCTTGATGACCGCGATGTGCTCGTCGGTGAGCCGGCGATCGCTGTTGGAGATGATCCACAGCTGGCTCGCCATCTTGAGCTTGGCGCGCAGCTCCTCGGGGCGCGGCGGCGCGTTGATCCAGCGGAACACCGAGAAGCCCTTCTGCTTGAGCGCTGCCTGCGGCAGCGAGAAGTCGAAGCCCTCGCCGGTATAGAAGTGCAGCACCGCCACGGTCTGGCCCTCGAAGGCACCGTCGACCGCCAGGTCGTACTGGTTGCCCTGCGCGTTGCCGTGCAGGTCGCGCTTGGGGGCCACGAAGCGGGTCTCGCTCTTGAACGAGCCGTCGACCTGCCGGACGCGCTCGGTCACCGCCTCGGGCGCGGGCGCGTTGCGCCCGGCGCTGGCGTTGTAGGGGGCGTCGGCCTGCGCGCCGGTGGCGGCGAGGGCGACGAGGGCGAACAGGGCTGCGATGGGCGCAAGGGCGCGCATGGGGACCTCCTGGGTCTCCCTGGCAACGGACGTCCCGCGGCTTCGATTTGTCACCGTGGCGCGGATCACCGGACTGCGCCCCGGTTCGTGGGATGCTCAGCGGGTCCATGAGCCGCGTGAAGGCGAGCCCCGATCAGGTGCGACTCATCGCCGCCGGCAAGGCGCTGCGCGAGGTGGCCGACCGCTCGGCGGTGGCCAGGGTCACCGTTGACGGCAAGGCGCTCGACGACCCCGACGCCGCGCTGCGCGCGCTCCAGCAGGCCGAGACGCCGGTGTCGACCGGCTCGTCGCTGTTCGACCGTGTGACCGCGCGCTTCGAGCACGGCATCGACAAGCTCGAGGGCAAGCTGCACGGCAACGCCGCCGGGCGGAAGGCGATGTCGATCATCCGCGCCGATCCCGAGCGGCTGACGCGCCCGGTGGCCGTGGAGATCACCTTCAAGGACGGCAGCACCCAGAAGCTCGACGTGGTCGTCACCGACGCGCGCCTGACGCGGGCGCTGCAACGCCTGTCCATCGTCGCCGAGGGGCTCGGCATCACGCCCATCGTCGGCTTCGTGTTCCTCGGCGCCTCGGCCCTGGCCGCGGGCATGGCGTCGGTAATCTCGCTCGCCACCGGCGACCGCGAGCTGGCGCGCACGCTCGGCCGCGTCTCGGCCAAGCACGTGGCGCTCGGCGCCGCGGCGGCCGTGCCCGGTATCGGCGAGATCGTGCCCGCCTTGGCCGTCGGCGTCGACGTGGCGAACCTCAAGGCCATGCGCACGGCGCCCACGGTGGCGTCCATCGTCAACCTGCGCGCCTTCGCGCAGGGCGCCGCGGGGTGAGCATGGAGGTGCGACACGGCGGCCTGGTCATCGACGTGCCCGAGGGTTGGAGCGATCAGTCGACGCTCCTGTTCGTGGCGCCCCGCGACGAGGCTACGGCGGCCACGGTCGCCAAGGTAGCCGTGCCCACCGAGGCCGTGGCCGTGCGCTTCCGCATGTCCGAGGACAAAGACGCCGCCGCCGTGCTCGCCGAGGAATTCACCGGCGTGCGCGCCGCCGACCCCGACGCTGAGGAGATCGAGAGCGGGCCCTTCTCGTGTCCCTTGGGCGCCGGCGCCTACCGCGTGGCCCGCGTGCGCGTGGGCCACGCGCCGCTCGTGCAGCTCACGGCCGCCGTCGTCCTCGGCCCCGTGTGCGTGCTCGCCACCGCCTCGGCCGCCGAGGCGCGCTTCCCGCGCGTGCGCGAGGACCTTCTGCGCACGCTGCGGTCCATGCGCTTCTCGTAGGCGCGGTCACATCGCGCGCGCGTGCGCGCCGGGGGGCGTTGTGCACGTGCGCGCGCGGCCCCTACCGTGACGGCGTGAGCTCCGCCGCGACCACGACCCCAGCCGCGGGCCCGCCCGCGACGACCACCGCGGGCGCCGCCGTGGAGCTCGCCGAGTACCTCACGTCCCTCGGCGGCACGCTCTTGTCGTACGGCTGCCCCACGCACCGGCTCGAGGCGCTGCTGCGCGAGGTGGCGACGCTCGAGGGCCACGAGGCCGAGGTGTTCGCGGTGCCCACGGGGCTGTGGCTGATGCTGCGGCCCCCGGCCGGCGGCGGCGAGCCCGTGGTGCGACTGGTGCGCGTCAAGGAGTGGGCCGTCGACCTCGATCGCCTGGCGGCCGTCGACCGCATCTTCAACGACGCCCTCGAGCGCAAGCTCACGTTGCACGAGGCCACCGTGGCCATGGCCGCCGTGGACCGGCGCCCGCGCCCGTGGCCGCGCTGGGTGACGTGGGCCGCCACGCCGCTCGCCACGGGCACCACGGCCGTGTTCTTTCGCGGCGGGCTCGCGGAGATCGTCGCTGCCGCCATCGGCGGTGTGCTCCTGGTGCTCATCGGCCACCTCCTGCGCCAGCGCCGCGACGCGCCTCTTCTCGCCGACTTCCTCGGCGGCTTCGTCGCGGGCGCCACGGCGTGGGGCGCGAGCGTCGTCATGCCCGCGGTGTCGCGCGAGGTGCTGGTGCTCTCGATCATCATCGCGCTGGTGCCCGGCATGGCGCTCACCACGGGCCTCGCGGAGCTGGCGAGCCGGAACCTCGTGTCGGGCGCGTCGCGCCTCATGGGCGCGCTCATCGTGTTCCTGTCCATCGTCTTCGGCATCGCCGCCGCCGTGGCCGTCGAGCAGGTGCTGGGCGCTGGCACCACCGTCGCGCCGCTCCGCCCAGAGCCGCCCCTGTGGCTCGAGGCTGGCGCGCTGGTGCTGGCCGCGCTGTCGTTCGCCATCTTCTTCTCGGCGCCACGCCAGTACCTCGCCGCCACCATGGCGGCGGGCGGCATCGCGTGGCTCGTCACGGGGCTCGCCACGCGTCACCTGCCCTCGGGCCTGGCGCCGTTCCTCGCCGCGTTCGCGGTGGCCGCCTTCGCCAACGCGTGCGCGCGCGTGACCGAGCGCCCGGCGCAGGTGTTCCTCCTGCCCGCGCTCGTGCTGCTGGTGCCCGGAAGCTTCGGCTTCCTGAGCCTCGAGGCGTTCTTGCGCGGCGAGTTCCTCGACGGCGCCGCCAAGGGCTTCGAGATGTTCCTCATCGCCGGCGCCATCGTCACGGGCCTGTTGGTGGCGAACGTGCTGGTGCCGGCGCGCAAGTTCCTGTGAGCGCGGCGGCGCCACGCTGCTCGCGGCGCCGCTCGCCGTGACGCTGTCGGTCACGGCGTCGGGGTGGGCGGAGCACCTCGCTTTCACAGGTGCAGCACCGTGCTTGCTGAGCCGACGTCCGCGCCACGGCGTGATCGCCGGCGTCGCCGAGCACGGTGAGGAGGAGCAGGTGGAGGAGAGAACGAAGAAGAGAAGAGAAGAGAAGAGAAGAGAAGGGAAGACGATGAAGGCATTGAGGCTTGTTGTTTCGCCGTCAGCGGCGGTCGCTGCTCTCGCGAGAGCATGCGGCGGCGACAGACGTGCATCGACGCCGCGGTCGGCTACTCCGTCGTCCCGCGGGCCGCTGCCCGCGGGACTCCGGACCGGTGAACCCGCGTGGCCAAAGGATGTGATCGAGAGATGACCGGAGCACAGACCCGCGACCGCGCCCGGTGCTCCGGCGGACGGCGCTCGCCGCGCGATCATCCGCCGGCCGCGTCCCGCCGACTGCCGCCCATCGGGCGGCGCTCCGCTGGCCGAGACTCCGACCTCTGCCTTTGCGCCGTTGAGCTGCGGGGTCTCGCCCAACGGGCAGCGGCATGCGGCCCCCTGTTCTCGCGCCCGAAACAAACCCCCTGCCCACCCTCGCGGGTGTGCAGGGGGCCAAGCTCGTCGCAGACAGGCCGTAAGCCGGGTTCTGTGCGCGCGCCGGTCGCCCGCCGCGCGCGGTGGTCATTCCTCTAGGCGCGCCGTTGCCGACGCGCTCGAGCAGCTTTGGGGGCGCGCGGGCCGCGCTTGCCGGGTCTCCCCGGCTGCCCCCGCCTTGCTCCGGGTGGGGTTTGCCGTGCCGCCCCTGTCTCCAGGGGCGCGGTGCGCTCTTACCGCACCGTTTCACCCTTGCTCGCGCGACACCCGAAGGTGCCGCGCGGGCGGTCTGTTCTCTGTGGCACTTTCCTTCGAGTCACCCCGACAGGCCGTTGGCCTGCACCCTTGCCCTGTGGAGCCCGGACTTTCCTCCCGTCGACGCCCGTGCCGTGCGGCATGAGACGTCAACCAGCGACCACCACTCCTGCTGTGGCGAGCCGAGAACGCGTAGCACGCGCCATCGGGGACGTCGACGAGGAGCTAGCGCCCGATGCCGGTCACCATCGTGAACACGGTGAGCACGATCTCGAAGAGGATGAGCAGGATGATGTACCACTCGAGGCGGTTCGAGTGCTTGCTCGCCACGATGTTGAGCAGCGTCTCCGCCGTGCTGGTGATGAGCGCGAGCTTGCGCTCGAGGATCTTGTCGCGCTCCTTGAGCTCGTACTCGTCCTCGAGGCGCGCGTACAAACGCTCGAGGTCGGGGCGCTCCCACAGGAGGTCGGGCTTGTCGCCCATCTCCACCCGCCCGGCCATGGCGTGCTGGATGAGCAGCGTGGCGCCCAGGTGGCGCTTGAGCTGACGCTCGAGGGCGCCGCCCGTGCCGGTCTTCTCGAGGCCGCGCGCCCAGCTCTCGATGACCGCCACGCTCTCCTTCACCTGCGCCTCGGAGCGCGCCAGCGCCACGCTGCGCCCGAGGATCTCGGCCACCACCTGCAGGCGCTCGATGGTGAAGGCCGCCACCTGAATCACCGACGTCTCGACACCCTCGGGCTTGTCGGTGGCGACCTTGACCTCCGCCTCCTCTTGCTCGGGCTTGGGGAACGGATCCTCGGTCAGGCGCCTGAGCTGCTCGAGGAGGCTCACCTCCTCGAGGGGCGCCACGTGAAAGAGGACCACGGCCCCCCAGCGAAACACCACCGCCACCCCTCGGGCGCCGGCCTGCACCACCAGGGGCGACGAGGCCAGGCGCTGAGCCTGCTCGAGGGCGCGCACGTCGATGCGCTCGCCGAGCAGGAGCGCGCGGGCCCGAACGGAGCTGGCGTCCTGGAACAGGGTCATGCGCCCGTCGGTGGCACGGGTGGCGCCCCGCGTCGAGGCAGGTGTCCCCGACGGGTGAAAACATGGCAAACCACCCCCTGCCCCTGTCAGCATGGGGCCGATCCATGACGGAACCGGCAGCCCCCTGCGCGCGCTGCGGCGCGGCTGTTGCGCCCGAGGCGCACGCGTGTGCGGCCTGCGGGCTGGCCCGCGCGCCGGTCGGCGCTGGTCAGGCGCTGCCCGCTCCCGTGCCTGGCC
>CAZONM010000273.1:0-8437 GCA_964580865.1 uncultured Myxococcales bacterium | reverse complement strand
GTGAGGGCGAAGGTGAGGGCGAAGGTGAGGGCGAAGGTGAGGGCGAAGGCGAGGGTGAGGGCGAGGTCGACCCGCCGGATCCCGAGGAGATCACCACCGTCGACGACGGCGCGGGCGTCGTGGACGGCGGGTGCGCGTGCTCCGGCGGCGACGCGCGCGCGCTCGGGCCGTGGGCGCTCCTCGTCGGCCTCGGCCTCGCCGCGCAGCGCCGCAGGGGGACGCGCCGCGCGGGCGAGCAGGGATAGCAGCGCGGGTGAGCACCGGCGCGCCATCGTGGCGCGCCGGTCAGCTCGCGGTTGTCGCCGTCAGTACGCCATCGCGACCGCGGTGCCTGGATGCGTCTCGGGCGGGAGCGCGGCGATGGGCTTGCCCTTGTACGCGCGGTCCCACGCGTTCATCGACGCGTTGTTCGACAGGTACCAACCGGCGACGCCGACCGGGCAGCCGACGCAGCCGATGAAGGGAATGATGAAGCTCGGGATCATGATCGCGACAATCGCTCCCCAGGTGATCGCGAACGGAATCAAATAGCTGATCATCTGGTCGGTGCCGAGCTCGGGGCGCCCCTCGGACGGATACAGGACCAAGGGCGCCCACAGGCCGCCGAGCGGCAGGCAGCCGAGCAGGTGGACCATGAAGAGGTTGTCCTTCACGGGCTCAGCGGCGCCCTCGTTGACGCTGAAGGGGAAGAAGCGCGCCATGAAGTCGACCTCCTTGCCCTTCAGCGCGCCGGCGCCAGGCTTCTTGCCGCTCTTGTCGGCGGGCTTCTCCGCCTTGCCATCGCTCTCCTCGGCGATGACCAGGGGCGCGGCACGATCGGTCGATGGCGTGGTGTGCACCTGACCGCGGTCCGCCGGCGTCGTGGTGGCAGAGAGCGCGAGGACGAAGGTGAGCGAAAGCATGGGATCCTCATGGCGGCGGCGAAGCGCCGGGCCGTGAGGGTGCCAGGCTTTTTCTGACCCGGGAAGTATCTACCGGGCGCCGCGTCGCCGCCGCGCGAGCGCCAACAGCGCGATCGCCAACGCCACGGGCGCGCTCGGCGCGCCGAGCTGTGCGCATCCGCTCGCCGGCACGGGCTCGTCGGCCACCGCGCGCAGGACCGCGTCAGGGTCGTCGGCGGCAAGGGCGGTGCCCGCGTAGCGATCGATCAAGGCCGAGACATCGGTGACCGACAAGTCGCGCTTCTTGGTCTCGCCGCGCGGGATGGTGGGGAACATGGTGGCGTCGCCGTCGTCATCGAGGTGGTGCAGCCCGAGCACGTGGCCGAGCTCGTGCGTGAGCACGCTGTCGAGGTCGTAGGCGTCGGCCTCACCCTCGCCGAAGTCGGTGTCGGCATTGAGGGCCACGTCGGCCTCGAAGATGCGCTGGCTCTCGGTGAAGGCCCAGGTGATGGTGGCGGCGCCCGCCTGCGGCGAGTACGGCCACGGCTCGTGCATGACCCCCACGCGGCTGCGCTCGTCGACGTTCAGGGGGTCGTCGACGGGGTCGTCGTCGCGCGCCACTTCGAGGCGCGGGCCCACGCCGATCGCGTTCCAGGTCTCCGCCGCTCGCGCCACCGCCTCCTCGAGCTTCGGCGGGGCGCCGTGTCCGTGCTCGACGACCAGTCGCACGACGCTCGCGTCCCAGCGCTCCTCGTCGTCCTGGGGCGGCGCGTCGGCGCTCACCAGGAGCGCGAGGGCGACGGGAAGCGCGTCGAGCATGGGCGACGCCAACGCACGGCGCGTGCCCGCTCGGTCGGGCGTGCACCGGCGCGTCGTGACGCCGCCGCATGCCGACGCACACCGAGGTTGCGGCGCCCTCCGGGTCGGCGCGACCTCGGTGGCCGCGACCCACTTAAGAGATCCGGCGCACGATCCGACGCCAGGTGTCAGTGCCTTTCCGAAGGCATGTCTTGGAGTGTTGCCGCGGATCGCGGTAGCAGACGGCCGACCCCGCCGACGAGCCGCGGCGGGTCGCCGGGGGCTGCGCCGTGAATCCTGCGCCCATCTTGCCGAAGCATCCGCGCTACCGCGTGCGCGCCGACGTCGACGTCGTCGAGGCCGACGCTGCGCTGCGCCGCTTGCCGCTCGAGAACATCTCGCTCGGCGGCATGTTCATCAAGACGCTGGCCGCGTCGACGCCGGGGTCGTCGTTGCGCGTGCGCCTGTTCGACCCCGCGAGCGACGCCACGCTCGGCGTCACCGCACGCGTGGTCCACGTCATCGACGAGCCGGCGTCGCTCATCAAGCGACACCCCGCGGGCATGGGCGTGCAGTACCTCGACGTGGCGCCGCACACCGCCGCGCTGCTGCGCGCGTTCGTCGAGCGCCTGGCGCAGAGCGCGCAGGTGGAGCCGGTGCGCACGTCGAGCGCCCGCTTCGTGAGCGCGCAGGCGGTGGAGGTCGATCCCGGGCGGCTCGCGCTGCGTGCGCTTTGGGAGCAGAGCCTCAAGGTGGGCGGCTTGTTCGCCGAGGGGCCGCCGCCCGCGCTCGGGTCCGCCGTCGAGGTGCGCATCGGCGGCCTGCGCCTGCGCGGCGAGGTGGTGCACGTGCAGCCCGGCGTCGGCGCCGGCGTGCAGCTCGCCGACCCCACGGGCGAGGGACGCGCCGCCGTCGTGCGCTACCTCGCCGGCGAGGTCGATCGCCTGGGGCAGCCGGCAGCGGTGCCGCGCGGCCCGCCGCTGCACAAGGTGCTCGCGCTGGTACGCCAGCTCTTCGCCGGGCTCGAGGTGGCCGACGGCTTCGCCGCGCTCGCCCTGCCCATGACGGCCACCGAGGAGGACGTGCGCCGCCGCGCGGCGTCGGTGCGACGCATCCTGGCGTCGCCGCATGCCGACGCCACGCCGCCCCAGGCCGCGCGCATCGAGGCCGCGCTGCGCGCGTTGGCGCGCCTCGAGCCGGCGCTGCTGGCGCGCGTGGTGGCGCTTCGCAACGAGGCCGAGCTGGTGCCGCGCCGGGCAACTCCGTCGGCGGAGGATGGGAGGCGCCGCGAGCTGCTCGCCGCCGCTGCTGCCGCCGCCGCCAACGGCGACCAGCACCTGGCGCGCGGCCACCTGGCGCGCGCGCTCGAGCTGTGCCCCGACGACGTCGAGGTCAAGCAGCGCCTGGTGCAGGCGCAACAGGCCATCGACACGGCCCACGCCCTCGAGGCCGTGGGTCAGGCCGAGGTCTTCGTCAAGGGCTTGGGCATGAAGGACGAGGCCGCGCGGCTCGCACGCATGGCGCTCGAGGCGTCGCCGGTGCGCGAGATCCGCCTGCGCGCGCTCGGTGTGCTCGCGCGCGCCGGGTTCCTCGACGAGGCCATCACGGTGGGCGAGGGCCTACTCGCCACCGACGAGAGCGACCCGCTGGCGCTGCAGATGCTGATGCACCTGTACGAGCGCACCAAGGAGCGGGTGCGCGCCGCCCGCACCGGCGAGCGCTTGTTGCGCCTGCGGCCTCACGACGCCGAGCTGCAGAAGATCGTGCGTCGCCTGGTGAAGGCCGCGCGGACCTGAGGGCGATCGTCAGAACGACCAGTCCGAGAACAGGCGCTTCTTGAACGCTTGGAATTCCTCGACCTGCTCGTGCGGGTTGGCGTCGAGGCTGCGCTCGGCCGCCTCGGCCAGGCGCGCGTTGATCGAGCGCAGCCGCGAGGCGAGCACGCGCGCGAGCGCGTACATCAGCTTGTAGGCGACCGCCGGGTTCTGCGCGAGCAGCTCCTCGAAGTCCTTCCAGCTCACGCGCAAGACGGTGGCGTGCTCGGAGGTGACCACGGCCGAGGCCGAGCGCTTCTCCTTGGTGAGCAGGCTCATCTCACCCACGATGGCGCCCGCGTGCAGCGACGCCAGCGGCGTGCGCTCGCGACCGCTCGAGATCTTCTTGCCGATCTCGACGGTGCCCTCGGCCACCAGGAACAAGGCCACCGCCGCTTCGCCCTCGTCGAAGAGCTTGTCGCCCTTCTTGAAGCGCTCCCGCCGCGAGATCATGAACAGCTCGCGCGCCTCGCCATCGGAGAGGTCCTTGCCGACGACGCTCTTCAGCCAGGTCTGGTGCGAGATTTCCGCTTTGGTCACGATGCTGTCCGTTTCGGGGGTTCGTTCTCGAGCGGTCCGCTACAGGCCACGCAGCACGCGCGCCTTGCCGACGCGCCCAATGGCGACGATGAAGGCGGCGGTGCGCAGCGACACCTTGCGCTCACTGGCGACCTTGTGGATGGTCTCGAAGCCCTTCACCATCTTCGCCTCGAGCTTGCTGTTCACCTCGTCTTCGCTCCAGGTGAATTGCTGCAGGTTCTGCACCCACTCGAAGTAGCTGACGGTGACGCCGCCGGCGTTGGCGTAGATGTCGGGGACCACCACCACGCCGCGGCGCTCGAGCGCGTCGTTGGCCTCGGGGTCGGTGGGACCGTTGGCGCCCTCGACGATGATGGGCGCGCGCACGTTGGCGACGTTGTGCATGGTGATGACGTTGCCGAGCGCGGCGGGCACCAGCACGTCCACGGGCTCGAACAGCACCTCGTCGCTCTTGAAGCGCTCGCCCGCGTCGAGCTCGGCCATGTGACCGTGCTTGCGCACGTGCGCGATGGCTTTCTCCACGTCGATGCCCGCGCCGTTGCGCACGGCGCCCGTGTGGTCGGCGATGGCGACGATCTTGGCGCCCATGGCCTGCAAGAAGCGCGCGGTGAACGTGCCGACGTTGCCGAAGCCCTGGATGGCCACGCGCGCGCCCTCCACGCGCTTGCCCTGGCTCTTGAGCGTCTCGCGCGTGGCGATGGCCACGCCGCGGCCCGTGGCCGCCTCGCGCCCGAGCGACCCGTACAGCTCCACGGGCTTGCCGGTGACCACGGCAGGCGAGTGACCGTGCAGCTTGCTGTACTCGTCGTAGATCCACGCCATGTGTTGCGCGGTGGTGTTCACGTCGGGCGCCGGGATGTCGAGCGTGGGCCCGATGACGTCGTGGATCTTGCCGATGAAGCGGCGCGTGAGCCGCTCGACCTCCGCGGTCGAGAGCTGCTTCGGGTCAACCGTGATGCCGCCCTTGGCGCCGCCGAAGGGCACGTCGATGACGGCGGTCTTCCATGTCATCAGCGAGGCCAGCGACTTGACCTCGTCGGGGTCGACGTGCGGGTGGTAGCGCAGCCCGCCCTTGAAGGGCCCGCGCGAGTTGTCGTGCTGGACGCGGTAGCCCTCGAAGGTGCGCACCTCGCCGTTGTCCATCTCCACCGTGAGCGCGACCTTGACCTCACGCGACGGCGTCTCGAACACCGCCTCGATGCGCTGCCCGAGCTGCATGATGTCCGCCGCGCGGCGGAAGTACAGGTTCGTCGCCTCGAACGCGCTCATCGCCATGGTGGCGCATAGGTAGCACCGGGGTCGTGGCGCGGTCCACGCGCGCCTGCGTCATCGGCGCCGGCGCGTCACAACGCGGCGCGTAACAAGGCGCGTGCGCACCAGGGCGATCATCCTCGCTGCAGCGGCAGCTCCATGACGTCGTAGGTCTTGCGCATGCCGAGGCGCGCGTAGGTGGCGATGGCGCGCGCGTTGTTCGGCTCGACGTAGAGGCGCACGCCCACGGCGCCGGCGCGCCGCGCCTCGGCCACGGCGTGCTCGTGCAGCGCGCGATAGACGCCGCGTCGCCGCGCGTCCTCCTTCACGTACACGCTCTGGATCCAGAAGAACGGCCCGTTCCTCCAGTCGCTCCACTCCCAGGTGACCATGAGCTGGCCGAGCGGCGCGCCGTCGTCGTCGACCGCCAGCCAGTAGCGCGCCAGCGACGGGTCCTCGAGCGCGCGCACCACGCCGGGCTCGACCAGCGCGCGCTCGAGGTGCTTGCCTTCCGTCTCCCACGCCATGCGGTCGTTGAAGTCGATGATGGTGGCGGCGTCGTCGGCGGTGGCGTCGCGGATTCGCATGGGGTTCCTTATGGCTGTGCTTATGTAGGCGGTCCGGTCCAGCCGGAGCAGCATGGCAGAGGCCGGCCCGAGCGCCCACTGGTGCCTCCTCGCCTCCCCGATGCGGCGCGCTCGTGGTCGTGGGTCGCGCCTGCTATCGACCACCGCCCGGGAGGCGACATGCTGGCTTCGATGCTCACCGTGTGCGTGGCGATGGCGGCACCGCCGACGCTGCGGGTGGACCTCTACCACTCCGGCGACGTCGACGAGGAGCACTTCGCCGTGGACCGCGTGGTGGTGGAGCCCTTGCCGTTCCCCGGCAACCCCGACCGCGCCGTCGACGAGCTCAACCTCGGGCTCTACCTCTTCGAGGTGCGCGATCGCGGCTCGAACAAGCTCCTGTACTCGCGCGGCTACGCGTCCATCTATGGCGAGTGGCAGACCACGGCCGACGCACAGACATCGTGGGGCACGTTCTCCGAGTCGCTGCGCTTCCCGCGGCCCGCCGGGCCCGTCCAGCTCATCGTGAAGAAGCGCGACGCCAAGAACGCCTTTCGCGAGCTGTGGAGCGCGGTGATCGATCCCGCCGACCGGGCCGTGATCCCGGCCGTCGCCGACGCGGCGTTCACGCCCGTGGCGCTGCACAAGAGCGGGGCCCCCGAGCACAAGCTCGACCTGCTCCTGCTCGGCGACGGCTACACCGCGGCCGAGTGCCCGCAGTTCGAGGCGCAGGCCCGCGCGCTGCTCGCCGCGCTCTTCGCGGTGGAGCCGTTCGCGTCGCGCCGCTCGGACCTGAACGTGTGGGCGCTGTGCCCGCCGGCCGCGCACAGCGGCGTATCGCGCCCTTCCACCGGCGTACACCGCAAGAGCCCGCTCGGCGCCAGCTACGACGCCTTCGGCAGCGAGCGCTACCTCCTCACCATGGAGAACCGCGCGCTGCGCGACGTGGCGGCGCACGCGCCCTACGATGTCATGGTCATCCTCGCCAACAGCGAGACCTACGGCGGCGGCGGCATCCACGGCCTCTACTCCACGGTGGCCGCCAAGAACCGCTTCGCGCCGTACCTCTTGGTGCACGAGCTCGGCCACAACCTCGCGGGGCTCGCCGATGAGTACTTCACCTCGGAGGTGGCCTACCTCAGCGGCGAGCTCGTGGAGCCGTGGGAGCCCAACGTGACGACCATCGTCGACCCTGCGCGCCTCAAGTGGAAGGCGAGCAAGGGCGCGCCCCTGCCGACGCCCTGGGACAAGGACGGCTTCGTGCAGCGCTCGCAGGAGTACCAGACCAAGCGCAAGGCGCTGCGCGCGCGGAATGCGCCCGAGCGCGAGCTCGACGCCCTCTTCCTCGCGCAGAAGGAGCTCGAGACGCGCACCCTCGGCGCCGAGCCGCACGCGCGCGCGGTGGGCGCGTTCGAGGGCGCGAGCTACCAGGCCAAGGGCATGTACCGCGCGCAGGCGGACTGCGTCATGTTCTCACGCAACGACGTGCCGTTTTGCGCCGCGTGCCGGGCGGCGATCGAGCGGGTGCTGGACCAGTACACGAAGCGGTGAGCGCGCGCAGGCCGGGCGCCCTCAACCCGCGCGCGCTCACCCTCGCAGCTCGTACCAGCGCGCGTGCTCCGGCCGCACCGCGCCGGTCGCGTCGTCGACGAGCCAGCGCATGCGCAGGCGGGCGGGCACGCGGATGCGACCGGGGGCCTGGCGGGTGCCGAGCACCCGATCCCACAGCGCGCTCGTGACGCCGTGGTTGGCGCGCGGATCGTGGAAGTGGTGGTGGAAGTGGTGGCGGCGCAGCGCGCGCCCCCAAGGCCCGATGCCGCGGTGCGTGTGCAGGCGTCGGTGCAGCCACTCGTAGCTGAGGTAGGCCAGCGCGAAGGCGAGGGCGCCCGTGAGCCCGAGGGGCAGCCCCACGGCGAGGCCGGCCAGGGCGCCTGCGGGCGGCACCACCGCGACGGCGACGAGCGCCTTCTTCCACGCGGGCGCGAAGTAGTCGCCCTCGGCGTGGTGGCGCGTGTGCTCGGCGGCGAAGGGGTTCGGCATGGTGCGCCGGTCGTGGCCGAGGAAGCGGTGCAGGAGGTACTCGACGGGCGACCACAGGGCGGCGCCGATGAGCGCGGCGAGGATGAAGCTCGCGAGCGTGGGCGAGGGGGGCATGGCGGCTCCAGAAATAGTTCGGATGTTTCATTCCAGGATCCGTCGCGCCGAGCCCGTGGGGCCGCGTCCGGACGAGCCCGGACGCGCCGGCGCTGGGCAGATCCGATCTCGATCCGCAAGACTCAGCAGACTAAACGGATGTTCAGGCAGAGGATCGCCATGTCCGCCTTCCCCCCGCTCTCCCTGATCCCCTCCCGCCCCACGGCCGAGGCCGTGCTCGCCGACCTGCGCGCGCAGAAGGGCAACCTGGCGTTGGCGCTCGGCCGCGAGGCGCCGACCCAGCCCGTCGTCGATCGCGCCGGCGCGCTCGACGCGCTCGTGTGCCCCGGCGCCCTGGTGGAGCTGTCGGCGCTGCCTGGCGCGGGCGCGCACACGCTCGCCTTCCTCGTGCTGCGCGAGGCGCAGCGGCGCGCGGCCGAGGCGGGCCGCCCCG